>JAQSWN010000023.1 GCA_029266615.1 Polyangiaceae bacterium
TGCGCGCGGCCCTGCGCGAGCTGCTGATTCACTTCTGGCGTCTCGATCTCGGCGAGCAGCTGGTCGGCCTTCACCTTGTCGCCCAAATCCACGAGCCAACGACCGACGTACCCGCTCGACCGCGCGTAAATGACGGCCTCCTCCAGCGGTTGAATGTTGGCGGGGAGCCGCAAGTTGCGCTCGCTCGCGACCAGCTTCGCGGGGGCGACGGTGAGGCGCGGCGCAGCCCGGTCCGCCTCGGCCGCGCGCGTCTCGAGCTCGGCTCGAGCGGACTTGCGCGGAGCGAACGCCAGCACGAAGGCGCCGCCTAGCACCGCTAAACCGATGACACCGAGGGTCAGGGCGCGCCCGCGCGAGAGCCGGGCCGGCTCCGGCAACGCGAAACCGAGATCCTCTTTAGGGGCGTCGCTGGGGCGGGGCGAACGAGTCTCTTCCGTGGTCACTGGGCTTCCTCCAACACGATTTCCCGAGGCGCCTCGCGGCGCAAGAGCGAGTACATCACCGGCACGAAGAACAAGGTGGAAACAGTGGCGCAGATCAGCCCGCCGATGACGGCCCGACCGAGGGGAGCGTTCTGCTCGCCGCCTTCGCCGAGCCCGAGAGACATCGGCAGCATGCCGATGATCATCGCGAGCGCGGTCATCATCACCGGGCGAAGGCGCGTCATCCCCGCCGCCAGCGCCGCCGCGAGCGCGTCCATGCCCTGCTTGCGCTGTTGATTGGCGAAGCTCACGACCAGAATGCTGTTAGCGGTCGCGACCCCGACGCACATGATGGTCCCCATCTGCGCCGGCACGCTGAACGTGGTGTGGGTGACGAACAGCATCCACGCGATGCCGGCGAGCGCGCCCGGGAGCGCCATCAAGATGATGAACGGGTCCAGCCACGACTGAAAGTTGACGACGATGAGCAGATAGACGAGCAGCACCGCGAAGAGCAGGCCGAAGCCGAGCGCGGTGAACGACGTCTCCATGCTCTCCACTTGGCCTTTGAGCGCGAGTTGCACGCCGCGCGGCAAGGTCGGCTTCGTCTCCGCCACGAGCTGTTTCAGCTTGTCCGCGACGGAGGCGAGGTCCACGCCGTCGACGTTGGCGTGCACGTCGTACGTCCGCGCGACGTTGTAGTGGGTGATGTTGGCGGCGTTGAACGTGCGGCTCACCTGCGCCATGTTGGACAAGAACTGCGGCGTTCCCCCGGTCGAGATCGGGGTCTGCTTCAGCGCGTCGATGGAGTCCACGCTGTACTGCGGGGTCTGCACCGCGACCAGGTATTGCACGCCGCGCTTCGGATCCACCCAGAAGTTCGGCGCCACCTGCCCGCTGGAGGAGAGCGAAACGAGGAGGTCGCTCGCGACGTCGCGCACGGAGAGGCCGAACTGGCTCGCCATCGTGCGGTCCACGTTGACCTTCAACGCGGGGACGCGCGTCACCTGCGCGAGCCGCACGTCTGCCGTTCCGGCGATCGCCTCCACTTTGCGACGGAGCTTCTCCGCCAAGTTGTAGGCTTCCTGCTCACGACCGGGCGCGCTCACTACCTGCAGGTCGATCGGCGCGGGCAAACCGAAGTTCAAGACCTGGGTCGAGATGTCCGGGGGAAGGAAGAAGAACGTGGACTCCGGGTAGTCGTGGTTCAGCTTGGTCCGCAGCGTGCGCACGTAGTCCGCGGTTTTGCCGTGACCCTCTTTGAGCGACACCATGATCTGGCCGTCCGCCGACGAGATGAGCGCGCCCTCGCTGAGCGAGAGGTTGATGCCGCTGTAAGGTACGCCAATGTTGTCGATCTGTGTTTCAATCTCCGCGGGCGGGATCACCTCGCGGATCGTGCTCTGAATGTTCGCGATGTGGCGCTCTGTTTCCTCGATGCGAGTGCCGGGGACACCGCGCACGTGAAGCTTGATCAAGCCGGCGTCCACGCTCGGGAAGAAGTCGCGACCAATGAGGGGGAACAAAGCGAGGGACGCGACGACGAAGGTCGCGAAGACGCCGATCGTGAGCGGACGGTGCCGCAACACCAACGCCAAGTAGCCGCCGTACCAGTCACGAAGGCGCTCGAAGCCCCGCTCGAACGCGGCGAAGAAGCCGGTGCGGTTCGAGTCGTGGCCAGCGTTGTGGTGCGCGGCGGCCTCCTTTTCCAAGAGGTACCGCACCATCGTCGGCACCAGGGTGCGCGACAGCAGGTAGCTCGTGAGCATCGCGAAGACCACCGCAAGCGCCATGGGCGCGAACAGGTACTTGGCGGGACCGGTGATGAACGCCACCGGCACGAACACGATGCAGATGCAGAGCGTCGAAACGAGCGCGGGGACCGCGATCTCTTGCGCGCCGTCGATGATGGCCTGCAAAAACGGCTTCTTCTGCGCCATGTTGCGGTGGATGTTCTCGAGCGCCACCGTGGCGTCGTCCACCAAAATGCCCACTGCGAGCGACATGCCGCCGAGGGTCATCACGTTCAAGGTGTGACCCATCGCGTACAGGATGCTGATCGACACCAAGATCGAGAGCGGGATCGACACGACGACGATGAGGGTGCTCCGCCAGCTTCCGAGGAACAGGAAGATCATCAGCGCCGTGAGCGCGGCCGCGATGGCCGCCTCCTTGGCCACGCCGTCTACCGCTGCCCGTACGAACAGTGACTGGTCGAAGAGTAGAGACGCTTTGATCTCCGGGGGCACCTTGGCCATCGTCGCGGGGAGCATTTCGCGGATGCGCGCCACCACGTCGAGCGTGCTCGCGCTGCCGAGCTTCATGATGCTCATGAGCACGGAGCGACGACCCTCCACGTGCACCATGCTCGTTTGCGGGGAGTTGCCGTCGCGAACGTTGGCGACGTCCCGCACGAAGACGGTGGTTCCGCGCACGGTTCTGATCGGAATCTGCCCGATCTCCTCCAGCAGCTCGGGACTGGCGTTGAGCACCACCGGGTACTCCTGGGCGCCCATCTTGGCCGTGCCCGAGGGCAGCACCGCGTTGCCCAGGCCCAGCGCCGTGTTCACGTCCCGTGGCGAAAGGCCCCACGCGTACAGACGCTTGGGGTCGATGTCGATCATGACCTGGCGCTGCTTGCCGCCATAGGGCCACGGTACCTGCGCTCCTGGCACCGTGACGATATCCGCACGTACGAAGTTCACCCCCATGTCGAACAGCTGCTGCTCGCTGAGCGTTTCGCTACCCAGCGCCAGCTGCAAAATCGGGACGTTCGACGCGCTATATCGGATGATCAGCGGGGGCGTGGCGCCGGGGGGCATCTGCCGGACCGCGCCCTGCGAGACGGCCGTGACCTGCGCGATGGCCTCTTCGATCTTCGCGTGCGGCTGAAAGAAGATTTTAACGACCGCGACGCCGGTGAGCGTTTGGCTCTCCACGTGGTCGATGTCGTTCACGACGGTCGTGAGGAAGCGCTCGAAATTGCTGGTGACCCGACGCTCCATCTCTTCCGGCGGCAAACCACCGTAGTTCCACACCACCGAAATCACGGGAATGTCGACGTTCGGGAAGATGTCCGTCGGCATCTTCACGATCGACAGCACGCCGACCACGATGATGAGCAGCGACATCACGACGAAGGTGTACGGGCGCTGCAGCGCCACTCGAACTAGCCACATTGCTGCACCAAAACGCGGCGAACCATGGAGAGGCGGGGTTTGTAGAGACCAGGGACGGTAACGTCCAATATATGGGAGTGGGGGGTATGATACCTTTTAGGTATGATTGACCCGGCGTCCGACACATTTGGTCACGAGCTCTCCCCGCGCGCTCGCCCTCACTCCGGGGGTTAGTCGATGGACCTGCGCCACCTTCGTTACTTCGCCGCGGTCGCAGAGGAGCGGCACTTCGGTCGCGCCGCCGAACGGCTGGGCATCGCGCAGCCACCGCTCAGCAAGCAGCTGCAAGATCTCGAATCCGAGCTCGGATACCCGCTCTTCGATCGCTCGCGGCGGCCGGTCGAGCTCACTGCCGCGGGTCTTACCCTGCTCGAGCACACGCGCAGCCTGTTGGAGTCGGTAGAGCTCGCGGTGCGCGAAACACGCCGCGCGGGCGCGGGTCACCGCGGACGCATGTCGATCGGCTATCCGTCATCGCTCGCGTACAGCGGTCTCACTCAGCTGCTGCGCGCCTTCAGAGAGCGCTCGCCGGACGTCGCGATAGAGGTGCGGGAGCTCGCCCCGGGGGATCAAATCGATGCGCTCAAGCGCGGTGACCTGGACGTCGGTTTCGTGCGCGGCGCACTGCACGAGCCCCAGCTCGCCTCCGAGAACATCCGCAACGAAAAGCTCGTGCTCGCCTTGCCCGCCGACCACCGGCTGGCGATCCGAGAGCGAATCTCGCTCAGCGCCGTCGCGCGCGAGCCGTTCGTGTTCTTCCCGCGCGCGCGTGGCCCGGGCTTCTTCGACCTCCTCGTCAGCTTCTGTCGCGACTCCGGCTTCACGCCGAACATCGTGCAAGAAGCTCCGCAGATAGACGTGCTGGCGCTGGTCGCGGCGGGCTTCGGCTTGAGCATCCTGCCCGAGTCCGTGCGCGAGCAACGCCGCGCGGACATCGTGCTCCGCCCGCTCATCGGCTCTCCGACGACGGAGCTTCGCCTCGTCTGGCGCAGCGCGGACCCGTCCCCCGCCGTCGCGCGCTTCATCGAAACGGTGCGGCGCGTCGGCGTTAAACGCAGGCGTCGCAAAGTCCCCTGAATTTGCGTAGACTCCGAGCGTGCCCGTCGAGATCGAGAAAGTCACCACGAGCGACCTCCCCGATGTCGCCAAGCTCGCGGGGGAGCTCGTGCGCCAGCACCTCGCCTTCGACGCGAAGCGCTTCTTGCACATCAAAGATCCGGAACGTGGCTACGAGGCGTGGTTCAATGAGGAGCTCCGCAACCCCAAGGCGCTCATTCTCTGCGCCAAGTTGGACGGCAAGGTGGTCGGCTACGCCTACGCGCGGGAAGAGCCGCGTGATTGGAACGCGTTGTTGGACAAACACTGCGCCCTTCACGACGTCCTCGTGGCGGAGTCCGCGCGGCAAAGAGGCGTCGGCAAGCAACTGCTGGAGCGCGTGCTGACGGAAATGAAAGCGCGCGGCGCGCCTCGCGTGGTGCTCCACACCGCGGTCCAGAACCTCGCGGCGCAGAAGCTGTTCGCCTCCGTCGGGTTCCGCCAGACGATGTTGGAGCTGACTCGAGAGCTATAGCGGTGGCTGCTCGAGCGCCGCGGTGGGGCGACGGCCGGCAAGCAACGGCTCTGAGCCGGCGTCGGTGGGTGTGGGACGGACGCGCCCTGCTACGAATTGCCCCCTGAGGACCGGCCGAGTTTCTCGCCGGGGGTTAACAGCGTGGCGCGACCAAACTTTTGATACGTTCGTGCGTACGTGCTGTTCGTGCGCGATACGTCTTGGTTGGTTTGGTTGAGCTTGGCCTGCGCGGCGGGGTGTGGACGGGCGCCCGTGTCGACTCCGCAGGTGGTGACGAATGACCCGAAATTCCGGGATTACACGACCACGCGCATTGCATCGGTGCGGGAGCTTTTGACGTTGTCGGCGGCGGCTCCGGCGGAGCAACCGCTGCTGTCGGGGGCAAAGTTCGTGATCACGGGCTTTTCGGACTCGGCTCGGCGTCGCATCCACTTCTTGGATGGGCGGTACTATCGCTTTCACGACGAGTGGGCGTGGTTTCGGCAGTTCAATGGGCAGACCGTGCCGGGCTTGCCGCCGCTCGCGCCGCGCTCGTTCGCGACGCCCGAGGAGGCGCGGCAGTGGGCGTGGTCGCACGAAGGTGAGCTGCCGGAAGGGCTCGAGCTCACCGACGGCCGACTGTACTCGAAGCGCTTCTATGAGCTGAGCCTGCTCGCGAGCGGGCGCGAGCTCGGCGCGGGCAGCTTGATTCACGTCACGGCGCGGCCCGGGCGGCCGGAGCGGTGGGGGTTCGAGATTGAGTACGCGGACCCCGCGCGCGTGGCAGACGTGCTCGTGTTCTGGGAGGCGCTAGACGCGGCCGTGCCCCCGGAGGCGCGCGGTAAGTTGCACTGGTTCGCGCGCTCGCCGGAGCAGCTGGCGGTGGGACGCGAGCTCGAGGCGCAGCGGCCGACTCTCATGGGGCGAGTGCTCACGTATGCGGACGTGAGCGTGCCGGGCGAGACCCAGGTGTACACGGGCGGCATCGTGGCGGGGCGCTTGAAGGCCTTTCGTGAGCTGTCGCGCTTGGCCGACGCGGAGCCGGAAGACATTCTGCTGCTGGGCGCGTTGCCAGAGTACTTGCCGCAGGCACGCGGGCTCGTGACCGCGATTCCGCAAACACCGCTCGCGCATCTGAACTTGCTCGCGAAGAGCCGGCAGATCGTCAACGCGTACCGCGGCGGCGTGCTCGACGATCCGGAAGTGCAGGACTTGGTTCGCAGCCGCGCGCCCGTCGTGCTCTCGGCGGAAGCGGGGCTTTTGCGTTTGCATCGCTTGACCGAGACCGAGTATGCGCGCTTCCTGGACGCCGCGAAGACCGAGCCGCCGACGGTGGCGACAGTCGATTGGCAGCGCGCGCCGTACCTCGTGGAGCTATCGCAGGTGCCGCTCGAGCGTTTGCCGAAGCTTGCGCCGCTGATCGGCGGCAAAAACACGGGCATGGTCAGACTTTTGCGCGGCTTGGCCCCCGTCCCAAGCGGCGCGGGCACGCTGCAGGTGGACGTGCCGGATCGCCCCCTCGGGCTCACGATTCGCGCCTACCGCGAGCACCTGGCCCCGCTGCGTGCCGAGTTGACGGCGCTGCTCGCCGACGACAACTTTCAAAAGTTCAAGAAGCTGAGATTTTTGGCGTTGGAGGGCGCGGAGGAGTTCGTCGCGAAGTTCCCCAGCCGTCAAGACCGAGATTTGGCGAAGAGCTACCAGGAGCCGAACGCGCTCGGCGCGATCGCCGCCGTGGTGCGCCAGGGCGGCGTCGCGCGCATGGTGCGGAAGGCGCCTCTCCCGGCGGCGCTGGAAGCGGAGCTAGAGCGGGTCTTGCCCGCGCACTTCGCGGCGTACTCGCCGGACCAAGGCTTGCGCTTCCGCTCTTCCAGCACGGTCGAGGACATCGAAGGCTTCAATGGCGCCGGTCTTTACGACTCCGTGACGGGCTTCTTGGTGCCGCGCAAGGCTACGAAAGAGCTGGAAAAGCGCAACAGCGTGGCGGACGCGGTGCGCAAGACGTGGGCGTCTTACTTCAGCTTCGAAGCTTTCGAGGAGCGGCACCAGAACCGCATCGATCATTTGGCCGCGGACATGGCCGTGCTCATTCACGCGCGCTTCGACGACGAGCTGGAGCAAGCGAACGGCGTGTTCACGTTCACGCTCGGGCCGAGCGGGGGTGAGCTCGCGGTGGACGCGCAACCCGGAGCCGTGAGCGTGACGAACCCTCCAACGGACCGGGTCGTGATCCCGGAGAGCTCGCGGGTGAAGGCGGGGGCCGTGTCGAGGCAAACTCCCTCGTCGCTGACCAAGCCCGGCGAGCACGTCATGAGCGATGCCGAGCTGCGCGAGCTGTATGTGTTCGCAGAGAAGCTCACTCGCCAGCAACTCGCGGAGGAGAACGCCGGGGTCCCGGCAGCGCAGCAGCGTCGCGCGCTGGTGCTGGACTTCGAGTTCCGGCGCGTCGCGGAGGGCTGGCCGGCGTTGCGCCAGGGGCAGAAGCCGGCGCGCTTCGTGGTGAAACAAATGCGTCCGCTCGAGCCGAGCCCGCGCGTGAGCCCCGAGCTACGCGAGGCGCCGATTCCGCGGGACGTGCTCTCCCGCGCGCGGCGCGTCGAGACTCGCGTCTGCCGCGGCGCCGGCCTCGAGCTTTCCGCGCTGCTCGTGTACACGAATCCGGATGCGGCGCCGGACTTGGGCTACGGAAGGGAGCCCCTCGTTGCAGGCCTGGGCGTGAGTGAACGGGGTGCGGCCGGCCGAGTGTTCACGCACCTGGAACAGCGCCGGGCTCAGGTGGCACCGGAAGGCTTGCTGGTGGAGCTTGCCCCTGGGCTTCAGCTCTCCAAGGTCGCGGTGGATGCGGGCGTGGCGACGCTCATTTCTTCCAAGGGAGCGAAGGTAAGCGCTCCCGTTAGCTGCGAAGTTATCGTCGACTTCGCGGAGCCCCGCGAGCTTTTGCGGAGTTTTCTGTCCAAGGCCCCCTCCCCAAAATAATTCGTTACCACTTGTGATCGCAACCGCCCTTTAGTCGTCACAGATGCAGGTCATGCGCCCACCTAGCTTTGCTCTTTATCGGAATAGTGCAGTGTCGTTGTGCTTGGGGCTAAGTCTCGCCGCATGCGGCACGGACTCCGCCGACAACGCGGGTGGGGGCGGCAGCGCGAGCGCTGGAGGATCGGCCGGTAGCTCCAGCACCGTCGGCGGTGCATCCGGCGCTTCGGGCTCCGGAACCGCCGGCGCGTCTGCCGGTGCCGCGGGGGTGAACGCCATGGGCGGCTCCGCCAGCGGAGGCAGTGCGGGTGCACCGAGCGGGGGCAGCGGCGCGGGCGGATCCGCGGGCGCGGCGGGTGGCGGCGGCGCGGGCGGGGACGCAGGCTCGCTCGACAAGTTCAGCTTTTTCGTCACCAGCATGGCGGGTATGCAGCGCCTCGCGAAGAGCGAAAAGGGCTTCGGCGGCGACCTGCGTTACGGCACCGGCGACGGGTTGATGGGCGCGGACAAGATCTGCGCGGAGCTCGCCGAATCTTCCATGCCCGGCGCGAGCGCCAAGCAGTGGCGAGCATTTCTGAGCACCAAGAAGGGACCCGTGCACGCCAAAGACCGGATCGGTGAGGGACCTTGGTACGACCGAGCGGGGCGCGTCGTCGCGATGAGCCTGACGGCGCTCATCAAAACGCGCCCCGACGCGGACGCCGACATCAAGGAAGACTTGCCGAACGAGTTCGGGATCGGCAACCACCGCCCTAACCCAAACGCGCCCCCCGACGACAACCACCACATTCTGACCGGCTCAGGCACCGACGGCACACTGTTCACGGCCGAAGGCAACATGGCAACGTGCTTGGATTGGACGAGCAGCAGCTCCGACAACAGCACCACCGCGGCCGGCACGGGGCGGCCGCGCATCGGCTTTTCTTGGTCCGTTCAGAACCGCATTCACTGGATTTCCGGCCAGACCGAGGGCGGATGTGGCGCGGGCGTGACAGGCGTCGGGGAGACGAATGGCGGCTCAGACCCCAACAATCCGATCGTCGGGTCGGGCGGCGGTTACGGCGGCATCTACTGTTTCGCGCTGGTCCCGTGAGCCGGGTTTAGCCGAAAAGCATTTCAGGCTAAGGCAGCTTCCATGCTGCTGCTCGTCTTCGCTCACCCGTATCCGGATCGCTCGCGCGCCAACCAGGCGCTGCTGAAGGCGGTGGAGGACGTGGACGGGCTCGAGGTGCGTTCGCTCTACGATCTGTACCCGGCCTTCGACATCGACGTGCCGGCCGAGCAGGAAGCGCTGACCCGCGCCCGCGTCGTCATCTGGCAGCACCCGATTCATTGGTACGCGCCGCCGAGCTTGCTCAAGCACTGGTTCGACAAGGTGCTCCTGCGCGGCTGGGCCTACGGAGACGGGGGTGACGCCCTGCGCGGCAAGCGTTGCCTCTGGGTGACGACGACGGGCGGCGAGCCCGCGGCATACGGTCCAGACGGCATGCACCGCTTGCCGTTTTCGCACTACGTTCCGCCCGTCGAGCAAACGGCGCGCTTTTGCCAGATGAGCTGGGAGCCGCCGATCGTCGTCCAGGGCTCGCACCGTTTGAGCGACACCGAGCTCTCCAGCATGGGCCGCGAGTATCGCCGTCGCATCGAAACGCTGCGCACGGAAGTGGAGGCGACGTCGTGAGCGAGCACAGCATCTTATCGGACGCCATCGTCTACTTGGCCGCGGCCGTGATTTGCGTGCCGCTCGCGAGCCGCTCCAAGCTCGGCTCCGTGCTCGGCTACCTCGCGGCGGGCTGCATCATCGGCCCGTTCGGACTGCGCTTCGTGGAAGACCCGGAGTCCACCCTGCACTTTGCCGAGATCGGGGTGGTGCTGATGCTCTTCGTGATCGGCCTCGAGCTGGATCCTTCCCACCTGTGGAAGATGCGACGTAGCGTGTTCGGCGGAGGCGCCATGCAGCTCTTCGCCTGCGCGATTCCGCTCGGCCTGGGGCTTTTGGCGCTGGGCTTGCCCTGGCAGGGAGCGCTGGTGGCAGGCTTGGCCCTCGGCCTGTCGTCGACGGCGGTGGCGATGCAGACCATGGGCGAAAAGAGCCTGTTGTCCACGCCGGTCGGGAAGACATCGTTCGCCATTCTGCTCTTCCAGGACATCGCCGCGATCCCTCTGCTGGCGATGGTCCCGCTGCTCGCCGAGCGCGCCCCGGGCGCAGCGGCGTCCGGCTCCGGCTGGCTCGGCGCCGCGAAGGTGCTGGGGGCAGTGACGCTCGTGTTCGTGATCGGGCGCTTCCTGACGCGACCCATCTTGCGCATCCTCGCCGACACGGGCTTGCGTGAGGTGTTCACCGGCTTCGCGCTGCTGCTCGTGCTCGGTATCGCGCAGATCATGGCCAGCGTCGGCATCTCGATGGCGCTAGGAGCCTTTCTGGCGGGGGTGCTCTTGGCCGGCTCCGAGTACCGGCACGCCCTGGAGAGCGACATCGAGCCGTTCAAAGGCCTCCTCATGGGGCTGTTCTTCATCGCCGTGGGGATGAGCATCGACTTTGGGCTGATGACGACGCGACCGCTGTTCGTGCTCGGGCTCGTGCTCGGCTTCCAGGTCCTGAAGGTGCTGGCCCTCCGCCTGGTGGCAGGGCCGCTGGGCATCGGCAACGCGCAGCGTTGGCTCATTGCGGCGCTGCTCGCGCAGGGCGGCGAGTTCGCGTTCGTGGTGTTCGGAGTGGCGCGCTCCGCGAAGCTGTTGCCCGGCGACTGGGACGCGCTGTTCACGCTCGCGGTCGCGCTGTCCATGGCGCTCACGCCGGTCTTGATGATCTTGCACGACAAGCTCGTGCTTTCGCGCCAGAAGCAAGAGCGGGAAGCCGATGAGATCGTCGACGAAGGCCGGCCCGTCATCATCGCCGGCTTCGGGCGCTTCGGGCAGATCGTGGGCCGGCTCCTGTTCGCGAGCGGTATGCAAGCCACCGTGCTCGATCACGACCCAGATACGATTGACCTTTTGAAGCGCTTCAAATTCCGCGTCTACTACGGCGACGCGACTCGGCTCGACCTGCTGCACGCCGCCGGCGCGTCACGCGCCAAGCTGCTCGTGGTCGCTATCGACGACGTGGAGGCGAGCGTGCGGCTGGTGGAGAACGTGCGCGAGCATTTCCCGTCCCTCAAGATCGTCGCGCGCGCGCGCAACGTAGGGCACTGGCAGCGGCTCCGCTCCCTCGGCGTGGAGATCGTGGAGCGCGAGACGTTCGAGGCGGCCATCATGGTCGGGCGCCACGCGCTGGAGATGCTCGGTGTGAGGCCCTACGACGCGAAGGAGCGCGCCGACGTGTTCCGTCGGCACAACGTCCGCGCCATGGAATCCGTCTTGCCGATTTGGCAGGACGTGGAGGCCCGCACCAAAATGGCGATTTCGTCTCGGGACCAGCTAGAACGGCAGATGGAGACCGACCGGAAAGCCGCGGAGCGCCACGTCGCGCGCGGCTGGCACACGGATCCGCCGCCACCCGGTGGTGAGGCGGAGATGAAGGCCGAAGAGGCCGCCGAGGAAGAAGCGGCGGGCGAGCCGCGGAGCTAGGACGCCACGGGGCCGTTGCGCGTTTTGGTTATTTAAGTTGCGGGGCGCGCCCTCCGTTTGTTGGCCCAAGCCCCCGCCGCTCGTTACTTCCGAAGCCGATGCGAGGCTTGCGCAGATGGATCGGAGTCGGCGCGGCGCTGGGCGTGATCGTGGCGCTCGTGCCGGTGGTGCGTGGAAGCATCGCCATCGACGCGCCACTGCGGAAGCTGTCTAGCGCGGTCGGCGCCGGTTCGAAAAGTAAAGAGCCGCCGAAGCTCGACGGCCTCGACTTGCTGCGGCTGGATCTGCGCCCGCAACGAGTGATGGCGCCCCTGAAGGACGGGCAAGTTGCCGAGCTCACGCTAGACCCCGTGGTGCAGCGAGCGGCGCGCGCGCAGATGCAGAAGTATCGCGTGCCGGAGAGCGGCGTGGTCGTCATGGACGTGAAGACGGGCAAGCTGCTCGCCTACGCGAGCCACGTGAACCAGGGAGAGGCGTTCGACGTCAACGTGCGCGCGGAAGCGCCCGCCGCCAGTGTCTTCAAGGTCATCACGGGCGCGGCGCTCGTGGAGCGAGCCAGCCTGAACGCGGAGAGCGAGCAGTGCTACCACGGCGGCAAGAGCCGGATTTTGCCCGACGAGCTCGTCGACGATCCACGTCGTGACAAGTGGTGCGCCACGCTCGCGATCGCGATGGGCCGCAGCCTGAACGTGGTCTTCGGGCGCATGGCTCAGAAGCACCTGACTCCGGAAGACGTCGCGCAAATGGGCGGCGCTTTCGGCTTCGGCGCGCCCCTACCCTTCGTCGTGCAAAACGAAGCCGCCAAGATCGAAATCCCACAAGATGCCCTGGAGTTCGCGCGCGCCTCGGCCGGATTTTGGCACACCACCATGTCGCCGCTGCTCGGCGCCTCGATTGCGCAGACGGTGGCCAACGGCGGCGTGACGCTCGAGCCCCGCATCGTGGCGGCGGTTTCCCGTGGCGGCGAAGA
This sequence comes from Polyangiaceae bacterium, assembly GCA_029266615.1. GTDB lineage: Bacteria > Myxococcota_A > Polyangia > Polyangiales > Polyangiaceae > PMG-095. The sequence continues at coordinate 12,658 of JAQSWN010000023.1, forward strand.
AGTGTGGCGTGAAGAGCGCGAGCCGCGGGTGTTGCGCCGCGCGATCAAGCCGGACACCGCCGCTCAAGTAGCGCGGATGATGCGCGAAACGGTTTCGAACGGCTCCGCGTTCAAGAGCTTTCACGACGCGAAGGGTAAGCCGTACCTGCCTGGCGTCGCCGTGTCGGGCAAAACCGGCACGTTGACCGATTACAAGCAGAATCGGTTTTACACCTGGTTCGTCGGGTTCGCGCCCGCCGACGCGCCCGAGGTCGCCATTTCCACGCTCGTCGTGAACACGCCCGAGTGGCAGATCAAAGCGCCGCAGCTGGCTCGTGAGGTGCTGCGCGCTTACTTCGAGAAGAAGGGCGTGTCGTCTCAGAAGCTCGCCGCCGCCGAACCGTGAAGCTATGACAGCTCAGCCAGGGGCCGTTTAGCACTCGACGCCTGGGAGGAAACTGCGGCGACGGCCAGTTGTGCCACCTTGGCCAGAGCCCGCCGCGCGACACGGATGTCGCGGCGAAGGCTCCCGCGAAGGATGAATGTTCGCCGTTTGTAAGCGTCTAAGGGGCGCTTCTCGGCGGCGCCGGAGGTGGCCCGCTGCTTGCAGTCTAGCGGTACCGAGGTACACGCATGCACGGGGCAAAGCTTGGTTATGCCATCATCGGCGGCGCGTTCGTCGTAGCGGCTTGTAGCAGCGGCGACTCGTCGGACTTTGCCGGGGTCGGCCCGAGTGGCGGCAACTCCGGGGGAAGCGGCTCTCTACCTCCCGGAATGGGTTCGGGGGACCCCGAGCCGGAGCCCGAGCAGGAGCTCACGAGCGCGTTTCGTGTGCCCGTAGTGAGCGGGCATCGGGTGTGGACGGCGAATCCGCTCTCGGGCCGCGTGGCCCTCATCGACGCCAAGGACTTCACCGTGAAGACCGCGCTCGCAGGCGCAGGCCCGACCTACCTCACGGCGCTGCCTGCCGAAGCCGGGGGCTCGCGAGCGCTCGTCATCAACGCCCAGAGTAACGACGCGACGCTACTTGCTGCGGACGAAGACGGCGACATCGAGGTCCTGGCCACATCGCCGGTACACCAAGGGGCGAACGCATGGGCCGTGACGAGCGACGGCCGCTTCGCGGTCGCTTGGACCGACGCGAGCGCGGTGCCCGACGCGGACGCGAGCGAGGGCTTTCAGGACGTGACGGTTCTGGACTTGAAGACGAAGGAGCCGACCTCCAAGCGCTTGAGCGTCGGGTACCGGCCCGCGCGGGTATTCGTGGATGACGACGACCGCCACGTGTACGTCGTGACGGACGCGGGCATTGACGTCGTCGCGCTCGACTCCGAAGAGGGAGCCATCGTCGAGCGGGAGGTGCAGCTCAGCGCGGATCCCGCGAACGATACGGCGGCGCGCGAAGTGAACATCACGCCGAACGGCGAATACGCCTTCGTGCGGCGCGAGGGGAAGGCCTACGTGACGGCCGTGAGCTTGGAGCTCGGAACGTTCGTGGACGTTCAGCTTCCCGGTGCGGTCACGGACTTGGACTTGAGCGCGGACGCAACCTTGGCGGTTGCGGTCGTCCGCCAGAAGGATCTCGTCGCGGACGCGGCGGGTGCGGGGGCGGGCGCGGGAGCGGGGGGAAATGCGGGGGCGGGGGGAAATGCGGGGGCGGGGGGCGATGCGGGGGCGGGGTTCGGGGGAGACGGCGCCGTGGGGAACGAGGGCGGCGCCGTCGGGGAAGAGGGCGGGGCGGGGGGGCTGGGTGCGGGCGCGGAAGGCGGCGCCGGCATGGGCCCCGCGCCGGAGCCCGGGCGGCAATCGCTGGTCGCGCTCTTGCCTGTCGCCACCATCTTCACGGATCCGACCTCGTTCCAAAGCGTGCAGCTGGACGAGCTGTTCGGCAGCGTGGAGCTCGGGCGAGACGGCGACACGGCGCTGCTATTTTCCAACGGCATCGCGACCACGCACCTCACGATGCTCGGTTTGGCCGCGGCCGCACATCGAACCGTGGACTTGAAGCTACCCATCTTCGATGCAACGCCGACTCCAGATGGCGCTCACGCGATTGCGTTGCTTCGCCCGCCGCCCGGCAGCACGCAGCCCGGAGCATTCGCGGTCGTGCCCGTGGCCAAGAACCTACCGCCGAAGATTCAAGGCACGCTCGCGGTCACGGTTCCGGAAGACCTGACCAAAGCCGCGCCGGCGATGGTCGCGGTCGGTAACGAACGCGCTCTGCTCACGGTCACGAACGGCAAAGACGTGAGCGTCAGCTACCTGATTCGCTTGCCCCAGCTCACGGTGGACGCCTTCCCGCTCGACAGCGTGCCCCTGCCGCGTGCGAGCGGTCTGGTTCCGGAGGCCAACCAGGCGTTCGTGGCGCAGCAGCACCCCGAAGGGCGCATCACCTTCATCGACTTGGAGACCAAGCAGCAGCACACGCTCACCGGCTTCGAGCTCGCGACCGAGGTGAGACAATGAGCCGCTCTCTCTCTCGACGGTTCGGTGTCGCCTTGCTCGGCGCGCTCTGCGTGAACTGCGGCATGGACTCGGACGCCGCTCCCCGCGCGAATGGCCAGACGCCCGACGTGGGCGGCTCTCAAGGCTCCGCCCAGGGCGGCAGTATCAACTTAGGTCCTGGCGCAGGGGGCACCGCTACGGCCGGAGCCGGTGGAGGAGGCGGCTCGGGCCCCATCGTGGTGCCGCCGGAGACCGAGCTGGAACAGTCCTTCTTGGCCCCGGTCGTCACCGGAAAGTACGTGTTCAGCGCGAACCCGAAGAGCGGCCGAGTCGCGGTCATCGACGCGCAGAGCTACAAGGTGAGGCTGTTCAACGCCGGCTTCGGGCCGAAGTACTTGACGGCCTTGCCGAACGATCGCGGCGCGATCGTGATCAACGAGCTGTCGCACGACACGACCTTGTTCGAGCTCTCGGGCGACGAGGTCGCGGTTTCCGACCTCGCGTTACCGGTACACGACGGCGCCAACGCCTGGGCGGTCAGCCCCGACGGTCGCTTCGCGATCGCGTGGACGCGCACGGAGACCGCGCAAGCGCTGGACCCCACCGCTGGCTCTCAAACCATCAGCGTGCTCGACCTACGGCGCGGACGAGCGACCGAGCTGACGGTCGGTTTTCATCCGACCCAAACCGTGGTGGACGCGCGGAGCGAACGCGCGTTCGTCGTGAGCGACGACGGCGTCAGTGTCGTCGCGCTCGGAGACGACCCGGAGGTGACGCTGCTCGCTCCCGTCTCCGAAGATCCGCTCGAAGAGCCGGCGGCTCGAGACGTGAGTATCTTGCCGGACGGCTCCTTCGCGGTCGTACGCATCGAGGGCAGCAGCCAGCTCCGCCTCGTGGATTTGAGCCGAGATGACGAGCTCGCCGCTTACGACTTGGGGGCGCCGATCGCGGACGTGGACCTGAGCCGCGACGGCACCTTGGCCCTGGCGTCGGTGCCGGGCATCGGCGAAGTCGTGTTGGTGCCGATGCCACCCGGCGATCAGACCGGCTTCGAACGCGTGAAGATTCCGAACGAAATCACGTCGAGCGTCTCTCTGTCCGAAGGTTCGGAGCTCGCCCTGCTCTACCAAAACGGCGCCGACAACAGCCACCTCACGGTGCTGGACCTGCGCCCCGAGCAGGGGCGCGCGCTGCGCACTTTGGATCTCAAGGGGCCGGTCGCGGCGGTCTTCGCGGCTCCGGGCGCCGAGTCTGCGATCGCGTTTCAAAAGCCGATCAGCGGCAGCACGCGCGCTGGCCTCTGGAGCGGCGTGCCCACCCTCGCCCGAAGGTCCGCGAAGGTCGTCGGGACGGACGCGGTGCCGAGCGCCCTCGCGTTCGATTCGGCGGGTGACTACGCGCTGGTCACGGTAGGTACCGAGAAGTCCGCAGTGTACGGCGTGTACCGGGTGGTGCTCCGCACGATGCAAGAAGACTTCGTCGAGCTCGCAAGCCCTCCCGCGGCTTCCGCCACCGGCATCGTCGAAGGCGCGGGCCGCGGCTTCGTCGCGCAGTCGCACCCGGAAGGCCGCATCACTTTCGTGGACTTGGAGACGGCTCAGGCGCACACGATCACGGGCTTCGAGCTGGCCGCTCGCATTCTTCAATAGGTGAGAAAAATGAACAGATGGACGAAGGCGAAGGGCCTGTGGGGGCTCTCTCTGTTGTGCAGTGTTGGCTGCGGTGGTCGACCTGACGCGTGGGATACCGCGTTCACGCCCACCCCAATTGCGGCCGCGGACCCCGCGATGGATCCGAGCGGCGGCTACGCGCTGCGTGGCCTCACTGGGTCGATCGCGGTGCTCGATCGCAGTCAGAACGAGGTGCTGATGCTCACCTCACCGGGACGGTTGCAGCTCGCGGCGACTCGCTTGCCGGTAGGCCGAGACGTCGTCCGGTTCGAGAGCTCGGCGGCGCGCGACCGACTGTTCGTGCTTTCGCGCGGCGTCACCCCTCGCTACCGAGATACGGACGAGCCGCCGCAGCTCCTCGTGTTCGACGGAGGCATCGCCCCGGTCCCGCAAGCGCGCTACGCGCTCAAGGATCCGTACGATCAGCTAGTCATCGACCCGCTCGGAAAATGGCTGATCGTGCACGGCAGCGAAGGCCTCGTTTCGAACCCGAACGAGCTCCTGCTCGTCGACTTGGCGGAGGTGGCGGACGGCGACGAACCCCGCACGCCGCGCAGCGTGACGCTCAACAGCTACGGCGGTAAGCCCAAACGCTTCGTCTTCACCAGCGAGCTGACCATGCCGAACGACGAGCGGCACCGCCTCCTCGTCGTGCAGCGCGAGAAGGACCTCGCCATCATCGACTTGGACGACGAGGACGCGAAGGAGATCACGGTCGGCCTGCCCCAGGATGCGAGCGGCGGCTTCGAGTCGCCGGTGGACGTCGTCTTCCACGACGCCATCCCCGGCGAAGTAGGGGCGATGCTCGCGGTGCAGCTCGCGGAAGATCCGAACGTGTACATCTTGCCGATTCAACCGTCGGAGAGCGACGAGCACGCGTTCTCCCTCGGCTCCAACCTGGTGGACGTCGGGGGTAACCCCAGCATGCTGGACTTCGTGCGCACCAGCAAAGACGGCGGGCTAAGGCTCGCCGCGCTCGTGCCGAGCAAGCAAGCCGCGCGCCTCATCGACCCCACCTCCAGCAAAGTGACCGACGTCGCGCTGCCGGCACCGTTTCGGAAGATTCGCCGTGTCACGGGCGAGGTGAGCGACGACACCGAGCAAGACATCGCGTTGCTCTACGGAGCGACCACGAACACCATCGCCTTCTGGCAGTTGGGAGTCACGGTCGGTACGCCCTACCGCAGCATCGACGCGTACGATCTCGGCGTCAGCGTGGATCAGGTGCTGGACGTTCCGACCGGCGAATCCGCAGAGTTCGCGAGCCGCAAGATCTTGGCGGGCAAGGACGCGCGGCAGTTCTACGTGCTGGACCTGCCTTCGCGGAAGAGCTTCCCCCTCGACACGTTGAGCAACCTGACGTTGAACCTTTCGCCCAACGGCGAGCAGCTGTGGGCGTTCCAGCCCGGCGCAACCGGCTTCGCGCAGCTCACGTTCGACCCCCTCCAACCGGCCTCTATTTACACGCAGCAGCCGATCGCCTTCGTGCACGACTTCGCCACAAGGAACGGACAAAACGAGCGCAGCGCGATCGCGCTGCATCTGGTCTCCGACGGCACGCGCTCCTCGCTGGGCGCGACGCTCTTCGACGGCAACGAACCGCGCACGGACGAGACCGCGTACTACCCGGCGCTCGAGCTGGAGGGGATCCGATGAACCGCACGAGCATCGCTTGCGCCGCGACCGTCGCGCTGTCACTCACGACCGGCGCCGCGTTCGCGCAAGCTACCAGTGACCAAGAACCGCCGAGCGAGGACTCGAACGCGCTCGGCAATCACCAACGCCACGTGCGCGTGGACATCGGCGTGCGCACGCAGTTCGTTCGAAGCGCCGGTCTCGACCCCTTCGCAAGCAATGACGTCATGCCGCAGCTCACCCTCGCGGCGTCGTACTACTTCTGGGCTCACGACCGGCTGAGCTTGGGCGGAGTGCTCGCGTTCGACTACGGCGCTCGGTCGGACGATGCGCGCAGCGGTGAGGCGACGCTGGACACACGGCGCTTCCTGCTCGCGCCGGAGGCTCGCTACCACGTGTTGCGAGTGCTCGCGCTGACGGCCAAAGTCGGGCCAACCTTGACGCGTCAGGACGCGACCTACTCCGGCCCCCAGACTCAGCTCTCCAAAACTGCGTGGAAGGCGGGCTTCGATGCCACGGCCGGCGCGGCCTTCGAGATCTTCGGCTATGCGAGCGGCAAATCCAACAAGCCGCGGCTCTGGCTCACGGCCGAAGGGGGGTACGGCTGGACGGCCTCGAACCGCCTGCGCCTGGAAGCGGATGAATCCGCCGCGGCCCCACAGCGCCTCACTCCACTGGATCTCGGCTCGCTTTCCCTGAGCGGGCCGCTGTTCCGGGTGACGGCCGCCTTGAGCTTTTGGTGAAAATACCTATCCGAAAGCCAGGCGAAAAAAAGAGCCGAAGCACACATCCGCCGACATTTCGCGCACTTGCGAGCGGCCGTATGAAGCAAAGAGAAGCAACTGCTCGGTGGACTCAACGATGGACCTTGCTAGAGTAAGCCCTGTGCAAGTCGTGCTCCGGAAGCTCGGTCGCGGTTCGCGAGCCGTAGCCGGTCGCCTGGTGAGGGCCCCGCGCAAGGGCTCCGTCGTGGTGATCGAGTTCTCGGACGGCATGCACGAATACGTAACGACTCCGGTTAAACGCGTGCTGCGCGTCGCTGCGCGAGACGTCTTCTACATCGAGACGGTCAATAGCCGCTATCGGTTGGAAGTGCGTGACCGCGAGCGCGCCCTCGAAGACGCGTCCAGCGGCTGAACCCCCCTAGCGCTTCGCGGAGAAGCGCAGTACTAGGGCCGGCCATGGGCAAATTCGACAGCCGTGCTTCCGTGAAGATGACCCGCCGCAAGGCGCAGGCGAAGAAGAAGGCGCGTCTCGCGCGCAAGGCCGAGGCGACCAAGGCCACGCGCAAGGCCACGGCCAAGCCGAGCCGCAAGAAGACGGCGGCGAGCTGAGCTACCGCTATTCGGTGACGGCCGCACCATCCTCGTGGATGGTGCGCGTCGCGAACTGCTTGTCGGGTTGAGGCGGAGGCGCCGCCGGCATGGGCTCGCCGAGAAGCCCCACGTCGCCGCTGAGGCGCCGTTCACGCACCAAGCGCCAGCCGGCGTCGTCCTTCCAGTGTTGCTCGACGCGGGTCGCTCGCATCGTCCCTTCGTTGCTCTTCACCCAGGCGTAGTCGACGAGCACGATGGCGCGGTCGGACTCGGGCAGGGACAGACTTGCCATCTCGACGTCCACGATGCGCAGGCTCTGGCCCCACGCGGCGTGCCGACGCATGAACTCGCTCCGCTCCGTCTTGGCGGCGCGCGCGACCGCGACGTCCAGTTGGTTGAAGCGCGCGGCGACGTTGAGCGCCATCGCCGCCTCCGTGATGCGCTCGGCGGGCGACGGCGGCGCCATGCAGCCGAGCAGACCGAACAGAGAGGCCGCGGCGATGACCCGGAGAGTGCGCATGGGGTGGGGCTAGCAGCCGGGGCGCGTTCCGGGAAAGTATTCGGCGACTCAGAACGCGCTGGAGAGCACTAGGTACGTCTGAATTCCCGAGGGAGCTTCCGCGCTCAGCCCTCGCGCCGCGCCGAGCCTGAGGTTGCCGTACGTGTAGTAACCGACGTAGAGGTCGAGCCACAGCTCGGCGCCCACCGCCCCGTGGAAGGGCTTCAAAGGGTCGCGCAGATCGAGCCGGTTGTACGCGGCACCATAGTCGAAGAAAACTGCGCCCGCGACCGAACGCAAGAACACCGGCAGCGTGCTGACTCCGCGATCTGCGTACCAGATGGGCGCGCGGTACTCCACGTTGAGCAGGTTGAAGTCGGTGCCGTAAAACTGCTGCGGCTCGTAGCCGCGCAACCTGAACGCGCTCTGGCGCAGGTTGTTGCGGAACGAATCCAAGAGCGGCATGTCGGCATAGCCGCCAATCGAGAAGCCGCGGCCGGGGTACGTGCCGCTCGCCGTACCGCCGGACAGCGCCGCCGCCAAGACGTGGTGGTGCAGCCACGGCATGAGCACGTAGCCGGTCGCGGTTGCCGTGAACGAGGCGAGACTCCTGTCGCTGCCTAGGATTCGATCGGCGTAGTCGAAGCCGAAGGCGAGCTCGAAGCCGCGCTCTTTGCTGATGGCGTAGCTGCTGCTCTCGACGTTCGAGTAGCCGTAGCCGAGGTGAAGCAACCCCAAGAGGCCGCGGTACGGCTCCCGGCCGAGCGCGGAGTACGGATCCGGCGAGGGGACCCGAAGCTGCTGATAGACCTGGACCACGCTGTAGCTGAGCGACGCGCTCTGCGATTCGTTGTCGCCCGGTAAAGTGGCCGATACACCCGTGCTCACGCCGGTCAGGTGCTCGACGGTCGCGAGCGGCGTCTCGTTGACGATGTAGTCATCTGGGTGCCGCGGCCTGGAGTTGCGAAAGCCGGAGAGCCGCAGGTAGTACGGTCGACGCGAGTACGCGTAGTCGAGCGAGACCGCCGGCTCCGTGCGCTCCTGCTGGCGAGTGACCGGCACGCTGATCGCGCCCGCAACCCCGTGCAGGCCCGCGATGTCGTAGCCGCTCGTGGTGACGGTGAGCTGCTGCCCGAACGCGCCTGGTCCGTACTCGACGTAGTATTGGCGGGGGCGCAACGTCTGCAGGGGATCGTACGGACGAATCGGGTAGCGGTAGAGAACCGAGTCCGGACCTTGGCCGCGCCCTCCCACGTAGGGCACGGCGGGCAGCCAGCGAGCGGGTTCGTTGTCCATGACGAATAGGTCCCACCCCCGCGACGTGTAGCCGGTGTAGACGAGCGTACGACCGTCCGCCGAAACTTCCGGAAAGTACGCGCCGTTGATGACGTTGGTGACTTGGGACAGCGCGCCCGTACCGAGCTCGTACGCGTACACGTTGGCGACGCCGCTCCGGTCGCTCGTGAAGTACAAGTACCGTCCGTCGCGGGAGAACGTCGGCTGTTGGTCGATGGCGCGATCGTGGAACAGCTCACGGAAGCGGCCCGTCGCGGCGTCTACGACTCGCACGTCACGGTAGCCTCCCGTCGTCCACGCGCTGTAGGCGACGCTACGGCCGTCGGGCGAGAAGCGCGGCGTGTACGCCTGCTCGAAGCGCGCGCTCGGCACCAAGGCGCGCACGTTCGTGAGCTCGAAGCTCGGAGACAGATCCGCGATTCTGAGCGTGCTGGTGCTGCGATCGTTGGTGACGAACACGACGCGCCTGCCGTCGGGGCTGACGTCGGCGTGGCGCGCGCGCAAACCTTGCGTGATGCGGGTCCGCGTGTCGCCTTCCTCGCGCGAGGAGGTGCCTGGCAATTGCCGAAACAGGTCTTGGAAATAGTAACGGCGCTGCGAGACCGCGCCGCTGTCGAACACGATCGAGCAATCGGGGGCCAGGCTGACCTGCGCTCCGCTCGCGCGCGCCCTCAGCTTGCCTTCGGGGTGCGAGCCGTCGAGCGCGACCTCGTACACGCCCCCGATGGTGTTGCCGTCGTTGCGCTCGTAGAGCAGGCTCGGCTTGCCCAGCGTGGAGCAGCCTTCGGTCAGGCGTGCCCCAGAGGCGCTCTCACCACGCGCGGTGAGCCGTCGCCCTTCGCGCAGCCCCCGCGCCCGGATCGCCGCCGCTTGCGCGGCGTAACGCTTCTCCAGTGTCTCGCGCCAGCCTTCGTACAGCTCCTCGTAGGTTCGACCCGTCACACGCCGGATCGAGCGGTTGATGCCCCACGGAGCGACCTGCGCGCCGTAGTCGTCCGCGACGGCCGCGAACGTGTTCGGCCCGTAGGTGTCGTTGATGAACGCAACGAAGGCGGAGCCGTAGAGGTACCAGACGTTGCCCCCCGGAAAGCGGCGCGGCGACCCGGACATCTTGTCGAGGCCAGCAAAGCGGTGCTCGAGCACGTCCGCGCGCAGGTACATGTCGAACTGGCTGGAGCGTAGTCGGCCGCCGCTCGTGTGCGCGGTCTCCATCGCCACCGCGAGGCCTTCCAAGATCCAGCGCGGCTGCCACTGGTTGGGGATCGCGGTTTTACCGATGACCTTGTTGAGCAGCGCGGGCAACCCGGACACGTTGTCCACGTGAAGGATGTGCGTGTACTCGTGGGTGAGCAGCTCGTTCAGCCAGTCGTCGTAGTCGCCGAGCGCGGACATGTCGTCCGGCGCCGTCGCGTACAAGCGGATGGTGTTGTACGGCACGGCGCCCGCGGAGCCGTTCGCGAAGTCCGAGTCGTCGGTCAGCAGGACCTCGACCAGCTCACTCGGGACCTGGTCGAGGTTTTTCCCGAGCACCGTGTACGCGCGCTCGGCCATGGCCGCCGCGCGTCGCGCGAGTGGCTCGAGCCCGCCGTGGAAGCTCACCCGGAAGTGCGGCGTCTCCAGCGTGTACCACTGGAGACGCGGGTCCCCCGCGCGCGCGTCGCGCACCCCCGCACCAAGCGTGAGCGCAGCGAGCAAAGCGGTGAGGAGCTTCTTCACGCTCGAACGAGACCCCAATCGAACCCGCGCGCCGGAAACCCTTAGCCGGCGCCGTTGCCCTCAGAGGTCGTCGTGAAAGAGTGGCTCGCGGTTGCGAACGTAGCGATACACGAGCTGCCGGCCCTCGGGCGAAATCTGCGTGAACTGCGCGCCGAAGCCGGGCGGTGAATCCGAGCCGGAGAGCGCCGACTCACGGGTCCACCGCACGACGGCGAGTGCTTCGAACTCGTAGCCGCCCGGCATGGACACCCTCACCACGACGTTTTGCCCGATCTTCGGCAGCTGGTAGGTGGCGACGAAGATACCGCCGGAGTCGATGACGTCGTTGCCGCTCAGGCCCTTGTAGAAGTTCGTGGTGCTGTGCGCGCCGAGCTCTGCTTCCACGCGCAGCGGAGCGTTGCCGCCCGTGGGCTGCGGCGGCGGAGCGTAGGCGTTGGGCGAAGGCGAAGGCGCAGCCGCAGCCGCCGGTGCGGCGGCGGGGGGCGCTTGGTACGCGGCAGGAGCTGGCGCGGCCGCAGGTGGCGGCTGATACGCCGGCGGCTGCTGATAACCCGGCGCAGGCTGCTGATAGCCTGGCGCAGGCTGCTGATAGCCGGGGGCGGGCTGCTGGTACTGCGGCGGCGCGCCCTGCGGGTAACCGGGAGCAGCGGGCGGCTGATATTGCGGCGGTGCGCCTTGCGGGTAACCAGGAGCCGGCTGTTGGTAGTGACCGGGTTGCGGGGGGTAGGCCGGCGGCTGTTGCGGCTGCTGTCCCCAACCCTGGGGCGGTTGCGCGGGCGCTGCACCGGGCGGCATCGCCATCGTCCCGGCGAACGCGGGATTCGGTTGGGCGGCGGCCGCGGGCGCTTGCGCAAGTTGGTGAATCAAGTTCAGCGAGCCCGCGATGGCCTCCAGCGCTTGATCCACGGCGGGGTAGCCGGGCGGTTGTTGCTGCAGCATCGCCAACGCTTGCCGCGCGGCGACGAGCGCGGCCGGACCTGCTTCCGCCTGCGCGGCGCCATGCGACGCCTCGACGCGGTGCAGAGCGCTCATGGCGCTCGCAATTGGCTCCGCAACGGCCATCACTTGCGGCGGCACGGAAGGGCCCTGCAGCGCCCCTAGGCCGCGAGCAAGATTTTCGCGGGCGGCTCGAGCCAGACTCACCGGATCAGACATGAATCCTCCGAAGATACAGGCGTCGGAGTCTATCATCCGAGCCTCGGATTCCAACACTTTACGGCTGCGCGAGCCGCTTCAGTAGGTGAGCGACGTCCGCCGCCGTCGCGGCTTCCTCTTCCAACTCGGGAAAGAACGCGCGCGTGACCCGCACGGCGCCGTCACCCGTTCGCAAGCTCAGCTCGGCGGAAATGTGTGCTTCGCCCGGCAATAGCGCGGTCAGATAGTCACGTTGGGCCTCCGCGCGAGTGACGAACAGCTCGACCCCCTCCACCGAAAGCGCCACACCCGGGGTAGGTGAAAGGGCGCGAACCCTCCGCAGCACCCGCTCGGTCGTCCAGCCGAAGTCGACGCGCAGCTCGTCACCGCTCGGCTCTGGCGCCCAAGTCACCAGCGCCGGGTCTTGCTCCTCCTCGGGCACGGGCTCACCCTGGGAGAGTCGCGCGACCGTCGTTCGCAGGACCTCGAGTGATGGGCGGTCCAACGCGCGCGCCAGTTGCCAGGCGTCGCGCGAGCCGACCGGTATGCTCTTGGCGCCGAGCAGCCTGCCCGTGTCGTACTCCGCTTCGAGCCGATGGACGGTGACGCCCGTCACCGCGTCGCCCGCGTCGATGCTCCAGAAGTAAGGATTGGGTCCGCGGTGACGCGGCAAAAGCGAGGGGTGCACGCCGATGGCGCCTCGCGGCTGCGACAGCCAACGCGACGGCAGCTTGCGCGTCCAGAACCAGGAGGCGAGTAAATCTGGCCGCTCGTCGGCGAGCGCGGCGTCTACCTGCTCTTCCAGCTCGGAGCCGAGCGCGCTTGCGTCCAGCAGGTGAGGGTACGCCCGCGTGAGCCGACGGCGGCCCGGCGCGTCGACCGGCGCGAGCACGACCGGGCCGAGCCGGTGGCCGTCCGCGGCGAGGAGGAGCGCGCCCAGCGGCAAACCGAAATACGCGATCTTCAAGCGCCTCTCCTCTATCAGTGCCGGGCCGCCGCGGCACGGGGCGGTTCGCAGAAAAGTTTCCCGAAAGGCGCCAGCCTGATTAGCTCGGGGCGGCATGGAACCGGCTGGCAAAAGTCGTCCGTACCGCCCCGCGCTGCGTGAGGGCGGCCGCTTCGACCCGCTCGCGGCTGGGCGGCCTATCCTCACCTTCGAGGACGTTCACAAGTGTTACCGCGTGGACGCGCCGGTGCTCAAAGGCTTGAGCCTGAGCATTGCGCGCGGCGAGTTCGTGTTCGTGACGGGCCCGTCCGGCGCCGGCAAGAGCACGCTGCTGCGCCTCTTGTATGCCGCGGAGACGGTGGACTCCGGTCGCATCTTGTTTTTGGGGCGAGAGGTGGGGCGGCTCACGGACGCCTCAATCCCGTTTTTGCGCCGCAACATCGGCATCGTCTTCCAAGACTTCAAGCTCGTGAAAAACTGGACGGTGCTGGAGAACGTTGCGCTGCCGCTCGAGGTGCTCGGCCTTCCGGAGCGCCTCGCGCGCGCGAGGGTGGGGGAAGCGTTGGAGCGCGTCGGCCTGGCGGGGCGCGGCTCCGAGCTGGCGGGCACGCTTTCCGGAGGCGAGCAGCAGCGCGTCGCCGTCGCGCGCGCCATCGTCGGCGAGCCGGCGCTACTCCTCGCAGACGAGCCGACCGGCAACCTGGATCCTCAGCTCGCCGTGGACATCCTGGGCCTGCTGGAAGACATCAACGAAACCGGCGTGACGGTCGTGTTTGCCACCCACGACCGGAGCTTGCTCGACATTCGTCCGCGCCGCGTCGTCGTGCTGGACGATGGCAAGGCGACGGACGTGCCGTCCGGTTTGGACGACATGCTCGAGGCGCCGAGCGATGGCAGCCGGAGGGTGGCGTAGTGGCGCAGAGCCCCGTACGGCGCGCTTTCCGCGGCGCCAAGAACGACTGGCGATTGCACGCGCTCAGCGTGTTCTCCGTCGCGGTCGCGTTCGTGTGTTTGGCGGCCGCGCTCTTGCTCGTGGTGAACGTGGGCAAGGTGCGAGCGCGCTGGGCCGAGAGCGGGCGCGCCTCGGTCTATCTGCGCAAGAACGCGACCGCCGACCAAGTGGCGGCCATCGAAAGAGCCTTGAAACAGAGCGAAGGCGTGACGGCAGTGCGCGTCGTTTCGAGCGAAGACGCTCGGCGCGAGCTCGTGGGGCTCACCAACGACCCGGTGCTGGATTCGCTGCCCACCGACGCGTTTCCAGCTTCTCTCGAGGTCGCGATCGAGAGCAGCGTCGCGACCGCGCGTCTCGGCAAGCTTTCGGCCCAGCTCTCCGCGCTGCCGGCGGTGGAAAGCGTCGAGACCTACGGCGCCTGGAGCGACCGCCTCGCGGCCCTCTTGACCGGCGGCGTCAGCGCATCCCTGCTCCTGGCCGGCGTCGTGCTTGCGGCGGTAGTCAGCGTCGTCTCCTCGACGATCCGGATGAGCCTGCAGCGACGTCGCATCGAGGTCGAGGTGATGAAGCTCGTCGGCGCCACCGACACCTACGTGCGAAGCCCGTTCGTGGTCGAAGGCGCGGCCCAGGGTGGCTTCGGCGCGCTCCTCGCGATCGCGCTCCTCGGCTGTCTGTTCGCCATCGTTCAGAGCCACTTCGACAGCAACTTGGCCGCGCTGCTCGGCGCGACGCCGGTGTTCCTGCCCTGGACGGCGATGATTGGCTTGATCACGGCCGGCGCGCTGCTCGGCGCGGTCGCGGCCTACGGAAGCCTGCGCAAGCTGCTGGTCGTATGAAGGCGTCGCTACTCCCGCCGCTCTCCGTGCTGCTCGTCGCCGTCTCCGCCTCCGCGGTCACGCTCGACGCGCCGCCAGCGCCGCCAGCGCCGCAAGATCCGCAAGGGATGGACGTGGAGCGCGAGCTTGCCGCACTGTCACGCCAAGAGGCGAGCGCCAAGGTGGAGCTGGAAGCGCTCTCGCGCGAGAGCGAGGTGCTCAAAGCGACGACGCTGGCGCGCGGTCGCGCCTACGCGCGCTTGGCGCGCGCGGGGCTTCTGCCGGTTGGCGGCGGGTTCCAAGCGTTCGTCGAGCACGCGGCGCGCCTCGAACGCCTGCACCGCTCTTTGGCTCGCGACTTGGCGCAGGAGCGGCAAGTCGCGGAGCGGCGAGCGGCGGTCGCCAAGCTCCTCTCCAGCATTACCGCCAAGCGCGCGCCGCTCGCGCTTCAACAGCGAACGTTGGCGCAGGCCGAGACCGCGCTGCTCGCCGCGCGCGACCGTGATCAGGCGTTCCAGCGAGCTTTTCTCGGCGGCGGCTCTTTCGACGATCACACGGCCGTCTACGGCGCGCCATCGAGCAGCCTTGCGGCCCCTGCTTCCGGCTTCGCCGCGTTGAAGGGCAACATGCCGTTTCCGCTATCCGGACGAAGCGAGATCCGTTCTGCTCGCCGCAACGGTTCTGGCCCTGGCCTCACGATGCGCGCCCCCGGCGGCTCTGCGGTGCGCGCGGTTTTTCCAGGGCGTGTGGCGTTTGCAGACACCTATGCCGACTACGGTAGCACGGTGATTTTGGACCACGGCGGTGGCTACTACACCGTCAGCGCGAGCCTCGGCGAGATCGAGGTGAAGGTGGGCGAAGACGTGAAGGGCGGCGCGCGCATCGCCACGCTCGGCGGTGGTTCAACTGGCTCGACGCTCTACTTCGAGGTAAGGATTGGCCAGGAGACGGCCGACCCGGCGGAGTGGTTTGGGATTTGAGCCGACGTATGTCTTGAGGAGACACTGGTTAGGGTGGGGGGCACGGTTTGCAGCGTTCGTGTGGGCCGCGTCGTCGTGGAGCGCGCACGCGCATGCCCAATCTTCGGGCAGCTTCCCGGAGCCCGCTCCACCTGCGACCGCGCCACGAGCAGCGCCACCGCCGCCGTCGCCACCACCGCCACCCGCGGTCGTCACGGCGTCGCCTCGGCCCGCGGCGCCCCCTCCTCCCGTGCCCCCTCCGCCCGCCGCCGCCACCGCGCCTTCGCCACTGCCGCCCGCTGCTGCGAACACGCCCGCCCCGGCAGTGCCGCAGTACCGCCCGCCGACTCCGTTCGATAGCCTTCCTCCCATCCTGCCCTACAAAAAAGGGCTCCCGGTGCCGCCGGGGTACCGCGTCGTCGATCGCACGAGCGGCCTGGTGCTCGGAGGCGGGCTCACGCTCTTGGCCGGCTATGCCGCGGGTTTGGGTCTCGCGGCGAGCCAAGACTTCGAACGGGGCACCGGCTACGTGGCAATTCCGGTGGTGGGGCCGTGGGCGGCCATCGGCGCGCGTAGCTTCTCCTGCAGAGTACCGATCAGCATCAACGTGGACGGCGCGACCGTGCAGCGTGAGCTCAACAAGTGCGTGGGCCAGGCTTTCGATGAAGTGACGACCGTCGTCTTCCTAACCGTGGACGGCTTGATTCAGGCGACGGGCGCGGTGCTCTTTTTCGTCGGGCTCGGGAGCAGCTACAAGGAGCTCGTGCGTGAGGATTTGCCGAAGACCGCCGTCACCGTGCTGCCCGAGGGCGGCATGGCGCTGAGCGTTTCCGGAAAATTTTAGCTGGGTGGGCTCGGCGCGGGCAGGGCTTCTTTGGTTGGCCCCCCTACGCGCACGTCGTCCGCTGTCCACGAGGCGTGACCGGTAGTGTGCACCGCGTGGAGCTGACGGCTGCTCGCGTCGCCGACGCGGCTCTCCATGTTGCGCATCCGAACCAGCAAGTCTTCCAGTAGGCGCCGGTTGGCGGCCAAAAGCTCGGCCAGCATCGCCACGAGGCCGACCACGAACGCGAGGATGATCGCGGTCGTGCCGACCAACAGCGATTGAATCTTCCCGGCCGCGGTGCCGCGCGTCACGAAGTAGTACAGAAAGCGCCCCCACGTCAGCGCGCCGATGGCAAACAGCACGAACGCGATGCGCGAGAACACCTGCACGGGCCGGTACATTGCGTAGGCGCGGAACATCACTCCGCCCGCCTTCTTCAGGTAGTCCGGGATGTTCTTGAACAAGCGGGACTCGCGCGTCTTGTGGTTCGTGCGCACCTTCACGTTTTCGACCGCGATGCCGGCGCGGCCCGCCTGGATCACGGTCTCCAGCGTGTACGTGAAGCGGTTGTGAACGAACAACCCGAGCGCTGCGCGCCGGCTGATGGCGCGGAAGCCACTCGGCGAGTCGGAGACGCTCGTGGCCGATAGCTGCCGCACGACGCCGGAGCCCCAGCGCTGCAGCAGCTTCTTGATCGGCGAGAAATGGGCGATGCCATCGGTTTGGCGATCACCGATCACGAACTCCGCGCGGCCGGCCAAAATGGGCGCGACGAGCAGCGCGATGTCCGTACCCTCATATTGATTATCCGCGTCCGTATTGACGATGATGTCCGCGCCCAGCTTGACGCACGCGTCGATGCCGGCGGTGAAAGCGCGCGCGAGCCCGCGGTTCTGCGGAAAGCGCAGCACGTGATGGACGCCCAGCTCTGCCGCGCGCTCGGCCGTGCCGTCCGTGCTCCCGTCGTCGATGATCAGCACCTCGATCTCGTCGATACCCGGGATGTGCCGCGGCAGCGCCGCGATTGTCTCCGGCAGCGTCTCGCGCTCGTTGAGACAGGGGATTTGGATGATGAGCTTCAAGGCGACCCAGGCGGCAATTCTAACGGAGGTGCGTAGCAGGGGTTTACGGGACCGGCAAGCGCTGGCAACCCTTGACGACCGAACGTGGCCGGCACGACCGCCGCGGGAGGGCCGCGGGAAACCTCGCGAAGCGCCGCGTCAGGAGCGGCCTGCGCACCTTCCCTGCAGCCGCGTGATCAGTTTGCTTTGCGAGCGAACGGACGATGCGGTACCTGCTCTGCAAGCATGATTGGCTTCAAAATCCCGTTCAACAAGGCCTCTTTGGAGGGCGACGAGATCGCGAACGTGCTGAAAGCGTTCAGCGACATGCACGTCGCTGGAGACGGCGGCTTCACTCGCCAGTGCCACGAGCTCCTGCAGGCTGCGATTGGAGCCCCGAAAGCGCTGCTCACCACTTCGTGCACCCACGCGCTCGAGATGGCCGCGCTGCTTTTGGATATTCAGCCGGGGGACGAGGTGATCGCTCCCTCTTTTACGTTCGTGAGCACGGTCAACGCCTTCGTGCTGCGCGGCGCGCGTCCGGTTTTCGTGGACATTCGCCCCGATACGCTCAACCTCGACGAGCGGCAGATCGAAGCGAAATTGACGGCGAAGACCCGCGCTATCGTGCCGGTTCACTACGCGGGCGTCGGTTGTGAGATGGATCTCATCTGCCGGTTAGCGTCGGCGCGCGGCATCGCGATCGTGGAGGACAACGCTCACGGTCTGTTCGGCAGTTACAAGGGGCGCAAGCTGGGGAGCTTCGGCCAGTTCTCGACGCTCAGCTTCCACGAGACGAAGAACATCACCTGCGGTGAGGGCGGCGCGCTGATCATCAACGATTCGAAGTTCGTGGAGCGCGCCGAGATCATCCGCGAAAAGGGCACGAATCGCAGCCAGTTCTTCCGGGGTCAGGTCGACAAATACGGCTGGGTGGACGTCGGCTCCAGCTACCTGCCGTCGGAGGTGCTCGCGGCCTTCTTGGTCGCGCAGCTCGAGGTGTCTGAGAGCATCCAGCGTCGCCGGCACGGCGCCTGGTCCCGCTACCAAACGGAGCTCCAGAGCTGGGCGGATGGGCTAGGCGTGGGCCTGCCGTTCGTGCCGGCTGAGGCAGACCACCCGGCTCACATGTTCTACCTGCTCATGCCGACCTTGGCGCAGCGGCAGGCGTTCATCGCGCACATGTGGGAAGCCAGGATCGTGACGCCGTTTCATTACGTACCGCTGCACACGTCCCTCATGGGTCGTAAGCTCGGCTACGTGGAGGGTGATTGTCCCATCACGGAAAGCGTGAGCGACCGTCTGGTCCGCCTCCCGCTCTACGCATCCATCTCGAGCGAGGACCAATCGAAGGTCATCGAACAGGTGTTGGCCTTCCGCGGCTGACTCGGCGAGCTGTTACTTGGTGGGTACGAGCAGCGCGGTTCCCGTGATGATCAATACGGCTCCGAACCACATCTTCGGGGTCGGGGCCTCTCCCAAAAGGACCACGCTCAGGAGGGACACCAGCAAGGCGGAGCCACACGCAACGGTGTACGCGTAGCTCAGGTCGAGCTTGCTCAGGCAGGCCATCCACGCCAAAAATCCGAACCCGACTCCTACCGCGAACAGGCCCACTTTCCACAACCGGGAGAGCACGAGGAGCTGCTGCAGCTTGCCCGCGAGTGTCTGCGTGCCGTCCAACTCCGTCATCAGAGACTTGAGAGCGACTTGCCCGATCGACGAGGACAGCACGGACAGACCGAGGAAGACGTTCCCCCAGAAGAACTTGGACATGGGCATACCAAGCATAGTGCAGTGGCCGTGAGCGGCGAGCCGCGCCGTTTGCCGGCCACGTGGCCAGGAAACCACTGATGTGTCGTGAAGCGCTCGATGTCGTGGCGCATTTACTTTACCCTCCGCGCAGGCGGTGCGGGACAAACCAGCGCCGCCTTGATCCCGAGGCTCACGTCGACATGACGAAAACGGTGCTCTTTCTCGGCGGCTCCAACCAGCAACTTGCTCCCATCGAGTACGCGAGGCGGGCCGGCTATCGAGTCATTACTTGCGACAACCGACCGGAGAGCCCTGGGCACGTGCTTGCAGACCGGTATCACGACGTCAGTACGACGGATATGGCTGGTGTCCTGCGCGTCGCCCGCGAGGAGCGGGTAGACGCTGTCGTTTGCTATGCCTCGGACGTCTCCGCACCCACCGCGGCCTACGTCGCGGAGCAACTGCAGCTGCCGGGCAATCCGTTGGCCTCGGTCCGCACCCTGACGGACAAGGCACAGTTTCGTCAGTTTCAAGCGGCGCACGGTTACTTCGTCCCGCGCCATTTGGCCTTCGCCGAAGCCCAGCTCACGGACGAGGCCGCCGCTTCGGCCACGGTCGCCGAGGCACTGCGCCTGCCAGTCATCGTCAAGCCGGTGGACGCGAGCGGCAGCAAGGGAGTCACCAAAGTGCGCCGGCCCGAGGAACTGGTGCCGGCCATGCGCAATGCCGTCGGCTATTCACTCACTCGTACGGTGATCGTCGAGGAGCTGATTGTCGCCGAGGGTTACCAAGTCTGCGGTGAAGGATTTTTGCAAGATGGTCAGATCGTGTTCCAGGCGTTCGCCAACGAGCACTTTTGCCCTGACATCGTGGTGCCCGTCGGCGAATCCTTCCCGTCAATGTTCGACGACGCGCAGGTGGCGAAAGGCGTCGACGTCCTGCAGAGCATATTTTCTCGGCTGGGTATGCGTCAGGGGCCCTTCAATTTCGATCTGATGTTTACCCCCGAGGGCGAGGTGTTCGTCATCGAGATCGGTCCTCGCAACGGAGGCAATCGTATGCCCGAGGCCATCCGCTACGCCACCGGTGTGGACACGATCGCGGCGACCGTGGAAGGGGCCCTCGGTCTGAGCTTCGATTTGTCCAAGCGGACGAATTTCTTCTACGCGACCTACTCCGTGCACGCCAAGCGAGACGGGACCCTGACGGCTATTCACTATGCTCCCGAAATCCGAGCGCGGATCGTGGACGAGCTGACTTTCGTCATGCCGGGGCAGCCGGTGAAGCGATTCAACATGGGCAGCTTGATGCTGAGTAACTTGATTCTCGCCTTTGATACATACGCGGAGATGCTGTCGACGTTGGACCACATGGATGACTACGTCACCGTCGACATCGAAGGAGCATGAGGTTGCCCGCGCGTCCTCGCCCGTGTCGCACCGACGGTGTCGAGCCGACTCGCATTTGCGCGGTTAGGTCCGCGCTGCTAACTTCGCGTGCATCTGCACGAATGGCTCGCGAAGTCTGATGTCTGCGCAAGGTGTCCAGCATCCTCCCGCGGTGGGCGCGGGGGAGGTGGTGTCGCTCTCGATCGTCGCGACGCTCTACCGTTCGGAGCCGTACGTAGTCGAGTTCTGCGATCGCGCCGCCGCCGCGGCCCGCGCCATAGGCAAGGACTTCGAGATCATCTTGGTGAACGACGGCTCGCCGGACGGCGCGCTTCGCGTTGCCAAAGAGTACGCAGACGTGCACCCCGAGGTGACCGTCGTCGACTTGTCTCGGAACTTTGGTCACCACCAGGCGATGATGGCGGGCCTCTCCCACAGCCACGGCTCGCTCGTCTTCCTCATCGACAGCGACCTGGAAGAAGAGCCGGAGTGGCTGATCGACTTCTCGAAGAAGCTCTCCGAGAGCGGGGCCGACGTCGTCTATGGCGTGCAAGCGGCGCGCCGCGGGGGGCTCTTCGAGCGTGTTTCGGGCTACCTGTACTACGTAGTCGTCCAGGCCCTTACCGGCTTGCCGATCCCTTCCAACCTCGTCACGGCACGCTTGATGACGCGGCGTTACGTGGATGCGCTCACCCGCTTCGAGGAGCGGGAGATTGACATCGCAGGGCTCTGGGCGCTCACGGGTTTTCTCCAAGTCCCTCACACGATCAAGAAGCATTCGACGAGCGCGACTACGTACACACTCGCTCTCAAAGTGAGGTTGCTCATCGACTCTGTGTCATCCTTTAGTAGCGCCCCTCTGATTGGCATCTTCTACTTCGGAGTGCTCGTCTCGGCGCTCGCGGGGCTGTTCCTGTGCTACCTGATCTTGAATCGTTACTTCTTGGACACGCCGTTGAGTGGTTGGACCTCGGTCATGGCGTCCGTCTGGCTCCTCGGGGGGCTGCAGATTTCGTTCATCGGCGTCATCGGCATCTATCTGGCCAAGGTGTTCACGGAGGCGAAGCGGCGGCCGAACACCATCGTCCGCGAGATTTATGCGCAGCCGCAAACGCGGGCGAAGAGTGAGAGTGCAAATGCCGAGTGACTATTTTACGCGCTACGAGGCGCTGCTAGCCGAGGTCAAGGCGTTCAACGGCGAGCAGCTGGACGAGCACGGCATCACGCCCCAGGGCGTGGGGTGGAATAGCGTGGAGGCTCAGGTCGTACGGTTCGACCAAGTGCTGAAGGTCCTCCCCGCCTGCACCGAATCCGTCGTGTCCTTGAATGATATCGGCTGCGGCTACGGCGCCCTACTCGACTACCTCGCGGAACGCGGGCAGAGCGTCGACTACCGGGGGTTCGAGGTGTCAGAGCGGACCCTGGCACGCGCCAAGTCGCTCCACGTGGAGTCGCCGACGTGCTCGTTCAAGCCGCTCGAAGAGCTCTCGCCGGCAGACTATTCGGTCGCGAGCGGTATCTTCGGTCTGAGCTTCTCGCACAGTGACGAGGCTTGGCACCGCTACGTGCTGGATACGCTGGATCTGTTCGACCAAAACAGCTCCAAAGGCTTCGCTTTCAACATGCTCACGTCCTACTCGGACGAAGACAAGAAGCGGAGCGAGCTGCACTACGCGGACCCTTGCGTCATCTTCGACCTGTGTAAGCGTAAGTTCTCGCGGAACGTCGCGCTCTATCACGACTACTCCCTGTTCGATTTCACGATCGTAGTCAGGAAGGCGTGAGGCTGTCGTGACGCCCCCGCTGAGGGTGATCCTGACTGCCGATATCGGTCCGGCCGCCGCTGTGCTCGGGGCCGGGCACACGACGGACAGCCGTTGGGAGGAGACGCAGTCCGGACTCGCTGTCAGCACCGAGGTGCTGCGATCCATTCAAGACCGCTTCCAGGTCGCCTTGCCAGTGACCTGGTTCATTCGGGCGGACCGGCTGATTTTGCAGCAGTTCGGAGACCGCTTGGCGATTTTCGACATGTTCGCGGACTTCACGCAGCAGGCGCTGAAAGACGGGCACGAGGTCGGCTGGCTTCCGCAGGTCTACGGAGGGGGCGACGCCGGAATAAGCTACGAGGACTTGTCGACGACGCACGGAGCGCTCACGAGGGCCGCGCTGGCGCCCCGAAGCGTGCGCATGGGCAATTGCTTTCACGACAATCGCACGATGGCGATCCTCGACGAGCTAGGAGTGCGGAGCGACAGCTCCGCCATCCCGGGGCGAACGAAGGACGACCTCGGCTGGCGTATGGATTGGACCGGCACGCCCGCGGCGCCGTACCACCCGGCCGTCGCCGACTACCGAGCTCCAGGAGCTCCGCAGCTAGGCATCTTGGAAGTACCGCTGACGGTGCGTCCGCTCAAAGCTCCGTACGACCAGGCGCCGCTGCTTCGCTACGTGAACCCTTGCATGCATCGCGAGTTTTTCGGCCAGAACTTGGGCGAGATCATCGAGTCTAGGTCGTACTTGCTCTGCATCTTCCACCCGGACGAAGCGGTACCACCGCGGAGTGGGAACGGACACCCGCTCGTCGCGTACGCGAAGGAAGAGCTCGCTTTCAACCTGGCGCAACTGTTCGCCCTCGCCGACTCGGCAGGGCGCGCGGTCACGTTCCACACGCTCGAGAGCTTCTCACGCACGGCCGTTGCCGACGCGTCGTGTCGCTGACGTCGTATCCACGCTCCCGCGTGGAAGCTATTTATCGAGATCGACGGAGTTGGCGACGTTGGGGTTGTCGAACAGCTTGTTCACGGCCAAAAGCGCCATCCAGCGTCCTTCGAACGAGAGCCAGTCTTCTTTGGCGTCCGGATCGATGCGCAGGACCCCGTGCGGGATCTGCGAGTTGTAATAGATGATGTCGCCTTCATCGGCATAGTCGTCGAGAATGTATTTCTCGCCGTCATACCTTTCGATGAAGGCGCCGCCTTCTTGGAAGTGCTTGCCCTTCTTCGAACACACCACGATCGGTAGCGCCAGTTGGTGCTCGTCCGTCGAATCACGGTGCTTGTTCAGCTCCCCAATACCTTTGGGATAGAACTGGAAGGCGACTCTGGCGATGCAGTTGTCGTCTGCCTTACGACCCAGGAACTTGGTTTTCGAATAACCGTTGAGCGTGTTTTGCGCGTGGAAGATTTTCTCGAACATCACGAAAAAGTCGAAGAAGTCCTGGTTCCACGGGAAGAACGCGAACTGGTGAAAACAACCCTTCACGTAAGAACGCTCGTCGATGCGGTTCAAGCGATGGAAATTGGGGCAGGACTGCTCGAGGCGCTGGTAGTTGGGTAGCGAGGCGCGTCCAACGCCCGCCAAGTAGTCGCGAATCTTGCCGATCGTCTCGCGGGGGACGTAATTCTTCACGATGAACGCGTCGCCATCGCGAAGCTGCTGGCGCATCTCCGCGACTTGGTCCGCATCATCCGCGATGCGGTCGTGGCCCTTCAAGACATGCAGTTTCCCCGAAAAAGCGGGTCTTTCGACAACCGTGCTCATGATCTCTCTTTAGCTTCTTTATGGTCCATAGCAAACGCTCCAATCGAGAGCGGCGCGAATGTCATGAAGGAGCCTCGCCACTGGCGCATCGACGCTCGTAGAGCCTCCGGAGCGCTCGAACCATCCCCTTCCGCCGCCAGTCTCGGCATGAGAGGACGAGCCCGAACCGGACCAAGTCGCCGAACGTCAGGGCTTTCCACGAAACGCTGACGGAGCGGTCGGAGCGCCCCTCGCCGGACGCGAATGAAAGACCATGTAGGTAAAGGTGTCTGTGCTCGTGCGAAACGCATGCGCGGATGAAGCCCGTTCGCGAGTCAACGGCAAGCGCCGCTCCGCCTTGCCGGCGGCTCCAGGATCTCGAAAAAGTCGTTGCTCCACGTCCGTTTGTAATCGTGCTCTCGTAGAAAGGCTCCGATTACCTTGCGCACTCTCCGCTGAACGGTGCGCTTCTCCAAGCCGCGAGGATTTTGCGGCCACCCCGCTCCGCGCGTGCTTTGGCGCGTCGAAACGACGACTGGCAAGCAGCCGGTGCGCCTCGGCGCCGCGGCTGCGATACGTTTTATCTCGGTTGCCGACTCGGCCGCGCCCATGAGCCAGGCGCGGTTGAGGTAGGGGCGGGTGCGGGTCAGGTACTGGAGGAGAGGAGTGCCCTCGTAGGCAAGCAAGTAGTCGCCCGGCGCGACGCGTTGCTTGAGCGCCTGCAGGACCTCCGTGACTACTTTTGCGCGCGCGGGGGTGGTGAGCTGAGCGCGCAGTTGCCGGTCGCGGACACGCGCGACGAGCTCGATGCGAGGCGCGTCGCGATAGGTGTACGTCGCCGCCCGGTGTAGACCTTCGCCGCCGAGCACCAAGCCGGCGATGACCGCAAGCTTTGGTCCTTGCCCGACTAGCCACTTGGCGTGGACCGAGCCGATCACGGAGAGCACGAGCGGCAGCGCTAGCCACAGACCCACGTGCGCATTCAGGATGCCATTGTTGCTGCCCAGCGGCGCGATGACGAGCACGACGAGCGCGACGAAAGCGTGGGCGCGCAGCTCCGAGCTTCCGCGGCCGAGTCCCAACACGACGCCGCCCAGCAGCCAGTACGCGGTACCCGGTACGACGACGCTCCAAAGCTCGTCCGTGCCGGAGAGACCGTACCCTCCGAGCGCGGAGACCACTGCGATCAGTAACCAGCCGACTCGCTTTGGAAGCACCGCCAACGCGCGTGCCAACACAGTGCCGGCCGCGCACGTCCCTAGCCCCCAGGCCAGCGCGCGCGCGTTGTCGCGGAAGAAGCTGACAATCAGCTTGTCCGTCCCGTAGCCGGCGTCCTCCATACCCGGCGCGAACAGATCTTTGATTGCCTGGAAGAAGAGCGGCGAGTGCCCCAGCGCGTGGATTAGTGACAGCATACCGGCGACTCCCAGCGCGACCCCTCCCAACATCACCGCCAAGTCGCCGACGAGCCGCTTGCGGCGTGGCGCCTCGAGGAGCGCCCCGAGCACGGGCGCGGCCAAGAGCGCGACGGCGAGCACGTTCGGAATACGCGCGAACGGAAGCACACCGATGAGCGCGCCAGTTGCCAGCAGCAGCGAGCGACGCTGGAGGGCGATGCCGCCAACCAAGCACGTGGCCGTGCCGACAAATAGGACGGAAGACGACGTGTTGTACGAAAACCAGGTTTCGCGGCGATCGCTCAAGAACACGCTCGCGGCAACCAAAGCGAGGCTGGCCGCACGCTCGCTGCTGACGCGTGCCACGAGGCGGAACGACAGCAGCAGACCGACGGAAGAGCAGGTCGCCCACAGGGCGCGCATCCCGACCACGCCGAACCTCCCCCAGACCCAGTCCCACACCGCTCCGACGAAGCTCGTGAGCCAGAACGTGCCCGCGTCTGGCGTCGTCTCAGGGTACCGCAAGAAGCAGCGGTACGTCGTAAGGAGGTAGCCTTGGTCGGTGAAGTCCAGCCCCTGCCAGATGAATAGCCACGGCACGATGAGGGCCAGAGCCAGGAGCGCTTCCGTGGTTCGGTCAGGCTTGCGAGCGTCCATGGCGAGGAGTCGCAGCCTCACACGCGTCGGAACGCGTCGAATCCCTCGGCGCTGCGCCGCCAGAGAGCCTTCTCCCGCCACAGCGTCAAGTAGCCAAGCGCGGTGCGTGCGACTTTCATCTTGCTTTTGCCCGCGCGTCGGGACGTATCCAGCTTCATGGCGACTTCCGACACGCTCATGCGCAGGTAGACGATTTTGAGGAGCAGCTCGATCATGCTCTCGAAGCCGCTGCGGTCGATGATTTCCGGGCCGAACGCGGCCTGCAGCCGCATGAAGGCTGAGCCGCGGTAGAGCCGGAAGAACGAGCTCATGGTCACGATGCCGTGAAGGCCCAGGCCTTCCTTGACGAACACGTTCGCTACGTGGCTCAAGAAGACTCGGTAGGCATTGGTGTTGGAGATGCCGCCTCCGTACAAGTACGGGCTCGCCAGGACGACGTCGAATCCTTCGGCCGCGCGCGTCATCATCTGCTGGAGGAGCTCGAGCCGGGAGGTGTTGTCACCCTCGATCGTGACGACCCAGTCCGTTTCGCGAAGCTGCGGCGCGAGGTGGCGGAAAGCGGCGGCGAAAGCGCGACCCGGGCCTTGGTTGACCGACAGACGCAGCACCTCTAGCGGCAGGCCTCCCGCGGCCTGCTTTGCGGCCTCGCTCGTGCCGTCGGTGCTGCCGTCGTCCACGAGGACGAACCGGACCGCGTGGCGCGCGCCGAGCTCGCGGTGGATGTCGGAGCAGGCGTCGAACAGGCGGTCCATGTTCGCCGCCTCGTTGAACACGGGCACGACCACGAACAGCTGCTGCAGGTCAGACATGCGGTAGGTCCGGCGTGGCGATGCCGAGCGCGCGGCGCCGCTCGACCTGCCAGCGAATCGTGCGCCGAAGGCCGTCCTCGAGGTCCACCTTTGGCTCGAAGCCGAGCAACGTGCGCGCACGCGTGATGTCCGGCACTCGACGCATCACGTCTTCGTACTTACCGAACGACTCGTAAGGACGAAGCTTGATTTTCGGTGTCTCCCCTGGCCGGACCATGCCCCAAATCAGCTCGGCCAAGCCCCGGATGGTGATTTCGCGGGTGTTGCCGAGGTTGAACACCTTGTCGTCCGCCTCCGGCATCTCCACGCAGCGGGTGATGCCGTCGACGTGATCCGACACGTAGGTGAAGGAGCGAGTTTGGGAGCCGTCCCCGTGCAGCTCGAGCTCTTTGTCGTCCAGCGCGCTGTCGATGAACACGGATTGCGGGCCGCCCCACCACGTGAGGTTTTGGTTCGGCCCGTAGCCGCCGAAGAAACGCATTGCGACGACGCGGAGCTGATGACGATCGCGGAACGCGAACATCGTCTGCTCTTCGTACATTTTCGAGATGGCGTAGGCCCAGCGTTTCACGTCCGGGTTGCCGATCACCAGGTTCGAATCCTCCGTGAACGGCACGTTCGGGTTTTTGCCGTACACGTCCGAGGTCGACGCCGCGACGAACTTGGCGCCGACGGTCAGCGCCGCCTCCAGCATGTTCTCCGACCCGTGAGCGTTGGTGCGCAGTGTATCCAGCGCGTCCGAGTAGCGAGGAATCTTGTACGCGGCCAGGTGGACGACCGCGTCGCAACCGGTGACGAGCCGCCGCATCGCGGCCGCGTCACGAATGTCTTCCTGGTGGAATTCGTACGCCGGGTGCTCGGCGAAGCTCGCCATATTCAGGCGCTCGCCTTGGGACAGGTTGTCCACGCCGACGACGGCGTGGCCCCGTTCTAGGAGGGCGTGGGTCAGATTGGAGCCGATGAAGCCCGCGACACCGGTGACGAGCAACCTCACGACGATGACCTCTGAAACCGGCTCGCGAACGCCGCTTCTGAGCGTTCAAGCTCGACTAAATTCCCGTAATTCATGCCCAATTCAGCACCACTCCTCGAGCCGTACGTAGCCTCGGGTAACCCCGCGGTCAAGGCAAGGCACGGGATCAGCCAGGGCGAGGTTGCCTGCGGACCAACAGCTCTACCGGCCCATCCTTAATGACGTGAAAAGGCGAGCCGAGGCGCCGGAAGACGCGCGAGCTGCTGATCAGATCACTGGCCTCGACCCACGGCGGCCAGCGACCTTCACGCCGGTCCTGCTTTCGATCGCCGGCGAGCACGAGGACGTAGTCCGCCTCCTGGATTACCCGTTCCGCCCACGCCGCGGGAGTGATGGCTTTGTCGCCGACCACCTTGGCGTCCCAGGCCCAGGGGTCGGCCACCAGCGGGGTTACGATGAGCGGATTGGTGGCGCGGCGCTTCGGTTGATAGTTGGGCGCTGCGACGCGCATGCCCATGTCCATGACGAGCGCGTCGATCAGCGCCGCGTCGTGCAGAGCTCCCCAGTGCACCAACGCTAGAGTGACTTTTTTCCGTCCCGCACCGGCGGCGTCTTGACGCATCGTCTCTAGCGCGGCGACGGTGGAGCGTTTGTTGTCTTTCGTGGGCGTGTGGTCCGCATGGAGGCGGCCGAGGAATGCCCAACAGCTGAAAGAACACGCCACCGTTAGCACCGCGGCGTAGCGACCGCGTTGCAGGGTCGCCACGGACTTCCCGAACGGAAAGAGCAAGGCGACGAACACACCGAACAGACAGGCGGCCCCGTAAGGTTGAAAGGTAGTGCCCATATGCGAGAGCACCGCCAAGGGGACAATCGCCGCCCAGAGCGCGCTGAAGTTGAAGTCCCGGAAGCGGCCTTCCCTCGCGAGAAGGCTGACGGCGAGCGGCCAGGTGAGCACGCACGCCAGCGCTAGGTTTTCGGCGAGCGCGGCTTTGGGAAACCTCAGCCACTGCCACATGCCGTTGCTGAAAGTCGCGTGGTTCAGCACCCCGGCGCTACCGTACTGAGTCGGGTAGGCGAGCAGCGCTTGCCAGTGCGCTCGCAAGAACCAGCCGCATATCGCGACGGCAGCGGCGAGCGCTATCGACCCGCCGAGCACGGACGCAAACACGTCCCGCCACGAGCGGCGCCAGAAGCAGGACAGCACGTATGGCAGCATCGCGGGCGCGATCACGCCGAGCGTGTACACACGGCCCAGGCACAGGCAGCCGAGGAACACTCCCGTGAGCACGCTCGGAACGACGCGCTGAAAGCGATCGCTCAGCACGGTGCAGCAAAGCGCGCTCGTCCCCAACATGAAGCCGACCAGATTCGGATCCATACTGGTGATGCCGTACTGAACGGTCGGGAGGAAGGGGTTTGCGACGAGGTAGGCGATCGTCAGGATCGCCGAGGTCGCCCATCTGCCGATGCGTGACCAGAACAGTGTGTAGAGCGAGAGCGCCATCGCCACGAACCAGACGCCGTTGAGCAGCACCGCCATCGCCGGTCGCAACGGTAGGTGGTGACGGAGGAACCAAGCCGCGAACGTTTGCAGCACGTAGACGCCGGTGCCGCCGTCCGACGTCGGCATCGGTGCCGGGTGGTTCACGATGCGGTTGAGGCGAAAGTCGTTTTTTCCGCTGACGACGAGCGACGCGCTCATGAGGTAATACGACGTATCCGAGGCGACGAGGCGCTTCTCGTAGTAGCGGTCGCTCGCGCGGAAAGCCAAGAACAGCAGCCCGAAGCAGAACAACAGCACGACGATGATCCCCGGCAGGGAGCCTCGGGAGAGCACGCTGCTACGTGTGGGTTTCAGCGACTCGGCGAGGCGACAGACACGCGCCAACGCTACCGAGGATGCACGCTTCACGAATCGCCGCCTTGGGCCGAGGTGAAGCACGGGGCCTAGGGGCTCCCGGGCGGCGACGTCGTCCACTCGTTCCCTGACACGGGCACGGGCGTAGCTCTCCTCTTTCAGCGTGTCAACCGCGGAGCCGGCGCGCTAGGTGTGGAGCGCAGTGGCCTTCGCGCGCGGCGCGGGATTGCGGTAATGAGCAAGCTCGGAGCCTCGCATGAAGATCCTGACCGTCGTCGGCGCCCGGCCGCAGTTCGTAAAAGCCGCTACCGTGAGCGCGGCCATCGCTGCTCACAAGAAGCGCGGCGCAGATTTGGAGGAGGTGATGGTGCACACCGGTCAGCACTACGACCCGAACATGAGCCAGATCTTCTTCGACCAGCTGGAGGTGCCGCGCCCCAAGTACAACCTCGCGGTCGGCTCCGGCTCACACGGCGCCATGACGGGCAAGATGTTGAGCGCGATCGAGCAAATCTTGGTCGACGAGAAGCCACGCTGGCTTTTGGTGTACGGCGATACGAACTCCACGCTGGCGGGCGCATTGGCGGCGGCCAAGTTGCACGTGCCGGTGTGCCATGTGGAGGCCGGCTTACGCTCGTTCGACAAGGGAATGCCGGAGGAAGTCAACCGTATCCTCACCGATCATGTTTCGGAGCTGCTCCTGTGTCCGACCCGAGCCGCGCTCGTGAACCTAGCGAACGAAGGAGTGACGCGCGGGGTGCACCACGTGGGGGACGTCATGTATGACGCCGCGCGGATGTTCGCGCGGGCCGCCGACGCTCCCGCACATGTTCTCTCTCGATACGGTGTCGCCGCGGGTCGCTTTCAGCTCGCAACCGTGCATCGCGCCGAGAATACGGACGACCCACGACGCTTGGAGGGCATCATGACCGCGCTTTTTGCGCTGGCCAGTGAGGCGTGCCCGGTGCTCTTGCCGCTCCACCCTCGGACTCGCGCCATCCTCGGAAGCGCGGGCCTTTGGCCGCTGTTCGAGCGAAACCCTGCGCTGAAGGTCGTGGAGCCGGCGCCGTTCCTCGACATGATCGTGCTGGAGCAGCAAGCCAAGCTCATCCTCACGGACTCCGGGGGCGTCCAAAAGGAAGCCTACTTCCACGGCGTCCCTTGCATCACCTTGCGGGACGAAACGGAGTGGGTCGAGACGGTGGCAGCCGGCTGGAACCAGCTGGCAGGAGCCGACAGCGCGCGTATCCAGGAAGCCGCCGCCGTCGCCAAGCCGGGCCACGTCATCGACGAGTACGGTGACGGCAATGCGGCCGCCAAAGTCGTCGAGCTACTCCTCGCGCCGAGTTGAGCCTTGAGCTAGCGTCACGCGTGCCAATGAAGCTCGCGTGCGTTCCCGTCTGCAACTATTTCACCGCCGATAGCCGAGTGAAGCGGACGTGCCTGTTCCTGATGAAGCATGGCTTCGAGGTGCACGTGCTGGCCATCGGGCGCACGGACTTGCCGGAGCACGAGGTGATCGACGGCATTCACGTGCACCGCTACCGTTCGGGGGCGAAGCAACCGATCCGTCGCGGCGTCAACCTCACGGCCCTGCGCGCGTTCGACGCCTACGTGCGCGGCTGCGTACAGTGGGTGCGGAAGCATCGTCCGAGCGTCGTGCACTACAACGATTGGAATACTCTGTTCTTGGGGCCGCTGTCGCGCGTGCCGCATCGCTCCATCTACGACATGCACGAGCTGTTTCAGGATCTCGACTACTTGAATTTCCCGAAGGCCATCAATCGGGTCATCGCGGGCGTGGATCTCCAGGGCCTGCGCCGCGCAGAGGCCGTCATTTGCGTGTCCGAGCCCATCGCGGCCGAGCTGCGCGCTCTGACGGAAAAGCCGGTCTACGTGGTTCGCAACGTGCCGGAGCCTCGGTTCAGCGTGGGCCCCGGGCGCGCCGACATCACGGCCCGGCTGCGGGACGGCCGCCGTCACTTGGTCTACCTCGGCGCGCTGCAGAAGGAGAAGGGCGCGCTCGACATGCTGCAGGTCTTGTCGCGCTTACCGGCGGAGTACGCTTTGGATTGCTTTTCCGGCGTCACGCCGAAGAACGCCTTCTTCCGCGAAGTCGCCGAGTCCATGGGTCTCACGAACCGGGTGCAAGTTTGGGAAACGCTGCCGCTCGACGAGCTCTACGCGAGCATTCGTCACGGCTTCGCGGGGTTGAGCTTCTTCGTGCCTAGCTCGCGCATCTACGAGTATGCGCTGCCGAACAAGATCTTCGAGTATTTCCTGGCCGGGCTACCCGTCGTCGTCTCGGAGGCGCGCGCGCAAGCGGAGCTCGTCGCCGAAACGGGGCTAGGGCTCGTCGTCGAGCTCCGTGATCCAGAGCGCGCCGCGGAAAAGATCCTGAGTTGGGCTCCGCCCACCGTGTCCCGTGAGCTCGTGGAGCGGTTCGGGCTCACGTGGGAGCAAGAGGAAGCCGCGCTGGAGCGCGTCTACCGCGACCTGGGGATCATCCCCGCGAGCTAGTGTTGCCCGGCGAGAATGACGCGAGGGGCGCGCCGGCCTCCAGGTAGCGCGTGAACCACTCGGCGACGTCCACGTTCTCCGCCAGGAGGCGCCGGTGACCTTCCGCGAGGCTCTCGCGCAGCTTGGCCTCGGCGAGCCAGATTTCCAGCTGGCTCATCAGCTCCGGCAGCTGGGTCGTCTTGTACTGGTACATCAGCCCGTAGCGCTGCTCTATTTCGCCCAGCAACGCCAAGCGGCCCGCCCAAGTCGACAAGTGCAGATTGGGAGTGCCGAGCACCGCCGCTTCCGCCGCCATCGTCGCGCTGTCACCGATGAGCAGGTCGGCGAACGCGAGCGCGTCGTGCAGCTTGTCGGGGGGGAGGGGAAAACGGAGCTCTTCCAGCTCCTTCGGGAAGAGCCCTTCGTGGGTGATGAAGACGCGGCCGTGCTGACGTAACCGCGAGAGCAACGTGCGCTTCGCATCCGGCGTGAAGCCGCTCTCCCCGCCGTCGTGACTGGCGACCATGTCGACGAGGCGGACCAGGAAGAACCGCTCGCCCGGCGAGACGCCGAGCGCGGGGAGCACGCTCGGATCCGGAGTGAAATGGTTGGGGTGGAGGTACGCCGTCTGCTTGTACCCCGGGTACTTCACGTGCTTGTGGCCGTAGCTTTCGGGCAAGCACGCGGGCGTCGTGATGACGTGCGCAA
The DNA here is from genome assembly GCA_029266615.1 of Polyangiaceae bacterium. Taxonomy (GTDB): domain Bacteria; phylum Myxococcota_A; class Polyangia; order Polyangiales; family Polyangiaceae; genus PMG-095. Next base: position 45,473 of record JAQSWN010000023.1, read on the forward strand.
AGGGCGCCGCAGACCAAAAATGGATGCCCGCCGTCGCGCCGTTGTCCGTATCGAAGACAGCGGGGATGCCGAGCAAGCGCCCGGCTTGAGCCCCCGCCGGGTTCCGCGTGGCGATCACGTCCGGCCGGAAGTCGCGGGCGATTCGCGCGAGCGCGTAATCGCGCGTGAGCAGTTCCGCGGCCTGCGCGAAGTAGCTCTTCTTGCCGCTCTGCCCGACGGTTTCGTAGGGGAAGCCGAGGCGGTCCAGCAAGGTCGTCGTGACGTCTTTCTCCCGCGCGACGATGCGCGTCGCATGGCCGCGCTCTTGGAGCGAGCGGATGACATGCTTGAAGAAGTGAACATGGGCGGGATGAACGACGTCGAATAGAACCTTCATCTGACTGACTACTTTTTCTTGGGCTGACAATGCCACAACCCGTGCAAGCCATCCCCCACCTCGAGGTGCTCAACTTGGGCGCACGCGCGGCGGGTACTGACTTCGACGGCGGAGTCCTTGCGCCTATCCGTAAGTAAGACCCAAAAGTCGTCCTTGCGACGAGCTTGCGCGGAAATGCTTTTAGCCAGCCGGCTGCCGACGCACTTGCCCGTGAACCGTTTGCGAATTTGGGGCGCGGTGGTCTTCTCCAGCCGAGAGTCGTAGCCGGAATAGAACTTCCACGGGCGGCAGCTGGAGTTCTCCATCAGCACGAGGGTGCGCCCGCGCTGCTTCGGAGTTTGGACCAGGGCTTCGAACACCTCGTCGAAATGGCCGGGCCGCGCGAAGGTGCCTTTTCGGAACCAGTCTGGGCGGAGCAGCAAGGGCGGCGCCATCACCAGCAAGCCGCCCAGCGGTAGTAGTACGCGCGCCAGCCGAGGGCGGAGGCCGGTCGCTGCGTCCAGCCCGAAAGCGGCGAGAAACAGCGTGAACGGCACGATACCGGCATTCACACGGAATGCGCCCGCCGGCCACCGCCCGATGACGTTGAACAGCGTCATCATCCATAGAGGAGACCACAGCCACAGCAACTCTCGCAGCCGCCGCTGCCGGATGAGCCAAAAAATGCCGAGCCCATGCAAGCCGAGCCAGAAAACCCGGTCGACGTCCGCGATGCGCAACAGCGTTTCGTCGCTCACGCGCTTCGAAGTCCAGCGCTCTCGCCCGAAGTTCGGCAAGGTCGCGACCGCGACGTACTTCTTCGCGCTCCACACGGCGCGGCTTTCGTCAGGGTTGGGGACGTAGAAGACGTCGTACTTGCTGCCCCACTTCTTCTCGGCGCGACCCTTGTCGATGTGCCGCCAGGTGGTGAAGTAGATGGTGACGATCGTGGCGAGGCAGAACAGCGCCGTGCCGAGCGCGGCGAGCAACGTACGGAGCTGCTTTGCCTTGTAGGCATCCCACACGAGGACGCCGAAGAGGGCTGGATATAGGAATATGATGATGATCGAGAAGAAGAACGCAGCCCACGCGAGCGCCAACAAGAGCGCGAGGCGTCGCCCGCGAGCGACGCGATGAAGGGCAGCGCGCGAAACGTGAAGTCGTTGGGCCCCAGCCAGGTGACCAAGCCCTTCGAGAGCAGCAAGAAACCCGGGGGGCGAAACGACTGAGTCAACACCGGCAGGGTGAGCGTCTTCCACGCCCAATACGCCTCGTCCTCCCACATCGTGGAGGAGCGAATAGCGTACAGATAGATCCGCAAGAACAGGCCCAGACCCACCGCCGCGAACGTCGCTACCCTCAGCGCGCGCTGTCCGTCGTCGGACCCTAGTCGTGCCCACATCCTGCTTGGGCAGCTACTCACTTCTCCAGGGGGGCGCAAGGCAATGTGTGTGGCCCTCCAAGGGGAGGCTCGACGCTGGCTCCTCGAGACCATTTTGTCTAAGCTCCCGCGACCCTCCGTCATGTTGCCACGGCTAGCCGTTTCTCCCCGGATTCAAGGCCTAATGGCGGGGCTCGCGGCCACGCTCGTCTGCGGGGTCGGTACGTATCTGTTCGGTCAAGCCGTCGACGCGCGTTACCCCGTCGCGGAGTGGCTCGTGTGGCGCTTGGCTCCCATCTGGGGCTACACGCTCCTTTTCAATTTCAGCGCGGTCGCCTTCGGCGCGTTTTTGCTGCGCCGCTTGCTGGGTGAGCGCGAGCTACCAGCGCTCGAGCGGCTGCTGCAGAGCATGGTGCTCGGGCTGACCGGCTTCATCCTGCTTTGGTACGGCTTGGGCTTCGTCGGCTTGTTCAAGCCCTGGACGGCGATTGGCTTGCCGCTGGCACTTCTCCTCGTGGGGGCGACGGACGGGCGAGCGTTGGCGAGGGAACTCCTGGCGTGGCGGGCGAGTATCGCGGTGCCGTCGGCGCTGCAGCGCGTTCTCGGCACGTTGGCGGCCATGGCCGGGGCCATCGCGCTGTGCTTCCTGTACTTGGAGGCGCTGGACGTCTCGGTCCTGAACTTCGACGCGGTCTGGTACCACTATCCGACGGCGCAGGACTACGCGCGCCTTGGCCGCATCGTTGCTTTCCCGGGCGAGCACCACCGCGCGTTTCCGCACCTCACCAGCATGGTGCACACCTGGGCGCTCCTGGTGCCCAAGCTGAAGTACTTGCCCCAGCATTGGATGCTGTCGCTCCACCTCGAGTACACCATCGTGGTGTGGCGCATCGTCGGCGCGGCGGCGCTCGCGCGGTTTCTGCTCGGCGGGCGCGACGTGCGGGGGCTCTGGGCGGGCTTTTTCTTGTTTCCGTCCATCTTCGTCTACGATCAATCGATCGGGGGGTCGGCTGACCACTTCTTGGGCTTTTTCGCGGCTCCGGTGCTGCTCGCGGCCGCGCGTGCCCTCAAGAATTTCGACGTGCGTTGGGGCGTGTTGCTCGGCGCCGCGCTCGGCGGCCATTTGCTGGTGAAGTATCAGGCGGCGTACCTGGTCGCCGGGGTCGGAGTCGCGGTCGTGGCGCGCTTGGGCTGGCTCCTGGGCGTGCATGCCTACCATCGCGTACGCAAGACGAGCGTGGAGCCGGTTCCGGTGCGACGTCTCGCAAAGGGCGGGGGCGCCATCCTCGTCACGCTGCTGCTCGTCAGCGCGCCGCACTTCGCGAAGAACGTCGCCTTCTACAACAACCCCTATTATCCGTTCGCGCAGAAGGTCTTCAAAAGCAGCAATCCGAAGCCCACGCCCGGGTTCTACCAAGAAGCCCCCTCCACGGGTGTCTTCTCCCCGAAATCCAGCGGCTTGGGCCGGCAACTTTGGGCGTTCAAGAAGGTGTTCACCTACTCCTTCACGACCGCGAATCGCTCGCTGACGAATCGGCGCCCCTACATGGGTTCGCTATTTTCCCTGCTCCTTCCGTGCGCGCTGCTCCTCAGCGGTCGTAAACGCTTCTTGGGTATTGCGGGCGTGCTGGTCGTCGCCTTCATGATGTGGGCGAACACCGCTGCCAACGATCGCTACCTGCTCAGCTTCTACGACGGCTGCATCGGCATGGCGTTGGCTCTCATGGTCGCGGTGTGGGAGCTCAATTGGCTCGCGCGTCTCGGACTCATCCCGTTGGTAGCCTCGCAGCTGATTTGGGGCGGGGACGCGATGCTTTTTTACGGCCGGAAAGAGCTTGAAGCGGGCTTGGACCTCATCGGCCAGGGTTATAGCGGACGCTATGACGAAGCTCGCTTCGTGGAGCGAGGCGCCCAGAAGCAAATCACCGAAGCGACCCCGAAGAACGCGGTGATTCTGTCACGCAACTACAAAGGCCTCCTTGGCCTGAACCGCACCGTCATCAGCGACATCCGCGCTGCGAGTCACTACACGAGCTACTCCGGCTTGAAGGAGCCTCGCGACTTTTACGACATGCTGAAGGCGCGCGGGGTGACGCACCTGATGTACCCGCCGGGACAGCGCCGACCCACGCGCTGGAACAACATCGTACTCTTCGACGAGCTGTTCGTTCACTATGGGCAAAATGCGCGGCGGTTCGGCAAGCTGAAGCTCGCAGAGTTGCCGAGCACGCCGCCACCACGGCTCGGCCAATACCTCGTGCTCGTCTCCGGCGTCCGCGAGTACCCGGAAGGAATTTACGGCGTCGAGCAGCTGGACATCGACTCGAAATCGCCGGAGCTATTCTCGCCGAAGCCGAAGCCGCGGCAGCGCCTGCACGCGGACGCCATCGCGGAGCAGATGGCGGAGGTCAACGCCATCGCCGTCGGTCGGAACCGCTTGCCAAAGAACCTGCCCGCGGACATCCTCGCGCAGTTCGAGGTCGTCGAGAAGTGGGACGGGGACCAGCTTTACCTCCGCAAGCGCCCTGCAACCCCGTCCGCGGATTCGGACGCCACCGCGGGCGACGATCAAGCCGACGACGACTCCGACGACTGAACGGGCTCGTCGCGCCGCTTACTTCGCGCTGCGGCGCGCGAGGAAGCTCGAAACCTCGCGCTTGGCGAACTCCCAGTCGAGGGCCAGCGCCAGCGCCGGTATGACGCCGCACAGGGCGAGACGAATCGGAAACGCCGTGCCCTCGGGCACCACGACGAGCGCGGTGGAGGCCAGCAATAGGCATGAAATCGCGGCATATCGGAACGGTACGGCCTTCACGGCGCGAGCCATGGCCACCGTGAAGAGCAGGTTGAAGACCATCGCTACCGTGGTCGCCCAGCACGCGCCGAGCGCGCCCCAGCGCGGAATCCACCACACGTTGAGCCCGATGTTGATGACGGCTGCGGGCAGCGACGCGAGCCAGATGCGAGAGGAGCCCCTCTCGCTGCTGAGCACGGTCGCGCCCGCCGTCTGCGCACCGGTGCGTAGCAGGGTGCCGAGGCAGAGCACGCTCGTGACGGCGGCGGCGGTCCCGTAACCCCCGGGAGTGATGAGATCCACGACCTCCGGCGCCGTCAGAGAGAGGAGGGACACGAACGCGGCCATGCCGGCCATGCTCCAAAAGGAGAGGTGGCGCACGCTGTGCCACGCCTTCTCGTCGTTCAGGTTCGCGGCCTTGAAGAAGAAGGGCAGCCAGGCGCGCTGCATGCCGAGTCCGAGCATCATCGCGCCGGACGCGATGCGCGAGCCGACGGAGTAGATTCCCGCCGCTTCCAAGCCGTGGCCTTCGGACGCGGCCAGCATGAACTTGTCGAGCGCTTGGAAAACGTACGCGGCCGCGAGGTGTGGCATGAGCGGTATGCCGTAGCGCAGCACCCGCTTGAGCAGAGGCCAGTCGATCATCGGCTTAAGCCCCCCGGGCAGCTGCCGCGCGAGCAGGGCGCTGGACAGCCAGTAGGAGAGCGACGCGGAGAGCAGGAGCGCGGTGACGCCGAGGTCCGTGAGCAACAGCAAGGGCACGCCGAACGCGATGTTCAGGCCCGTGCGCAGCGCTTGATAGACGGTGTGCCGGCGGGCCTGCCCTTGCACCTGAAAGTAGGCGGACAGAGACTGGAACGCGGCCATACCCGCCACCGTGGTGAGGGAGCACACGCCCGCGGGCCAAAGCGGGATGCCACCGAAGAGGCTACCCGCCCAAGGCCAAACGAGCGCGCCCAGCAGCGCGAAGGTGGCGCCGCTGATCACCATCCAGGTCGTCGTCGTGGAGACGAGGCGAAGCTGCCGTTCCGGCTCCTCGTGCAGATCCATCCCAATCTTGACCAGCGTCTCCATGCCTCCGGCCATGGTCAAGATGACGAGCAACTGTACCAGCTGCTCGAGCACGCCCAGCGCGCCGTAGTCCTCTTTGGACAGTGTGCGCAGATAAAGCGGCAGCAAGACGAGGTTGGCGAACCTCGTTGCCGCAATACCTAGGGTGTAGAGAGTCGTCTGCTTGACGAGTCGTACGCCGGCTCGTCCTTGCTCGGCCACGAGGTCCTTCAGCCCAGCGACTTCTTCACGGCTTCCACGACCTTGTCTTGGTCCGCTTCGCTCAGGTAGGGGTGCATCGGCAGGCTGATGACCTCCCGCGACGCCTTCTCCGACTCGGGCAGCGTACCCCACGCGGAGGTCCCCGCGAACACCGGCTGCTCGTGCAGGCACTTCGGGTAGTATACCGCGCTCGGAATTCCCGCTTCCTTGAGCTTGGCGCCTAGGGCTTCGCGGTCCTTCACCCGGATCGTGTATTGCGCGTAAACGTGCGTGTTGCCGGCCATGACCTCCGGCACGACGCACACGTCGCGCAAGAGCTCCGAGTAACGAGCGCCGATACGGTTGCGCTCCGCGACCTCCCACTCGAAGTGCGGCAGCTTGCCGAGGAGCACGGCTGCTTGCAGCGTGTCGAAGCGGCCGTTGGTTCCCACCATGGTGTGGTGGTGGCGCTTTTCGCCGCCGTGGGTGCGAATCGCCTTCATTTTACCGGCGAGCGCGTCGTCGTTGGTGAACAGCGCGCCGCCGTCGCCATAGCAGCCGAGCGGCTTGGCGGGGAAGAAGCTCGTGCTGCCGATGAGCGTGACGCCGCAGCTGCGTTGACCATTCTGCGTCGCGCCGAAGCTCTGCGCGCCGTCTTCGATCACGGGGATCCCGTGCTTCTGCCCGAGCGCATTGATGGCGGCGTAGTCCGGCATTTGGCCGAACAAGCTCACCGGCATGATGGCTTTGGTGCGCGGCGTGATCGCCTGCTCCACCTTGCTCACGTCCAGATTGAATCCGACCGGCTCGATGTCCACGAAGACCGGCTTGGCGCCGACCACGGGGACGACCTCCGCCGAGCTGATCCACGTGAACGCGACCGTGATGACTTCGTCGCCCGGCCCGATGCCGAGCGCGCGCAGCGCGATCTCCAAGCTGTGCGTGCCGCTGGACGTCGTGATGGCGTGCTTGACGCCGACGTAGCTAGCGAGCTGCTTTTCTACCTCCGCGATTTCCGGACCCATGATGAACGCTCCGTGCTCCAGCACGGCGTTCATGCGGCCTTCGATCTCGGCCTTGTACTTTTGATGCGGGGTCTTGAGGTCGATGAACTGCATGGTCAGGCTTTCAACTCGTCGTAAGTTTTTTGACCGACTTGGAGCGTGGGGGGCAGCGGCGCCTCCTCGTCCAAGTCCAGACATTTGAGGACACCGGGGGATGTCTCCTGGTACTTGAGCCCGGACTCCGGGCACACCATGACGCCGTCCGCGCCTGGCTTGAGGCGGTGGCCGTGACGGCTCATCCACCCCTGCTGGCGCGCCGGGTTGCCGACCATCAGCGCGTAGTCCGGCACGTCTTTCGCGACCACGGCGCCGGCGGCGATGAACGAGTAGCGGCCGAGCGTGATGCCGCAGACGATGGTGGCGTTGGCGCCCACCGTCGTGCCGCGCTTGAAGACGGTGCGCTCGTAGAGGGAGTGCCGGTTCACCTGCGAACGTGGGTTCGTCACGTTGGTGAGCACGCAGGACGGGCCGAGGAAGACGTCGTCTTCCACCACCGTACCCGCGTAGATAGACACGTTGTTTTGCACCTTCACGTTGTTGCCGATGACGACGCCGCCGGCGACGTTCGTGTTTTGGCCGAAGATGCAACGCTCGCCTATCTTGGCTTTGCCCATGATGTGAGCGAAGTGCCAAATCTTGGTGCCCGCGCCAATTTCGGCGGCGCTGTCCACGATCGCGGTCGGATGCGCGAAGAAGGGGCGCGCGACGACGGCGACGGTCGGCGCCACGGCTTCGCCGCCGCTCTCCAAGCTGCGCTGCGCCATGTCCAGCACCTGCAAGACGCGCAGCCCTTCCGGCCCGTCCGTGCGCGGGCGCTTCTTGTCACGGCAAGCTTCCAAAAAGTGCTGGCACTCGGCCTTCAGTGGCTCGCCTTCCGGAACCGCTACGGCCTCCCCCGTGACCTTGAGCGGCACGGGCTCTTGTCCTTTTTGCCAGCTCAGGTACTTACGATAAAGCGTCAGCTTCTCCGCCCAAGGCTTGGTGTCGTCGAAGACGGCCATGCCGTCCGTGCCGACCAGCGTGAGCTTCTGCTCTTTGAACGGGTTGAGCCACGTCACGTAGATCTGCGCCATGACGTTGCCAGTGAAGCGCATCACCGTGACGGTGGAGTCGGCCACGTTGTTGCTCAGGTAGGCGTTACCCATGCAGCGGACCGTTTCGGGGAGGCGGTCGCCGAGCAGGGACAAGATGACCGAGATGTCGTGCGGAGCAAAGCTCCAGAGCGCGTTCTCCTCGGTGCGAAACTTCCCCAAGTTCAGGCGGTTAGACGTAATCGTCAGCACTCGACCGAGGGTGCCCTCCGCCACCAGCTCGCGGAGCTTCACCACGCACGGGTGGTATTGCAGCAAGTGCCCGACCATCAGCGTCTTGCCCAAGCTGTCCGCCAGCTTCACGAGAGTTTCCGCGTGGTCTAGCCGCAAACACAGGGGCTTTTCGACGTACACGTCCTTGCCCGCCTTGAGCGCCGCCTCCGCCAGCTCGAAATGCAGCGCCGCCGGCGCGGCGATGGCGACCTTGGTGACCGACGAGTCGGACATTACCTCCGCGTACGAAGCGGTCGTACGAACGTGCGGGTATTGCTTCTTGATGGCGTCGACGGCGGCCGGGCTGGCTTCGCAAACCACTCCGAGCGCGCCCAACGCGTCGAAGCTGCGCGCCAAGTTCTTTCCCCAATGTCCCGCACCGATCAAAGCGACGTCACGACTCGTATTCTCGGGCATTTACTAGCCTTTCCTCCACGTAGGTAGCGCGCGAACCATGGCGCAGAAAGCCACGCGCGTCCACCGCACCCCATTTGTCGGGCCGTCGCGCGGCAAGCCGCCGGTGGGCAGCGCAAAGGGCGAGCTTCGCCTTGCGCGCCCGCGCCCGCATCACTTCCCGCTAACTTTTTCCGCAACTGCCCCCGTCCCGGACCGAAGGGTGAGCCACCTAACCAAGGAGCATGCAATGACGACCAGAATCGGGACGGGTGGGCCAGCGACGGGAGTTTCGACGACGGAGAGCGCGACGCGCGTCACCGCGCCATCCGGGCAGCCGTTCAGGGCGATGATGGGCACCGGCGCGAGAGCTATCCTTACTGGTGCCGAGCAGGCGGTCACTCGCTTGCCAGGAGGGCCGATTTTGGCAGCGGCGCTGCGTCCCACGGCCGGCCTTGGCGACCCCGGCGCCATCGGTCGCACTCCGGCAATGGTTTCGGCCGGGGGGGTGGGGGCGTCCACACCTGAAGGCGGAGCGGGGACCAGCGGCATCGCGGGCGGAGCTGCGGCAGCGGGCGGAACCGGGGTAGACGGCGGCATCGAAACTGCGCTGAGCCAATCCGCGAACCAGAACCTCTACTTTCTGGAGCTGCAGGAGCGCATGGGCGCGGAGAGCCGCAACTATTCCGCCATTTCCAACGTGCTCAAGGCGCGGCACGACACGGTCAAGAACGCGATCGGCAACATTCGCTGAATCACGCTACAGTCCGCACACAAACGCGGGTTTCCCATGAGCATCGACGGCATCGGTAAACGTGGCGGCGTCACGCCTGGAGCCCCTCTCCCCGGCGTCACGCCGGCGCAGGGCGACTTTCAAGTCGGCCTGTCATCGGCGCCCGCCGCGGACCCGTCGGCGGCCGTCGCCGGGAGCGACGCCTTTCAGGCTCTAGAACGGGGGGAGATCAACGTCGCGCAGTACTTGGACGCGAGGGTGGAGGGCGCGGTGGCGCCGCTCTTGTCCAAGCTGTCTCCAGAACAGCTGGAGTTCGTGCGCGCGGAGCTGCGCGCCGCGCTCGAGACGGATCCGGTGCTGGTGGAGCTGGTCCGGAAAACGACGGCCGGCGCCGTCTCGAGCGGATGAGCTCGCCGCTGTTTCGGTGGGTGGTCGCGTCGCCGCTGGACCTTTCGCGGCTCCTCACCGAGCAAGGGCTCGTCAGCGCCTTGCAAGACGGCCGTGTTTTCGTGGACGGCAAGCGCGCCGGGGGGGACCTGCCGCTCCCCGCGAACGCGGTCGTGGAGGTGTTCGCCCCGCGCCCGCGCGCCACCATCGAAGTTTTGGCCGAGGAGGAAGGCGTCTTCGCGGTCCACAAACCGGCGCCGTTACCGACCGAGCCGGACAAGAGCGGCGCGGACTGCGTGCTGTCGCAACTTGCGCGCAAGCTGCGGGTGGAGCCAGAAGGCCTGTTCGCGGTGTCACGCTTGGACGTCGGCGTGAGCGGCGTGCTCTTGGTCACGTTGGGCGCGAAGAGCCGAGAACGCCTACTGAAAGAGCGTAGCGCGGGGCGTCTGCGGCGACGCTACTTGGCGCTCGCGAGCGGTGTACCCGCGCCGGCAGAGGGGCTCTGGGCGGAAGCGCTGGGTAAGGCGGGCCCAGCGCGTCGCGGTGTGGAAGGCAAAGACGCCCAGCGCGCCGAGTCGCAGTATCGCGTCGTGGCAACGGCGAGGCCGGCCCAGAGCGGCGGCGCGCGGAGCGCTCTGCTCGCGCTCACGCCTCTCACCGGCCGCACCCACCAGCTGCGCGTTCACGCTTCGGCGCACGGCGCACCCATCTTGGGCGATCGCAAATACGGCGGGCCCCCGCGCATGACGACGGCTGACGGCGCGGTGCGCGCCTTCTCGCAAATTCTGCTGCACGCGGCGTGGGTGGAGTGGGGTGACGGAGAGCGGCGTTTGCGAGCCGCGTCCGAGCCCGTAGCGGAGCTGTGCGACTCCTGGCTCGCGCTCGGGGGAGATCTCGCGGACATTCAGCGCGCGCTCGACTGAGCCGACGCACGAGGCTACGGTGCCTGCGCTTTCGTGAAACACGCCCCCTCGTTCGTTGCCCTGTTCATGATCGCCATCGGCTGCTCGACTGCGCGCTACTCGACCGAGCCCGGCGGTCCGTCTTTGGTGATGCCCGCTCACTTCGCCGAGGGCAAAGGCGAGCCGAGCGCCGCCCCCCGTGCTTCGGCGGCTGCGCGCCCGACTGCGTCCGCGACCGCAGCTGCGGTACCGGCAGAACCGGCGCCGGACGCGGCGCAGCCGTTGCCCACCCCGGCCACGCCCAGCACCTTGCCGGATCCGACCGCGCTGCGCCAAGCCGAACAGGTTGAGTACGAGCTGGAGCTCAAGGAAGGCAAAGTGACGGTGGTCTCCGTAAAAGCCGTGAAGCTGCCGGCGCCCATCGTCACTCCGCGTCGCATAGGTCGCTACGCCATCGAGCTCGGCATCGGGAAAGAGCTGATTGAGCGGCTGCGCTTCGACTTTCCCGGCACCGCGGCGGACGAGCCGCAAGTCGGTACGAAAAAGCCGTTGTACGCGCCGCTCACGCTGGGCGAGCGCGCCATCGCCCGGGTCAAGTTGCACGTGCCGCAAAGCCCGCGCGTGCGCCGCGCCCTGCTCGTCGACCGCGCGCAGAACACCGCGACGGAGCTGGCGTGGCCACTACCAGAGGTCGTGAAAGCGCCGGCCAGCGCTGCAAAGCCGGCTAAGCTGCCTCAGCCCTGAGTGCGCCGCAGCGCTTCCTCGAGCTCGCGGATGCGCCGCTCGGCGCGCTGCCGCGCTTCGGCTTCGGCTTGGCGCGCTTCGGCTTCGGCTTGGCGCGCTTCGGCTTCGGCTTGGCGCGCTTCGGCTTCGGCTTCGGCGGGAGTTGGGAAGAGCAGCACCCCGGCGGCGTCACGCGCGAGCCGTAGCGCAGGGCCGTACTTCGCGTGTTGGACGACGACCCAGTAGCCGGGCAACACCGTGCTCGCCCCGTTGCCGGGCTCACGCTCGAGCAAGTCGTCTTCGACCCGGTCCCAAATCCGAAGCCGCGGGGGCTGGCTCTCGCCGTCGAAGGCGACGAGCTCTCGCACCCCGATGTGGATGTACTTGACGACCTTCTGCTCGATGGTGCTCGCGTCCGAGTCGCTGAGGATCTCGATGGCGAGCTCCGGGGCGCCGCGCTCCCAAACCTTCCATGTTTTGAAGCGGTCGTCGGGCTGGCCGAGCCGCACGAAGGCGTCCGGGGCGAGGCACTGCCGCGGATCGCCGGCATCCCAATAAATGAACTGGTCGCCGCCGACGCAGTGCTCCTTTTCGAATGCGTGACGGAGCAGGGCGCGGAGCAACGCGCACAGGTCTTCGTGGAAGCGGCTCTCAGGCACTTCCGCCGAGTCCGGAAAATGAAGCGGCTTGGGCGCCCGCAGGTAGCGGATGCCTCCAATCACGACGCCGCCGCTCGACATGTCCATACGGTACCGCTCCTCCGTTCATGCCACCACTCGGCCGGGCGCCGGGGCCGGTTGCGGGCGGTGCGGCGGTTCGGCAGCGCGGCGGATTGTTACGGATGCCCTGCCGTCGCCGACACCGCCTTACCCGTCAGCGAGCAACAAAGCCCGGAAGGAAATGCTGCAAAAGGCGCGGGGCTTCTTCCCGCGCGAAGCGAGCGGAGCGAGCGGAGCGTAGCGAGACAGAGCGCCTAGCTGGTTCGGACCAGGCTCCCTAGATCCGAGCGGGGCCTGGCGCGTCCAATGTTGGTGCTTCCGGCCGTCACTCATGCAAATCTCGGCAGCCTCATGAAGTGCGATGCGTGCGGTCATGAAAATATCGATGGTGCGCGCTTCTGCGCCAAGTGCGGCGGCTTGATGCCGGTCGAGCCCGAGAAGGGGCAAGACGCGATGATCGGCCAGCTCATCGGCGGCCGGTACCGAATCACGGGCATCCTCGGCGAAGGCGGGATGGGCATCGTCTACGTGGGCGAGCAGCAAATGGGCTCGACCGTGCGCAAGGTCGCGATCAAGACCTTGCACCAGCACCTCTCCAAGGACCCATCCGTGCTGGCGCGCTTCCACCGCGAGTGCGGCACCGTCGCGCAGCTGGAGCACCCCAACACCATCAAGTTCTACGACTTCGGCGCGACCGCGGACGGCACGCTCTACATCGCGATGGAGTTCGTCGCCGGGAGGCCCTTGGCGGACTTGGTGCAAGAAGGGCCGATGCCGCCGGATCGCGTGATCAAGATCATGCGGCAGGTGTGCGGTGCGCTGGACGAAGCGCACATGCAGGGCGTCATTCACCGCGACTTGAAGCCGGAAAACATCGTCCTCACGAACCGGGCGGGGGAGACGGATTTCGTCAAGGTGCTGGACTTCGGCATCGCTGCGCGCACGGAGTCGGCCGACGCCGCGAAGGAAGCGAAGCTCACTCAACAGGGCATGGTGCTCGGCACACCGCCTTACATGAGCCCCGAGCAATTCACCGGCAAAGCGTTGGACGCCCGCAGCGACATCTACTCGCTGGCGGTGATGTCCTACGAGATGCTCACCGGAAAGCTGCCGTTCGAGGCGGACACGCCGTGGCAGTGGGCGACGCAGCACATGACCGCGCAGCCCATCCCGTTCGAGGTCTCCGCGCCGGCCAAGAACATTCCGGAGGGAATGCGCCGCGCGATCCTCAAGGGCCTGTCCAAGGACCGCGACCAGCGCGAGTCGAGCGCGCGCGAGTTCTTCACGGACCTTTCGGACGGCGGCCGCATGACCGTGGAAGCGAACCCGGCGGAGACCGCCGCGGCCGCGCGCACCGGCACGGCCGCGATGGACGCCGTGCCTGCGTTCGTATCGTCTCCGGCTGCCGCGGGGCCACTGATGGGCTCGCCCCACCCGGCTCCGACGCCCATGGCGGTCTCAGCCGCTCCAGTACCGCGCGCGCCGCAACGAACGGCGGGCGGCGGCGGCGGCAGTGGCAAAGGCCTCATCTTCGGCCTCGTCGGTGTGGCCGCCGTGCTCCTCGGCGCCATCGGCATCATCCTCATGAAGGGCAGCAAGCAGGACAACACGGACCTGCCGCCCATCGCCGTCAACACCACGCCGGCGACCACCTCGGCCGCCGGCCCTGCCGAGATCAAGCCGCTCGACCCCGTTCCGGAGCCCACCCCCACCACGGATCCGGCGCCGAGCACGGGCGGCACCACCGGAAGCACGGCGGAGCCCAATAAGCCGGCCACGGGCGGCACCACTAAGCCGACGACCCCGTCGACCACCACGCCCAAGCCTCCCGCTGGCGATCCGTGTGACGCTTGCAAGGCCGCCGCCGCGAGCGGAAACGCCACCGGGGTTCAAGCTGCCATCAACCGCTGCACGGACGCGGGCAAGCAGGCCGAGTGCCGCTCGGCGTTGTCCCGCACGGCGGTCAGCACCATTCAATCCACCGCCCGAAACGGCAATTGCGACCGCGCCAAAGCGCTGGTTGCGGCGGCCGAAGCAGCCGGCGTTAAGGGTGCGGCCCGTGGGCTGAACGGCACGAGCTGCAAGTAACCCCTCAGACTTACGTGACAAATTAACGGTTGCAGTGTAGCTGGAAAAGCTACTTCTGGCCGTTCCCTTGACGGACTCGGGGACCTAGTCTTAACTCCAGCTCGTTAACCCGGACATGGCCACCTGCCGTCCAATAAGTGTTCGAGAAACCGCCTCAATCCGCAGGTTTCTAGCGTTGTGCGCAGAGGGGAGTTCTGCCGCCAAGACGCGTCTTTCTCGCGAAGGTGATTCCCCTGCATGACTAGCCGTATGACCTGGCCCGACCTCTGTAAGTCGGAGCGCTACAAGGGCCTCTGGGTCGCCATCGACAACTGTCGCTACGACCAATCCACCCGCCAGCCCGTCGAAGGGGACGTCGTGGATTCGGACGAAGAGCTCTCCGAGCTGTGCGCGCGGATGCGCGAAGCCGGCCGCTCATCCTGCACCATCGTGTTCTGCGAAAGCGCGGTCTACGTGTCCGAGCCGGCCAGCACTCGCCGCCCGACCGCTGACCGTCGCGCCGCTTCGTGATCTTCTCGTAGGGCAGTACGCGCCAGGCGCAAGCCTCATTCCCCCCTTTCTCGGGTAGGCCCAGTTTCCGTTCCTTACGGCCGCCGCCCAGCTGGGCAGCGTTCACGCCGCCGTAACGAGCCCGCCCGGCCGTCGTCACGGCGCTTGGATCTTTAGCGCGCCACGCCCGACGTCGGCTGGCAGCGCACGGCTACTGACCACGCCCGGCGTCGGCTGGCAGCGCACGGCTACTGATCACGCCCGGCGTCGGCTGGCAGCGCACGGCTACTGGCCACGCCCGGCGTCGGCTGGCAGCGCACGGCTACTGACCACGCCCGGCGTCGGCTCGCAGCGCACCGCCGCTGCCGCACGCTCCACGGGACTCGCTCGCTCGCTACGCCTCGCGCGAAAACGTTCGCTCGAAAAAAGATGCTCTGCGTGGACTCGGATCGCAGTCGCAGGACTGACGAAATCTCGCCGAACGATTTCGAGACCAGCGGCCCTCGGAGCCGACCAGTTGCAAGGGTGACCATCTCCAGAAGCATGCTCGGGTTGTCACCGTTGCGACTAAGTCGTGAGGTGCGGTCGCGCGCCCGAAATCATTCGGCTAATTTAGTCCGAATCGCGACATCGTCCCGAGTCTCGAACACCCCCTCTCTTTTCAAAGATGTCGAACGTGCTGTCGAGAAACGAGCCCACAGGCGGCGCCACCTCAGCGGACAATCGGTTTGACGACGGCTTTCCCGTCTTTGATCACCACGTCGAACTCGATCTTTCGATTCTTGTGCTGCTCGCGGAGCCTGGCCTCCGTGGCGCGAATCGACTTGGCGAGGCCCTCGAAGGAGACGTTCGCCTCCTTCGTTTGCTGCTTGGCCTGCTGAAGGCGCGAATGCAGATCGCGGAGGCGCGCGTCGTCGGCGTCGGCTCCTCCCGAGCTACCGCCGGGTGCAGGCTTGGGGGCGGGAGGTTTGACGGCGGACGTAGTCGTCGGTGCGGGGGGCGCGACGGGACGGGCCATGACGGGGTGTGCCGCCGCCGCGGGCGGGGCCGGCTGCGGCCTCGCGGCAGCAGCCGGTGAGCCGAGCGATGCGGGAGAGACCGCGGGTGAGGCTGCCGGAGGAGTGGGTTTCGGACTGGCGGGCGCCGACGGCATAGCCGCGACGGGCCTCGGCGGCGGAGGAGCGGCTGGCTTCATGGGCGACGTCACCGAGGCAGGCGCGGGCGCGGGAGCCGCGACGGGGCTGGTCGCAGGGGCGGCGACTGTCCGAGCCGCGGGGGGAGCGGCTGGCTTGGCCGCGGGAGGAATGCGCGGCGCCAGAGGGATGCGAGGGGACGCTGGCGTGCGAGGAACGAGCGGTGCTGTGGGAGGACGTGTCGACGTGGGGCGCGGCGGGGCCGCGACCGGCGACGGCGGGATAGACGCTGGGCGCGCCTCCGCACTGGGCGGCCGCGGCAGAGGCTGAACGCGGGGCGGGGCGCCGGGCGGGCTCGCGGGCGGAGTCGCCGCGGAAGGAGGCTTGGGCTTGGGGGCCGCGGCTTGCGGTTTCGCGGGGGGGGGGTGCGCGACTGGATCCCAGTCCCCCATGAAGTCCATGTCCAGATCCAGGCTTTCGAACTTAGCGCTGGGCGACGGCGCCAAGGGACGCGCGGGCGGGAGCGGCTTGGCAGCGCCAGTGGCTGGAGCGGGAGCAGGGCCCGCTGCTGCAGCGGCGGCGACCTGCGCGGTGGCCCCGACGGGAGCGGCGGTGAGCTCGCCGGGTCGTGAAGGAAGGGGCGGGCGGCGGGGGGGGAGCGGCGGTGCGCCGAAGGGGCGCGGCGGTGCGGCGGCCGGCGCCTCGGGTCGTGGAGCAAGCGGCTCACTCGGCGCCGGGGGCAGCAGCGCGGCGGGAGGCTCACTCCGCGCGGCCGGCGGCTGGCTGGGTACCGGCGCGGGCGACTCATTGGCGAACGCTTGCCTACCGAGCCGCTTGCGCGCGGCGATGGTCAATAGCTCGCCGTTCTTTTGGGCGCGGAGCAGGTGGCGCTTGTATGTCCCGTTCTCGATCTCGCGGCAGATGCGCTGCCAGTACTGCTGGAACGTGTTGTAGCGCTGGATGATCGTCTGCAGCTTGAAGCGCTTCGCGGTGTTGCGAATCTTCTCGCGGCGAAGCACGTAGATGCGGCGGTCGACGTCCTTGCGCGCGATCGCGGGCTCGATTTTTTCGAGGCCCATGAAGTACTGCTCGTAGAGCGCGCGCAGGCGCTCGAGCCGGGTCTCCAGCTCCTCCAGCGCTACGTCGAGCTCGGCCGCTTCCACCAGTCTTCCTTCGACTACTCAGCTCGGTAAAGGTTCTACGACTAGACGGTCGAAGCAGACCGGAGTTTCCCAATCGTTGAACGCAAAATGATCGTGCCCCGTTCCTTGCAAGGGTAGCGGATCCGTGAAGCTGAGCATCTCCACGTCGTCGACCCAGAAGCGTAGCGTGCGCCCGTCCGTGCGTTCCAGCTTCAAACGATAGCGGCGGCCTCGCGATACCGGCTGGAGGCGTGGGTCGTCGCTGCCCGGCACGATCCGCAACTGGGGCCTGTCCTTCGCGTGCTCATCCAAGCGGGCGAGCACGTGGTAGCGGTTCTTCCAGCCGCCAAAGATGGCAAGATAGCTCGTGGCGTCGGTGTAGGAGATGCGCGTCGCGGCGGCCTGACCGTCTCCCCACGCCTCGAGCTTGATGTCGCCGTCGTCGCTCCGGGCCTCGGCTTCCACCTGAATACGGGCGTTTCGGGGCAGCCGGTGGCGGAGCCAGAGGGGGTGATTGCGCGCGCCTTCGACGCAAAGCTGCCCCTTGTCGATGCGGAAGTGGTCGCCGGTGGCGAAATAGTCATGGCCAACCTCTTCGCGCTCGAAGTCGTCTCGAAACGGAGCGCTCAACGTCGGCAGAAGGTCGACCGGTTCTGGGCCGGCTTCGAGCTCGCCCGTGACTTCTAGGGGCGTCAGCGCCGATCGAGGCTTGGCGGCGGTCGGCCGCGGAGAATCTTGCTCCGCCGGGCGCTCTGCGGGCACGCACCAGCACAGCGCGAGCGGGAAAGCGAAGGCGGCCGGCCTGAACACGGACGCGCGAGCTTAGCACGCGGGCTCGGAGGGTCGCCGGAGCCGGCCCACGCGGCTGGCCAGTCGGATGGCTCGGAGGCGCAAGAGCTCGGCGCGAAAAAAGTTCGCGGCCTTTGAACGATCCGTTTGAGGTGGGGCACGGAGGCTCGAAGTGGCGGTCATGTCGCTTCGACCCGGTCCGCGTCATGCCCCTGGGCACTGCGCGCGGACCCACTGACGAGCGGCGGCTTGCCCGCTCCGGGAGTCGTGCGTGCGAAAGTACATTTTCCTCTCCAGCCTCAGTGTGGCCAGCGCGGGCTTGTGCTTCGCGCCGCCTCTCGGCGCGCAAGAGCCGCCGGCAGAAGCACCACGCGCGCAGCCGGGCGCTCCCGCGCCGAGCGACGCCGCTCCGGACGCGCCGGCTCCGTCCGCAGGGACTGCTGCGGCACCTGCGCCGACTCCCCCTGTCGAAGCCGAAGTCGAAGCCGAAGAAGAGCTCGAGTTCGAAGGCACCGCGGAAGTGGAAGCGCCGCCTCGCGAAGTGACGAAGCGCTCCGTCGACGCCGAAGTCGTGCAGCAGATGCCGGGGACGCGCGGCGACGCGCTCCGCGCTATCGAGATCATGCCTGGCGTCGCGCGCACCTCGATCGGACAAGGCGAGCCGATCCTGCGCGGCGCTGCCGCGGGCGAGTCCCAAGTCTACTTGGACGGTATTCCGGTGCCGTTCATGTTCCACTTCGGTGGCCTCACCAGCTTCATGAGCTCGCGCCTCGTGAAGAAGCTGGACGTCTATCCGGGCAATTTTTCAGCGCGCTACGGCCGCGCCGTGGGCGGCGTCATCGACATCACGTCGCGGGACCCGAGCTCGGAGCGCTTCCGCGCGGTGCTGGACTTGAGCCTGATCGACAGCTCCGCGTTCGTGGAGTCGCCGATCACGGAGAAGCTGAGCGTCGCGGCCGCGGTGCGCCGCAGCAACATCGACTTCGTGTTCAAAAACTTCGTGCCGAAGGACACGTATAGCGTCGTCGCCGCTCCGACGTATTTCGACTATCAGGCGATGGTCAATTACCGATTCAACTCGGCGACCAGGCTGAGGCTGATGGGCTACGGCAGCCGGGACTCGCTGCAGCTCTTCTTCAAGGACGCGAACGACGACGACCCGGGCCTGGCCGGCTCGCTGCGGGGCGAGATCGAGTTTCATCGCATCGGGGTCGACTTGCGCAATCAAGGGACGGACGGCGTCTCCGGCTTCATCAACGTCACGGCGGGGCGCATCGGACTTCTGCAACACATCGGCCAGGCCAAGCAGCGGTTCGACGCGACGGAGCTCTATGGCCGCGCGGAGGCGAGCTTCGAGCTCCACCGCATGCTGCGCCTGACCGCGGGCGGCGACTTCTTTGGCTGGTTTTTGGCGGGGAAGTACCATGGTCCTCAACCCGGCGGGCTCGAGGGCGACCCCACCGACGGCGACCCCCTCGCCGCCCAGCGCTCGATCACGGTCCGCGACGACAACGTGGTCATACCGCAACCGGCCGCGTACTTGGAGCTCGGCTTCCGCCCCGTGCCGGAGCTGCTCATCGCCCCCGGCGTGCGCGTCGACTATTACGGCGAGCTCCAGGACTCGAGCGTGGACCCGCGCATCGCGGCCCGCTACGAGCTCACGCCGACTACGGCCCTGAAGGGCGGCGTCGGCTACTACAGTCAGCCGCCGCAGAGCTGGCAGTCGATCCCGGGCGTCGGCAACCCGGACTTGAAGCACTTTCGCGCCATGCAAACCAGCGCGGGCGTGGAGCAGAAGCTCGGCGACTCCGGCAAGCTGAGCGTCGAGGGCTTCTACAAGCGCGTCGACGACATCGTGATCGGTACCGAGAACCGTGAGGCCCCGCAGTTCGTCAACGCGGGCGAAGGGCGCATCTTCGGCGCGGAGTTGGCTGGGCAAAAGCGCTGGAAGAACGGCTTCGCCTACTTGGCGTACACCCTTTCGCGCAGCGAGCGGCGCCGCGAAGGGGCGGAGAATTGGCGCTTGTTCGATCAGGACCAGACCCACGTGCTCGCGCTCGCGGTTAGCCAGGGGTTGGGCCGCGGCTGGACGATCGGCGCGCGCTTCCGCCTCGTGAGCGGTAACCCGTCGACGCCCATCGCCGGCGCGACCTACGACGTGCGCACCGGCGTGTACCTGCCGACGTACGGCGCGACGAACAGCCGGCGCGACCCCCTGTTCAACCAGCTCGACGCGCGCGTCGAGAAGGAGTGGCAGATCGGTTCCGGAAAAATCGCAGCGTACCTGGACGTGCAAAACGTTTACGCCGCAAAGAACCCCGAAGGCTACCGCTACAGCTTCGACTACTCGAAGCGCGAGGCGGTGAGCGGCTTGTCACTGTTTCCCAATTTGGGTGTGCGAGGTGAGCTGTGAATATCCTAAAAGTGCTGACGCTGGGCGTGCTCCTTTCGGGCTGCGAGGATCCGCTCAAGTCCGTGGAGCTAGTGGCGGAGCCTCGCGTGCTCGGCGGACGCGTGGAGGTGACGGACGACGCGGGGCGCGCGGCCCCCGCCCCCGGCGAGAGCGCGACCGCGCGCTTCCTGCTCGCATCGCCTTCGCTGAACCAACCCGTCGGCTTCGCCCTGGCGGCGTGCCCGGCCGCGTCGCGTAACGGCTCGCGCGGCGAGTGCGCTGGCGACGACTTCGCGTTCGTCGCCCGCGGAAGTGGCGAAAATAGCGAGCCGAGCCTCCGCTTCACGGTGCCGAGTGAGCTCGACCCGAGCGGCCGGGTACTGCTCCGAGGCGTGATCTGCGCGGACGGCTCACCCACCGAGGACGGACAGCGCTGTGACGGCGCGGACTTGGGGATCCCGATTCAGCTCGAGCTCGAGCTCGCGCACGAGGACGACGTCAACCTCAACCCGGAGCTGCAACCCAGCGCCATCTTCTTGGACGACCAAGCGTGGCCGGAAGCGTCGCCCATCGGCGGCGACTGCGTGGGGCTCGGCTTCCCGGAGGTGGACCCGAGCTCCGAGCACTCCGTCACGGTCGAGCTCGACGAGAGCGACCGCGACGCTTTGCCGCGGCCGAGCGAGCTGGATCCGGCGCGGGAGTCTTTGCAGCTGTCGCACTTCGTGAGCGATGGCGATATCTCGCGCGCGTTCGAGAGCATCGCTTGGGACAGCGACGAGCTCACGCGCGCCGTCACCTGGAAGGCGCCCCCCACGGCCGGGCTCGTGCGGTTCTGGTTCGTGCTCCGTGACTTGCGCGGCGGCGGCGCGTTCACGGAGCGCGCGGTGTGCGTGAAGTAACGGAATTTACGAAGGATCAAGGAAGAACGAACATGGATATCATCGAACGACTCTTGGCAATTTCGGAGTACGGCTCACGCTGGGTGATGTGGCTGCTCATCGCGCTCTCCATTGCCGCGCTCGCGGTCATGATCGAGCGTGCGGTCTTGTTCATCTCCTCGCGGGACGACACGGCGCGCTTGCGCGGCGAGCTCCGGCGCCTCTTGCGTGAGAACGACCTGGAGCTGGCGCGGCGGCGCTTGGAAGAGTCGCCGAGCTTCGAAGCGCGCGTCGCCGCCGCCGGCTTGGAGGCAGACGGCGTGGCGAGCGCCGAAGAGCGCATGCAAGGCGAAACCGAGCTATGCAAGCTCAGCATGGAGAAGAACCTGGCCCTGCTCGGGACGCTGGGCAACAACGCGCCTTTCATCGGCTTGCTCGGCACCGTGATCGGTATCGTGCGCTCTTTTCGCGAGCTACAGAGCTCGAGCGGGCAGGTGTCGGCGGGCTTGATGTCCGAGATCGGCGAGGCGCTGGTTGCCACCGCGATTGGCCTCTTGGTCGCCCTGCCCGCGGTCGCCGCCTTCAACATGTTTCAGCGCTTGATCCGCGCGCGCGTCGGCCGCGCCACCGTGATGGCGCACGAAATCCTGGCTTACCTCAAGGCGCGCCCGAGCGCGGCGGAGTGAAGGAGTCATGCAATCCTCCTCCAGCTCGGACGAAGCCATCACGGGCATCAACGTCACGCCGCTCGTCGACGTCGTGCTCGTGCTCTTGGTCGTTCTCATGGTCACCGCGACTTACCTCGCTTCCCGCGCGATCCCCGTGGACTTGCCGACGGGCAAGACGGGCGAGGCGAGCTCGGCACCGTTCACCGTCAGTCTCACCAAGACGGGCGCCCTTTACGTCGACGGCGTCCCCTTCACGGAGCCGCAATTGCGCGAAAAGCTGCAAAGCGCGCGGAAGGTCGATCCGGAGCTGCGCGCCGTGATCGCGGCGGACGGCGCGGTCCCCCACCGGCGCGTGGTCGGCATCATCGACCTCCTGCGCCAAGAGCATGTCGAGCGCTTCGCCATCAACGTGGACGCCGATGACCTCGAGAAGCGCTGAGGCAGACGTCATGAAGACTCGCCGCCTCTTGCCATGGACCGTAGCCCTCAGCTTCTTGCTCCACGGCGTCGCGTACGCGTCGCTTCAGGCGCCGCCGGCGAGCAAGAAGGCCGAGCATGGCAAGACGCAGCTCCGCTTCGAAGTCGTCAGCAAGCCCGAGCCGCCGAAACCGCTGGAGGCTCCGGAGCCGCCCCCGCCGGAGCCACCGAAGCCCGCGCGCGCGCAGCAGCCCAAGCCAGTCGCGAAGGCGGAACCGCCGCCGGTCGACGCGCCGCCCCCCGCCCGGACCGACGGCGTGACGCTCGCCAGCGAAGGCGCGGGCAACGCGTTCAGCATGCCGCTCGGCAACGGCGGCTCGCTGGAGCCGACGTCCCGACCGAGGCCCCCGACTCCCGTCAACGTGCCCGCACCGACGCTGCCGGCGCCGACGCGCGTGGTGACCGAACCGCCGGTCGTCGCAGTGAGCGATCTGTCCAGCCGCCCTTCGCCTCCCTCCCTGGCCGACGCGCTGCAGCGCAATTATCCAGCGGCTGCGCGCCGAAGCGGGCAGAGCGGGAGCGCCAAGGTGCGGGCCCGTATCGATCCGGACGGGGTGGTCCGCCGGGTCACCCTCGTGGAAGAGAGCGGAGCCGGCTTCGGCGCCGCGTGCAGCCGGAGCTTGAACGGCTCTCGCTGGGCGGCGCCAAAAGACAAAGCAGGGCGTTCCGTCGCGACCGAGATCCGCTACACCTGCCGCTTCGTGGTGCAATGAAGGCGGTCCGAGGTGCAATCTTTCTGACGGCGGCGCTCGTGCTTTCAGCGCCTGACGCGGCGCGCGCGCAGTCGCCCTCGGCCACGAGCGACGTGCCGGCCCCGTCGCTCAAGCTTTGGCTAGACGCGCGCGGCGCGAGCTTCGACGTCGAGAAGCTGCGCGCCTCGCTCGCCAAAGAATTGAAGCGCGACGTGGAGCTCACGAGCGACGCGGGGGCGGCCTCGGTACGAGTTCGTCTCGAAAGCGAGCAGCGCGCGGACGTGCGCTACACGACGCCCAGTGGCGAGGAGCTGTCGCGCAGCGTGGACCTCCCGCCGGACCGCGAGCGCTCGGTGCAAGTCGTCAGCTGGCTGACCGTCAACCTCGTTCGCGACGAAGCGTCCGAGCTCCTCAGCGAGCTGCGCGCGCGGCGTCGCTCCGAAGCGGAAGCGCGCGCCGCGCAAGAACAGGCCGCCGCCGACCGAGCCGCGGCCGACAAGGCCGCCGCCGACAAGGTCGCCGCCGACCAAGCCGCCGCCGCGAAGGCTGCCGCAGACGCGGCCGCGAAGAAGAGCGCCGAACAGGCAAAAACGGCCGAAAACGGGGCTGGTGGCCCCAAAGAAGAAGAAGGGATCTTACGGGATCCGAAGAAGGCCTTCGATGTCGCGCTCGCCACGCCCATCTCGTTGGTTCGTGACAGCGCGAAGCGTGAGCTCCACGTCCAGGCGGCGCTCTGGTACGGCGAGTCCGGAGCGCTGCGGGGTATCGGCGTCTCCCCGATCGCACTCCGCGTGCGCAAAGACTTGGAGGGCGTGCTCGTCGGGACCGCGGTGGCGCTCGTGGGGCGCACCGCGCGCGGCTTCGTGGTGAGCGCAGGTTATGCGCAGCTGGACGGCGTGCTCGAAGGCGTATTGGTCGGCGCGGGGGCGGCGGTGCATCGCGGCAAGCTCGGGCGCGGTATGGTGGTCGCGGCCGGCGGAGTCGTCGCGGGCGAGCTCACGGGAATCGTGGTCGGCGGCGGCTTCGCGAGCGCGAGAACGCTGCACGGAGTGGGTGTGGCGGGCGGTATCACGCTGACGCGCGGGCGCAGCGAGGGGTTGCTCGTCGCGGGCGGCGCGAACTTCTCGTCAGATCATCGAGGCGTGGAGGTCGCGGGCGGCGTGAACATCGCGCGAGACCTCGAAGGCATCGCGCTCGCGCCCGTGAACCTGCATCGCCGCGTGAAGGGCCTGCAACTCGGCATCGTGAACGTCGCGGAAGAGGTCGACGGTCTCGCGCTCGGCGTCATCAGCTACGCCAAGAACGGCCGCCTGCAGCCCACGTCGTGGACGTCCACGGAGGGGTCGGTGCACGTCGCGGTCAAGTCGATCGCCGGCTCTGCCTTCACTCAGCTCGGCGCGGGCATCGACGTGAAGGCGAATTCGTTCACGTACGACGGCGGCGTGGGCGCGCACTTCCGGCTGACCGAGAGTTTGTTTTTCGAGCCGGGCGTTCACTACAGCGGCAAGCACCGGACCCGAGACCTCTCCGGCGCGCCCGACGAGCACCGCCTGCACTACCTGGCCCAATTCGGGTACCGGGTCGGGAACAAGGTGGACTTTTTGGGTGCGGCGGGCGTGCGCAACGTCATCTCCGGTGGGACCGGTGCATCCATCGTGCCCGAGCTGCGGGCGGGGATCGCATTCTTTTAAGTAACTGATTCTAATCGACAATTTAAGTTTGAATAATTCGTGACCAATCCTTGAACGCGCCGCTTCCGACCGGGCACTGACGTTGTGATGACGAGCCCGAGCTCAGCTTCCCCTCGAACCGGACGCGCGGCTGCGTCCTGGGGGCGAGTCTGGGCGGGAGTCGGGGTATGACCTACACGAGTCTCGTGCTTTCTCCGACCGCGCCACTCCAGGATGCTAGCGAAGACGAGCAGGGCTTGGTCGCCCGCTTGGTGGCGGCCGATCCGGCGGCCGTGGGCGAGGTTTACGATGAGCACCACCGCGCGGTTCGCGCGTTCGCTTCGCGCCTGGTGGGCGACGCTTCCGCGGCGGAAGACTTGGTGCACGAGGTGTTCGTCGCCTTACCCCGCGCGATGCGCGGCTACCGCTTCGAGTCCAGCCTGCGCACTTTCTTGATCTCCATCGCCGTGAACCACGCGCGGCACCATGTGCGCGCAGCCACGCGCCGCCGCGCCGCGATGAGCCGGCTCGCGCTCGAACCGGAAGGCAACAGCCAAGATCCGGAGCAGATTCAACGCCGCAAGGAGCTGGCCTCGCTCTTGACTCGCGCGCTGGACGCCTTACCGCTAGACCAGCGAGTTGCGTTCGTGCTGTGCGAAGTAGAGGACCGCACCTCGCGCGAGGTCGCCGAGATCACCGGCGTGCCGGAAGGTACCGTGCGCACCCGACTTCACCACGCCAAGAAAAAGCTCCGAGAAGAGCTGTCACAGGAGGGGCTCGGATGACCGACGACCTCCTGAAAGCTGCGACGCGAGCTCTGCAAGAAGAGACGGACGCCGACACCGCTGATGGTCGTTTCACCCGCGCGCGCGTGATGGCCAGCTTGCACCAGAGCAAGGTCAAGCGCCGCACGCGACTCGCGTTCGTGCTGCCCATCGCGGCGTGCTTGGCCGCAGGCACGGCGTGGGCGGGCGCGACCGGCAAGCTGCCGGCGGTGTTTCACGCCATCACGGAAGCCGTGAGCTTCGAAGGAAGTGCCCGGAAGCCGGCGCCGAAGAGCGCGCCGGTCGTGAACAAGCCCGTCAGCGCGCCCGTGGCGACGCCCCCGGCCCCGCCCCCGCCCCCGATCGTGGAGCCAGCCGCGGAACCGGAGCCGCCCAAGCCGGCGAGGGTCGAACCGGCCAAGCCCGCACCCAGCTCGAGCGGAGCCTTCTTGGATCGGGACGGCGACTTGTATCGGCTGGCGCACGAAGCGCACTTCGCGGGGCACGATTACGCGAGAGCCCTCCCAGCGTGGGAGGCGTACTTGCGCGCGGCACCGAGCGGGCGGCTGGCGACGGAGGCGCGCTACAACCGTGCGATCTGCCTGCTGCGCCTCGGTCGCACGGAGGAGGCGCGCACCGCGCTCAAGCCGTTCGCGCTCGGGGCGATGGGTTACCGCCAGAGCGAAGCGCAGCTGCTGCTGAACGAGCTGCCCGAGTAGGCCGAAACCCGGCCGAAACTCGCGACCCGTAACGTCACGCCCATGGCTGACGCAACGTTGCCGGCATTCGGCGTTCCATCGGGCTTCAAGGCAGAGCGCACGCAGGTCACCGCGACCAAGGCGAAGCTCGTCGAAGCGGGCGTGAAGAGTTGCTTTGCCACGTTCGTGGACGTGCACGGCATCCCCAAGTCCAAGCAGACGCCCATCGAAGCCTTCGAGCACATGTGCGATGGCAGCGAGCTGTACACGGTGGGCGCTTGTGAGGGGCTCGGCCTCGCCGGACCGCAAGAAGACGAGTGCGCCACCGTCCCGGATCTGGCGAGCGGCGTCGTGCTGCCGTGGGACAGGACGCGCGCCTGGTTCGCGAGCGACCTTTGGTACCACGGTGAGCCCTACGCCGGAGACCCGCGCGGCATTCTCCGCCGCGTGCTCGCCCGGGCCGAAAAGCTGGGCTTTCGTTTCAACTTGGGGATCGAGCCTGAGTTCTACGTGCTGAAGCAAGACGCGCAGGGGCGCCACGTGCCCATCACGCAGAGCGTGTTCCAAGGTCCAAACGCTTGCTACGACGTGACGCAAGCGACCGAGAGCGCGCCATTTTTGGAGCCGCTCGCCGGCTACCTGCGCGAGCTGGGCTGGGGGCTTTACTCGTACGATCAAGAATGCGGCAAAGGTCAGTACGAGTTCGACTTCGGCTACACGGACGCGCTCACCATGAGCGACCGCTTCACCTTCTTACGGTACATGGTGAAAAAGGTCGCGGCGGACGTCGGCGCGGTGGCTTCGTTCATGCCAAAGCCGTTCGCGGGTGATTTTCGCAGCGGCGCGCACTTCAACATGTCTTTGGCGGACGTGGGTACCGGGGAGAACCTGTTCGCCCCCGCCATCGGACGGGCCAGCAAGCTCGCGTCGCGCTACAGCGCCAACTGTTCGGACCTGGCGCTGCACTTCATCGCCGGCCTCAAGCTGCATGCACCGGCGATCACGGCCGTCACGTGCCCCAGCTACAACTCGTATCAAGGCCTGATCGCGCAGGGGGACTTGGCCGACTTCTCGTGGGCGCCCGTGCTCGTGGCCTGGGGCAAGAACAACCGCAGCGCCATGCTGCGCTTGCCCGGCAACCGTTATTGCGTGGAAAACCGCGCCGTGGACATGTCCAATAATCCCTACTTGGCGGCCGCGATCACGCTCGCGGCGGGGCTGGACGGCATCGAGCGTGAGCTGGACCCGGGCGAGCCGCTCAACGACGACCTGTACCGACGCGGCCGCAAAGAGCTGAAGGAAGCGGGCATCGGCTTGCTGCCGCGCACCCTGCTCCATGCGCTGGAAGCCTTCGAGCAGGACGGCATCGCGCAGAGCGCCTTCGGCGGCTTTTATCGAGACGTGTACCTCGCTCACAAGCTCCGTGAATGGGAGCAGTGCTTTTACCCGGTGTCGGACGAGCAGCGCCGCAAGTACCTCACCTTCCTTTGACGAGCAGCTCACGGATCGCGGCTTCGACGAACGCGGTGTCTTCCGCGATGCGATTGGGGCCGCCCGCGACATGGCCGAACTTGGACTCGAGGACCCGCAGCTCCGCGCGCGGCAGGTGCTCGACCTCCAGGCGGCTGTCTTCCGGCGGAAAGTACAGATCTGTCCGGCACGGCATGACGATGGTGCACGCCGTGATCGCACGCAGCGCGCTCGGCAGGTCAGCACGGAAGGTCGGGTTATTGGAGATGTCCGCGCCTTGCCAGCTCTCCAGCACACACAAGAGGTCGCGCGGGTCGTAGCCGAGGTGGTCCTCTTCCCAGGCTCGTAGCAACGCTTCCGGGCTTGCGTGCCCTAGGCGCTCGTAGAGCCGCTCGCGGAAAAAGGCCTGGCTGTACGCCCAGCCGGCGTACACGCGGGCGAACGCCTTGAGGCCGCGCTGGGGCGGCTCCGTCGCGTCCGCGAGCAGGGCCGCTTTCACTCCTTCCAAGAACACCCAATTGTGAGGTGACGTGCGAGCCGAGCCACACACCGCGAGCAAAGCGCGCACGCGCTCCGGAAACAGCGCCGCGTGGTGGTATGCCTGCTGGGCCCCCATCGACCAGCCGTAGGCGAGCGCGAGCTGCTTCACGCCCAGTGATTCGAGGAGGCGCCACTGGAGAGTGACGTTGTCGCGCAGAGTGACGGCCGGAAAATTTGCGTAGTTGCTGGGAGACGACGACTGGCCGTTCCCCAGCAGATTCACGATGACGATGAAGTACTCATTCGGGTCGAGAGCACGCCCGGGCCCGATCATGGCCAAATTCTCGCGATGGGTGCCGGTGTAGTAGCTGGGAAAGAGGACGGCATTGTCGCCCGCGGCGTTCAGCTTCCCGCGGGTGACGTAGGCGAGCCGGGCCGAGCGCAGCGTCCCGCCACTTTCGAGAGCGACTTCCCCCACTGCGAACAGCTCCGGGCTTTCGACCATCGCGGCGCAGCTTACCCGGCGAGCCGTCTTTTGGGCGTGCTGACGAACGCTGACTTCACCAGCCGCGCGAGCCGCGCGCCCAGCCGATTGCATCGCCGCCGTCGCCGGGAAACCATCAGGCCGGGAGCTCTCCAATGACGGAC
The DNA here is from genome assembly GCA_029266615.1 of Polyangiaceae bacterium. GTDB lineage: Bacteria > Myxococcota_A > Polyangia > Polyangiales > Polyangiaceae > PMG-095. The sequence continues at coordinate 73,957 of JAQSWN010000023.1, forward strand.
AGCCGGCTCGCTGACGGCCCACTTACAGCCCGAAGTTGAAACGCGCAAACGCCCCGAACGCGCCCACGCGCGCGCTGCGCTCGAGGTGCGTGGTCCGGATCTCGCTTCCCAGGTTGTCGCCCCCGCCCGCGACGAGTAGCTCCGCTCCCAAGTCGAGCGCGAGGCGTGGCGCGAGCCAAACGCGCACGTGGGGGAGCAGCCCGAGATGCACGCCGCTAAAGGTATGATCGCGGAGGTTGCCGGAGTCGTCCGGTACGTTCGCCATCGTCACCCACGACCAGCCCGCGCGCAGACCCAAGCCAAACTCGATCGACGCGGTGAGGGGCACGTGAAACCGAAGGGCGAGGGTTGGTATGTAAGCGCGGCGCGGGTGGTCCGCGTCCGGAACCGCCAAAAAGTCGAAGCCGCCTCCGAGATCGACGCCCCGCGTCGCCAAGCTGTAGCCGATACCCAGACCCGTATAAACGCCGTTGCGATCGTAGTGGCGCTCGATGTCGCCGCCGAGCCACGCGGCCCCGCCGCGCAGGGTCGCTTGCACGAGGTGCCGTCGGTGAGTCGGGCTGCTGTCGATCGGAGCCGGCTCCTGCGCCGATGCCGGTCGAGCCGTGAGCAGCACGCCGAGCAAGGCGCAATAGACGAGGACCGGGACCGACATGCGATGCCTTGATGCTGAGCGCAAACGGCAGGCTACTCCAGTCCATTCAAGGCCGGGCCGCTCGGCACCTCGCAGGCGCCGCGTAGCGAAATTTCCCGCGTCCGCTTCACCGCTGACATCCGCGCGACCTCGTCGTTGCTAGGCTCGGCGCTTCCGTGCTGCCGCTTCGTCCCGCGCCTTCATTTTGGCTGGTCCGCGCCGCCCTGCTGCGGAGCTTGGGGCTAGTTTACGTTGTCGCCTTCGCGGTCCTCGTCCGGCAAGGGCCTGCGCTCATCGGCGAGCATGGCCTGCTGCCGGCAAATCGGTTTCTCGACTTCATTGCGAGCTCGCGAGGAGCCGGGTTTTGGCAGCTGCCGACCGTGTTCTGGCTCTCCGCTGGCGATGCCTGGCTCACGTGGGGAGGGTGGATCGGCCTGGTCGGCGCGCTCTCGGTCGTGGCCGGGTTCAGTAACGCACCGCTCCTGTTTCTGCTGTGGGGGCTGCATCTATCGTTCGTGCACGTAGGGCAGATTTTCTATGGCTACGGCTGGGACATGCTGCTGTGCGAGGCGGGGTTCTTGGCCGTCTTCCTGGCGCCTGCGCTTCGCCCTGCAGAGCTCGATGCGCGCTCGCCGCCCTCCACGGTCGTGATCGTGTTGTTCCGCTGGCTCGCGTTTCGCATCATGTTCGGCGCCGGACTGATCAAGCTGCGCGGCGACTCTTGTTGGGTCGATTTGACCTGCCTGGCTTATCACTACGAGACGCAGCCCAACCCGGGGCCGCTCAGCCCGTGGTTTCACGCTGCTCCGCTCTGGTTTCATCGGCTGGGGACGGCGTTCAATCACTTGGTGGAAGTGGTCGCGCCATTCGGCGTCTTTGGCCCGCGCCCCGTGCGCCTCCTCGCGGGCGTGCTCATCGTCGTGTTTCAGACGATCTTGATCCTGAGCGGTAACTTGTCGTTCTTGAACTGGCTCACCCTGTTCATCGCGCTCGCCTGCTTCGATGACGCGGCGTTCGTGCGGTTGGTGCCTCGTCAGTTCCGCGTGGCCGTGCAGGCTCGGCTCGCCTCGCTCACGGAAGCCAAGCCGTCTCGCGCCCGCCTTGCCACGAGCGTGGCGCTCGCGATCCTGGTTGGCGCTTTGAGCTTGGACCCTATCGTCAACTTGCTGTCGCCGAGGCAAGCCATGAACGCTTCCTTCGAGCCGTTCAACCTCGTCAACACCTACGGCGCGTTCGGCAGCGTGAGCCGTGAGCGCTACGAGGTCATCATCGAAGGCACCGGCGCCGAGACGATTGACGAAAAGACGGGATGGAAAGAGTACGAGCTGCCGTGCAAGCCCGGCCCCGTGGAGCGGCGCCCGTGCTGGATCACGCCGTTTCACTATCGGCTAGATTGGCAGCTGTGGTTCGTGCCGCTCGCCCCCGACTACCAGCGTCGGTGGTTCCTTTCACTGACGAATCACCTGCTGCGCGGCGACTCCGAGGTGCTGGCGTCGTTCGCCGTGAACCCATTCCCTGAGCGACCGCCGCGCTTCGTGCGCGCCTCCTTCTATCGCTACCGCTTCGCGCCGCTCCGCTCCGGCCAAACCTGGCAGCGTGAGCCTGCCGGCACTTACCTGGCGCCGGTGTCGCTTGCAGACCCTGAGTTTCGCGGGGCGCTGCGGAGCTACGGAGTGGACTGACCGAAACGCCAGACGCCGCAGCTACGCGGGAGATGCCGGCGCGTGGCAGGTGCAGTCGCGGCAGCCGTCATCCGCGCAGCTACCGCAGCAGCGCCGGAGCTGGACCTTCAGCGCCTCGCGCGCGCGGAAGACGCGCACCGCCGCGTTGCCACTGGTGATGCCCTGGGTCTCGGCGAAGTCTTTGACCGGTACGCCTTCGACCTCGACCGCCTGCAGAGCGGCGGCGTATTCAGGCTTGAGGTTCCGCGCGAGCCCCGTGATGCATTGGCACACGGCCGCGTCCGTCTCCGGCGCGACTTCCGTCGTTAGCTCGTTGGAAAACGCCTCCAAAGACCGGGCCGCGACGCCGCTCCGGCGCTGGTAGTCGGTCACGGCGTTGCGGAGGATGCGGTAGAACCACGCCACCGCTGACTCCTCTTGCTCGAGCTGTCCCACCTTCGTGAGGCTGCGGGTAAACGCCTCTTGCAAGATGTCCTCGGCTACGGCCCGACTCCCGACGCGGCGCTCTAGGAAACCCAGGAACTCATGGCGTTGGGCCACGAGGCGGGCCAACACGTCTGGTGACGGAGCTGATTCGCTGACTTCGGACACCGAGCTAGTTTGCGGCTCGCAGGCAAGCTTTTCAAGGGAGCCTACGAGCTCATGGTGCGGCCCAGCCGACAGCGTCGGGCATATTCGTCGGCGTCGTGCGGCCGGTCGTGTCGCCCAGGCCTCTGGGTGAGCGTGCCGCGACGAGGGAGCGAGTCCCATCTCTCGGCGCCGAATTTGGGCGCTGTAGCTCAGGGAGCTGCCTGCCACCAAGCAGCAAGCGCTCGTCACCGCCGCAGCGGACCTCGGTTCGCCCAGTAGCTCGGACGTCGTCGTGGGTGCATGAACGCAAGCACGTGAACGGTGTCGCCATGAATCATGTACACGATGAGATGCGGAAACCGCCCACGCATGAGCGCACCGGACGTCTGCGATGCCGCCGAAAACCGAATAGCTAAGCGGAGCCTTTGCAAGCTCGAGCGTGCGTTCTCGCATCTCGAGTAAGAACGCAAGGCCTAGCCCGGGTACGCTCTCCTCGTATCGATCGCCAGCCTCTTCGAGCTCGGCCTCGGCCTCGGCCTCGGCCTCGGCCTCAGGCCCGACGATCAGCTCAGCCATCAGCGCGCTTTGAGTCGAGCCTCGAGTCGGTCAAAAACCTCGTTGGCAGGTTTGCCCACGGACTGCCCCGTGCGTACCCGCTCCGCGCGTCGTGCAATCTCGACTTCCCATTCGGCGGCAAGACCGGCCACGGACTCCTGCGGAGCGATGGCATCGACCACAACGCGCCGTTCCTCGTCGGAAAGCTCGGCGGCAAGGGCAATCACCTGGCGGACGGCTGCGGTCGACATGACGGCGATAGAGTAGCTCGAAACCTCGGCGTCCTCTCGCAGGTTCAGATCCAGGACCCGGGCGAAAGCGTTCGATTCCCCGACGAAAGGCGCGCTCAGCTCAGGGAACTCCCTGAGCGCCATTTGCGCAAAAGACGAAAACCCCACCATCGTTGGGGGGCTTCTCTTGACGCGCCGGGAATTGAAGACGACGCAGGCGTCGCGCCGAAGGCCATCGTCTATTGAGTTCTGTGGGCGAGAGGAGCGTGGCGAGGGTACGCGTTCTTTTCGCTCTGCGTCGCATTTCGTCGGCACGATTCAGGGGACGGCCTGACCACGTTGCGCGGTTCACATCGACTAGGTCATCGCGCTGGGCCTTCTTGTCGGTCTCTACATCCCATCGAGCAGCGAGCCGGCCAGCGCGAGCAAGCGACGGGTCGCCGGCACCACCTGGCTCGCATCGTTTCCCAGCGTGTCCTCGAACGAAAGCTGCACGAAGCCTTCACCAAACGTTAGATACGCTTTGTCTGGCATCCCAGCGAGCGCCGCGTCGGAGGGCTGACCGCTCTTCAGCTTCGGGTGACGCAGCCGCAGCACGATGCCGCGACCAATTCGCTTGGGTGTGATAGTCCACGTCAGCTCGAAGTGTTGTACCGCGCCGTGAAATACTTGCTCGCTGCTCCACCCGCTTCTCGGCTGTTCCGAGAGCCCGAACGTAGCGGCCGCCTGCTGCAGCTCGCCCAGTCCCGCTCGCGTGGCATCCCGATCCAGCAAGTACGAAGTAACGGCGACGACGAGGAAGGTCGAAGCGAACAGGCCACCCAAGAGCCAAGTCATGTTCGGCTGTTCAATCTAGCATCCGCTGTGCCGCGGGCCTCGGCTCGCCCAGTAGGCCGGACATCGTCGTGGAGGCGCCTGCAACCAATTCGAACCATCTCCCGGCTCGACCTGGACTTCGCGGTCCTTCACGCAGGACGCCTTTAGATTCCACGCAATCCAGGCGGAGGCGAACACGATGCGCCGGCTGGGGATGACCCTTCGGGAAATTGGCGCCGTGCTCGGCGTCGACGAGAAGACCGTTCGCAAGGCGCTTGCGGGTCTGGCGTCCTGAAGCGTCGTGCCTCGGCAGCCGTCATGACTCTTGCATCGCGGGACAGCTGGGATGTCCCGCCCGCCAACAGTCATGCCGGCCGCCGGTCGTGCCCGCCTTCGAAAATGGCTGGCGCACTCGGAAGAAGGTCAAACGGCTCGCTCCTCGTCGCCGGCCGTGGCGGAGATGGCAGTCGCCGCGGGATCCGAATCTTGGGACAATGCGGCGAGTGCGCGCCTAACAGCCTCCTCGTGGGACTTATTGCGATAAAGGCGGAGATATTCGATAGCATCTATGCCGGACACCGACGCCGCCTGAATCAAACTCCTGGAGTCAAATGTATTGTCTAGAAGAGTCAAAGCGGCCTCGGCGAACTCATCGATTTCCCCAACCAAGTATCCGAAGGTTCCAGCGGGCTCGTCGACGACGGGTAGCTTGCCAGCAGCAAGATGTGCCAGACCATATTTAACCTCTGCAAAAGGTTCTCGATTGCTTCGTGCAAACCATGCCGAGATCGCCATTTGCATTGATCTGCGCCAGAGATCCAATGCTTTCGTGGCATCGGTTTCGAGGCGTGACGCGAAGAAGCCGCACCGAATGAGGAACCGACTAGTTGACCACGCATCCCGTTCGCAGCGCGTCTCGGCGCGCCGCAGACGTTGTTGTCGTAGAGCTTGCCATGCCGCCTCCAGCTCCGCGGTAGATTCGTTGTTCGCGGCCAGCGCCAGACCACCCAGCCGTTCAGTCCATTGCACGGTTGGCGAGTATCGCTCCGCGATACCAGGGTCGCTGGCACACAAGATTTCCAGGAGCCATGGCCAACTATCGCGAAGGATATGGGTAGCCTCCTCCCTCTCCTGCGGAAATTCACGCTCGGCTCTTGCTGGTGCAAGCAACCAAAGCCCAAGCAGGCTTCGCGAGTGATCGCAGACCGCTCGCGTGCGCGAAAGCCGCAGCAAATCAGACAGTGTGCCGATGAAGCCAGAATAGGAGATGCCGATGGCAAGCTGTAGATCTTGTCGCAGCCGAGCGCCCTTGGACTCCGGATTTCCCGATTGTGCTTTGACTAGCGAGCGAGCGGCCAGCTCGATGAGCAGGGTTTCGCCGTCTACTCGTCCCTTGATTGCTGTCGCAAGCTCGCGGCGATATTCTTCGCCCGCGCTGATCGCTGAACCGCCATTCCCCTCCGTCCAAGAGAGACGCTCGGCGGCGGATTCCAGGAGTCCGACCGCTTTTCGCTCGAGGATGAAGACGAGCGCACTGGCCGTGCGCGCTCCGCTCTGATCATAAGCCGATGGCGCGAGTCGAATCCAGTCGAGGACTGACTCGGGGGTGCGGTCGAGTTGTGTGTACCAAAGCAACGCCTCAACCAAAGTTGGAATCGGCAGCGCGTCCAAAAATTGAAGCCAAGCCTTGACATCCAGGGCTCGGAGGACCGCTGACGCGAGGAGCTCTGCGGAGCCACCGAGTCCAGGAAAATTGCCTTCATGCCAAGAAGGCACCGGCCGTTTAAGCTCCGTCTGCCAGCGTTCTAGCTCGTCGGACGCCTGGTATTCGTCATCATTGATCGAACCGAGTTTGAAGTTGAGCTTCCGCAGTAGAGATAGCCAATCGCCCGCACGCTCACTTCGCGCGATAAGGTCTGCGACGACGTCAAGGTCAACGTAGAACTCCACTTTGGCGGCAGCGGCGAGTACTTCGAGGCTCGGTTCGTGGCTGCATATAAATTTGGCTATTGCACCGCTCACGACAACGGTGACTTCTGGGTCACTTAACTTCGTGACGACTTGGCCGTCATTCGCGTGCGGTCCACCGACTATGTTTTCAACCAGCTCTCGAAGCTCTTCATGGTCAGGAAGCGGCAGGTTTTGGCCGTAGGCGTCACCAAGCGTGACGGCCAGGGAATGAAACAGCTCCTGATCACCGAGGGCTGCAATGCGCCGACTGGCCTCCAACTTCTTGCGAAGCCATTGCTCGTGCTGCTCGTCTGATCGAGCTAAGTCCGCAAACGGGCGGCCTCCGGTCGTCAAGATTCCATCCTTTCCCAAAGGCGTTCGAAGAAGTCAACGGCGTTCGTGTTGATCTCCGGCCAGGGACCAGAGGCGGCCGAGAGGCAGTTGCCGCTACCACAAGATGCATATCCGAAATGCCACAGGTTGTCGTCGACGATGACGAAGCGATCGTGAGCGAAGGGAAAGACCGGTGGCCTCCGCGTCAAGCGGTCCAGCCACTGCACGCGTGTGGGAGCCATTCGCATCGCCCCCCGTGGCCGCCCCCGGCTCCAAGCAGCATCGGATGTCGCCCTCATTTTTTCTAGTCTGCTGTGCTTGTCTTGTATGCGCTCACTTACTATTCGTACGTCGCGAACCACTGCGCCTGCCAGCGCTCGAAGCAGCCCTTGGTAGCCGTGCTCGATGAAATGCTGGTCCAGCACCCAGATCCGCGTCGTCGCCCGCCAAGCGTGCTCAATGAAGGTGCTCAAATATGCAGGGTTTGGTAGTGAGCCGAGGCGTTGCAGCTCATCTCGATTTGGAAATCGAGAAAGCGCGCCGTCCGGACCGAGGAAGTGGAGGTCGGTCATTTGCCTCCCCCCGCGAGCTCTTGAATACGCTCCATCAATCCTACCGAGGCGTCCGGATTCTTCCAAACGCTCTCTATTTCAGCAGAGACCTCGCCTGGCGCTGGCAACGCGACGAGCATGGTGCCGCGCGAGCCGAATTCGTTCAGCGATGATCCGAGCAGCCATGCTCGGCCGTCAGCGAGGATGAACCTGTCGTGAATCGCGGGCTTGCCCCGCATCAGCCGCAGGGTTGTCGGATTCAGCAAGCGATCGCGTTGGCTAGTCACGATCTCTGATCTTAGACGTTCAAGGTGCAAAGCCTCGAGAGCCGTTCCCTTCGCTGACTCGCCCGTGATTGCAATCTGCTGGAGCCCTTTGCTAGACGTGAGGACCCGTACTTCGGCAGCCTGACTGGTGATGGAAGGCAGCCACATCTTGACATCATCCGCCGAGAAATACGGATCGACGACGAGAGCACTGCGCTTCGCTGTCGCCAGAATATTCTGAATGGCTTTTTCCGCTTCCATGACATCACCGCGGAACCACATCTGTCGTTCCCTTGCTCCGGCACCGCTGGCAAGACGATGTTGAACCGTTTGCAGCACCTGCGCTGCAGAGTTGACGACGTCACCTCCTCCCACCACGATAGGGCGGTCGCTCTCACCTACAGGGATTCGGCGCGTTGTCGACGGTCTTCCCTTGCGAGCCGGGAGTGGGACACGGCGCTCGCCTGAAATCAGGTTCATTTCAATGTGGATGCTCCGTAAGAAGGAGTACGGTCCTTCTTCCACGAGCAGGCCGAGTTCTTCGTGCATGACTTTGATAGCGATCTGCTCGACGTCTTCCCGCACCTGCATGCGGCTAAATGGCGCACGAGGTTGCGTCCTGCAAAGCAGACGGTTGCCGGTCGAACGCTCTTCGAAGATCTCGACGATGAGCTTCTCAATACGACTGCCGCGCCTGGGTACGAGGTCGATCAACACAGCGCGATCTGGGCCGTCGTCGGGAGCGTCAAGCCGCGTCGACACGGACCGCAGCACCGGCAAGGGCTCGAAGAAGTGGGCGGATTGAAGTAGCTCCGGGATGGGGCCGAAAGCAATTCCGAGCTGTTGTTGCAGCGAGCCGATCAACTTGCTGCGTTCGTCTTGCCTGAGTAGGTCGATCTGGGAACCATCTTCTGTGAGGAGATGATTGCCACGAGTTGCTGCCTCAAGCGCGCCTAAGATGGGTAAGGCAGCGGGCTTGTGAATCGTCACGACGCCAGGCCACTTCGGCTCGTTCAATCGAGCTTCCAAGGCAATGGCACTGCTCAGCGGTGACTGCCTCCAGGGTGGTGCCCAGGTACCCTGCGCCACCAGTGCCTCGTACCAACTGTAGGCGGATTGCGCGGTCGCTTCCCAACTCTCAAAGTAAACCGTCCACTCGCTATCCCGACCGAGGCGCTGGTCCCACGTCGGATACCGGTCAACTCGCGGCACTTCGTCAGGCACCAAATTGACTTGAGCATGCACGAGGTATGAACTCTTGGTCGTGCGATTGAAGACCCACGTCAAGCTGACGACTGCCCGGGAACAGCCAACTAGTGACACCGTGGTCGAAGTGCTCTCGATTTCCGTTCTGGGATCGTGCATTGGGAGGGCCTCGGAAGGCTAGAAGCCGAAGTCGGGGTCTGCATCCATCGGGATGGTGAGATTCGTGATGACGAGCAGGTCGAGTAGCTCGCTCCGATCCATGAAGATCACCTGCCGGCGTTGCTCGTTGCCGAGCTGCTCGATGAGCAGCTTGCGAGCTGCCTTGGTGATC
>JAQSWN010000409.1 GCA_029266615.1 Polyangiaceae bacterium
CCCACTCTGGCCGGCAATGGCGGAGAGCGCTTCCGCTACTGCGGCGTGAATCAAGATGCCGCGCTCGCGCACGCCCAGGGCGTCGGTCACCCCCTCGTCGCGCGTCGCCCGCAGCACGATCGATGAAAAGCCGAGGAACGGACAGTCCACGTAGCGCTCGAGGCGTGTCACCGGCAGGGGGGGCAAGCCCGGGCCTACCCAAGCGGAAAGCTCGCTCACTTGTCCGGTCAGAGCCGTGCGTTCCCCCTGGGCGAAGTAAAAGGCGTGCCGCGAAAGCTCCGCCTGCACCCGCAGCGTGATCTCTTCGCTGGGCGCGGGGAGCGCCACGATTCGGCGCGCGCCCGGCGAGAGCGGGGAGCCGGGCTCGCTTCGCGGCTCCTGGTGGGTCAGCACCAGCAGCTCTTCGACGAAGCGGCTCTCGCGCGTGTCGTTGGCGCCGTCGCTCGTCGACCAAACCAGCTCGGTCTCTTCTGCGGCGGCGAGCAGCGCATTGAGCGCGGTGAGCGTCGAAGCTTCGTCGTCCCGGGCGCTGGGCGGCCGTTGAAACCGGGGCAGCGCGTCGCACAGCTCTCCGCCGAGCCAGAGCGCGTCGGAGGCGGCTCCCTTGGGGCCAAAACAAGCCGCCGATGCCCGGCACACGACGGCCAGATCCAGCGGCAACCCCGCGACCTCGGAGGGCCCCGCGATGGCGACGGCGGCCGCGCGCGCCGCTCCGCGCGACTGCCCAACGCCCTCCATGGCTCGCAGCAGCTCGGCCGATAACGTGCGGGGGCTGACTGGCTCGTTCGCCAAGCCCAGGCGCTCCGCGGCTTGAACCAATCGAGAAAGCGCCACCGAAAGCGTGGCCGCGCCGCGCGCGTCGTCCGACAGCGCCGTGAGTAGGCGGGGCGCACCCGTGTCGCGTGCTCGGAGCGACAGACGCAGCGTCGGCGTGTCCACATCCAGGAGCCCCAAATCCTCTAGCAACGCGGAGAAGTCGCGCACCAGCTCGGCGCGGCTCCGGCTTCGGGCGAGCAGCGACAGGTCTTGGAGTAGCCGCTCGAGCGCGCTCACGGCGGCTTTGCCTCGCTCCGTTTCGCGCTGCTCCGAGAGCCGCTTGGCATGCGCCAGGAGCAGCCGCCCATCGCGATCGAAGCCGACCGGTGTTTTGGCGAGCAGATCGCGAAGGGCGGTGAGCCCGCCGCGCCCTTCGTTGCCAAACCAGCGCTCGGGACGCAAGCCGGGGGCGGCCAGCACGTCCAGCAGGGCGTCGCGCCGAATGGGGCCACCCACCAGCCGCAGCAGCTCTAGGGTGGCGTGCACGTTGGGACCGGCGACGGGCGGACGACCGCGCGGCTCGCTGAAGGGCAGCTTCGCCGACCAGAGCGCCGAGCGCAGCTCCTCCAAGAAGGCCTCGGAGAGGTCGAGCGGCACGATTGCGATGCGGTCCAGCCGCCCACCTTGCGCGAGCTTCTCCTGCACCGCGCGCACCACTGCGCGCGCTTCGCTGGCGAGGTTGGGAACGCGGGTGAACCGCAGCCGCAAGCTCGTCGCCGCCGTGTCGTCGTCCCGCACGATGCTGGGAGCGTCGTTGTGCTCGGCCCAGCGTGCTTCCAGCCGAGCCTGCTCTGCTTCGACCGCGCGGCGGGAAGCTTCACCAAAGAGCCCCGGAAAGCGCAGCGTGACGCCGCCGCCGCGGCGCCGCAGCTCCTGATGAAGCCGCTCCAGTAGCGCAAGCTCCCCGACGCCGAGACGCGCCCACGCGCTGACCCAAACGTCCGTGACGCCCGGCAGCGCGGCCTCGCCGACGGCTCGCTGCGCGAGCCACACGTCGCCGCGCTCGTCGCGCAGCTTGGCGCGTGCGAGGGCGGCATCGGCTCGTTCTAGTGCGGCTCCGAACAGGGCGCTCCGTCTGCCCGGCAGCCGCGAGAGCTCCGCCCGACCGACCCCGATGCGCCGCAACGCGCCGATGCCGGAGTCCAAGAGCTCGGCCAAGTCCGCCTGAGGCGATACCTGCTCCGCGATGAGCCGAGTCGCTTCCGGGCCGGCGCGGACGCGTCCGTCCGCCGCGCTGTCCGAAAGCGTCAACACGAGCTCGCGCAAGGTTTGCGCGCTTTGACCGGTGCGGGCGAGCGCTTCGACTTGGCGCTGGCTCGGGACGAGGTGGAGTCGCACCGCTTGCCGCTAATGGCTCGGGGCTCTCCGGTCAAGCGCGGCCGGGATCACGCGGACAGAGAATGTCAGCCCGACCCGGCGCGCTTGAGCGACTCGAGTCGAATCCCGTTGACGGCCTTGGCGGCCGAGCCGCGCGCCTCGCTCGACAGGAGCGAGTCCGGCACCGGCAGCTTGGGGACGACCAAGAACTCCAGCTGGAGCTCGGTGCGATTGTCGGCCGCGGGCTTCAGCTTCCACTTTGCGCTCAGCTGATCCACGTTGCCCTTGATCATCTTGCCCACGACGACCTCCGTGTCGCCCACCTTCCTCGGCGGCTCGAAGCGGATGATGGCCCAGATCTTCGCCGCGCCCTTGAGGATGGGGACCTCCAGGTACAAGTCGGTTTTGTCGCCTGACTTGCCGACGACGCGGCTCGCCCACTTGCGCTGCGGATTCGTCCCCTTGTCAGGGTCGAAGTAGTAGGCGTAGCGACCGAAATCCATCACCACGGATTTGACGGTGTCGTGCGAGGCGGCCACGACGGTCCGGGCGCCGCCCGCGGGGCGGTTACTCTCCGGGAGCTTGGTGTCGAAGCGCGTGACTTCGTCATTGGTGGCCAGAGCGTTACCGGAGGCCAGCACAAACAGAGCGACTAGCGAGAGAGCTCGGAACGTCTTCATGGTGGCGATACCCTTCAGACTGCAGGGAGCATGCCGAGGCGACGCGGCGGCGGCGGACCGGAATGTCTCCACCCCCAACTTACGGATGCTAGCCCCCATTTCTTTCCTCGTGGCCCACAACCGCCGGCTTTCCACTTCTCGTCTCGAGCGCGGGGCTGGTCCAGACATGGGCCGAGTGTCGTAAAACGACCACAGTCGTCAGTTCACGTGCCCTTTTGCCTCGGGCGAGGCGGCGTTTCCCGGCTACTCCTCGGGCAGCTCGATGGGGGCCATCGTACAGCTGCCCGAGAATTGCACTCCTTTATCCATGAATACCTCCGGCGCGTGCAGAGCTCGATGGAGCGGCGAGCGCGGACGTTGCCGGTCACGCTGCCTCCCTTGATGATCACGGTTCCGGCGAGGATTTCCGCCTCCACCTCCGCACCGTCCCCGACGATGAGCGTGTCCTCGCTGCTGATTTCGCCGCGGAAGCTACCATCGATCCGGACCCGTCCGTCGAAGGACAGCTTGCCCTCGAAATGCGTGCCCCGGCCGAGGAGGGCGGTGATCTCGGTGGCGGGCAGAGCAGTCGTCATAGGTCGCGGATGGTAGCGCGGGGCGAAGGCCGAGGACAGTCGCCCCAATTCTGCCGCGGCTAAAATGGTGATAGCCTGACGCGCGGTGACGCTCACTTTGGCCTCTCAGCGTTTGGCCGCCCGGCGACGGCGGCCGCTCCGCCTGCTGCCGTGCCTGGTCGCCCTCGTCCCTCTGCTGGTGTCTGGCTCCGTCGTCGCCCAAGGCGCCCCGGCGGATGCGCCGGCGAAGGCGGTCCAGCAGGAGGAGGCGCTACCCGCGTACCACCACACCATCTTCTCTTGGGATCACACGGTCACGGCGGCCACCTTGGGCGTCGGAGATACCCCCCAATCGTACAATCCGACTTACACGATGGGCTTCGTCGCCCGCACTCGTTACTACTTGCTGGACGATTTGCAGCGAGGCCGTCACTTCAGCCTTCGGCTCGACGGCGGTTTGTATCGCGAGTTTACGAACAGCGACGTCACCACGCAGCGCGGGGAGCTCACCCTCAGCGACTTGGAGCTGGGGACCGTGTACGCGCGGCGCATTCAGGGAAAGTCGAATTTGGACGGCACGCTCGCCGAGCTCCGGCCCCTCACGCTCACGCTGCCTACCTCGAACGCGAGCTGGGATTCTGGGCGGTATTTCGCCCCCGGCGTGCTCGTCGGCGTCTTCAACGTCACGCCATGGCTCCGTGGCCGCGCGCCGTTCGACATCTCGTCGCTCGTGCGCTTCGCGGTCGGGTACAAGCGCTGGTTCGCGCGCGCCACCGTTCCCACGAATCCGTCATTGGAGCGCGTGCGGCTCACTCCGGACGGGCGTACCCTGCCGGGCGATGCCCTTTCCGGGTCGAGCCTGATCCGCGATCAGCTGGACTTCAGCGCTTCTCTGAGGCTCTTGCTCGGCGCCGACGTCTACTGGTGGGTGAACGCGGCCATCTCGCCGGCGTGGAAGTACGACGTCGCAGAAGGCGTCCAGCTGTGCGGCGTCGTGCTCACGGGCTGTGCGGAGGTTGGGGCGCGCGGGGACGACCGCCGCTACCTCGTTCGCACGCAGCTGAACACGGAGCTCTCGCTGCGTGTGGCAAAAGGCTTTTCGGTCGAGCTCGGCTACGGCAACGTCGCGAACCAATTGGGCGCAGACGGGCGGCGTCGCAGCTTTTTCTACAGCCCGGAAGCGGTCTTTTACGCTTCCGTGAGCTTCTTCCCGCACGAGCTCGTGTCGGGCAAACGGCAGCTAGCGCAGCGTGAGCCGGTCCCGCCCTCGCTTTGAGCCGACTCGCGTCGCGCTCGGCTGCGTCCTCGCGGCGCTGGCCGTGGTGCGTCCAGCGCGCGCCGAGGTGCCGACCGCCACGGCTGCGCCCGGCCGTGAGTTTCGCGTCGACTTTTCCGCGCGGCACTTGGACGTGGATGCCGAGCTCGGTGAGCTCTCGCTGTCCGGCGACGTCGAGGTGACCGTTGGGCGCTACCGGCTGGGCGGTGACCGAGTGAAGCTCAAGCGTGGCCCGCGCGGCATCGGGGTCGAGGGCGGGGGCGACATCGCGTTCTGTAGCTGCGACGACCCGCCGGTCACGGTCGGCTACCGCGCCGTTACGATCGCGCCTCCGAGCGACGTGCTGATCGAGGGCGCCGTGCTCCGGGCCGGAAAAGTACCCATTTTTTGGCTGCCCTACCTGTGGCTCCGCTCACCGGATCGCCTGGCGCTGATGTTTCCTAGCGCCGAGTGGCGCGGCGACGAAGGCTTGCTGCTCGGCTCCGGGGTGCACGTGCCGTTCGACTCGAACAATGGCCGCCCTGCGGCGCGTGCGCTCGACGTCGGCGCCTACGGTTACGTGCAGGGCGGCGCGCGCGTGGACGCGAAGCTGCTCACTCCCGAGACGACCTCCTTCGTTCGTTGGGATCACTTGGGAGCGACCGCACTGGTCCTGGATGCACACGGCGCGGTATCGGGCCGTCGCCCCTCCGTCGTGGCTTACGACGTGGACGCTTCGCTCGGCGAGCGCGGTCGCATGGTGCACAGCTCGCTCGAAGCTGCTTCCCGGCGCTACGACCACGCGCGTCTCGGCGTCGCCAGTCAGGGCCCATTTTTGGCCGCGTTCGGCCTCGCCGCCGACGCGCCCCGCGCGGCCGCGCTCACGTCGCCGCTCGGCCTCGGCCCATTCGCGCTCCTCGCCACCGGCGGCACGCTCGGCGACCGCACGAGCTACACCCTGGATTTGGGCGCAAGCTCGAGTCTTCGCGCTGGTGAGGGGCGAAGGGACAACGGGGAGCAGCGCGGCATGCAGCGCTTCGTCTTGGAGTCGTCGACCACGCTGGGCCCGCTGCTGGCGCGCGGCGCGATGTTTCAGCAGGGTGAGTTGCTGTCGCAGCCGGTGGAGTCCCTCACGCGCCTGCGCGCCGGGGCGGGCTTGTCATTGTCCTTACCGCTCCTTCGTCGCTTCACTCGTGTCTCGCACCTGGTCGAGCCCGAGCTCAGCGGGCGGGTGGAGAGGCAGTATTCGGACGGCAGCACGGAGACGTCGCTGCTCGCCACCGGTGGCGTCACCACCGCGCTCGGTACGCACGGCCGCGGCGCCGCAGCGCGGCTTCGCGTCGCGGGCGGAGTCGGACGCGCGCCGGACGCTCTGCGCCCCCTCGTGCTCGCAAGCGTTGCGACCGATGCGCGCTGGCTCGGTGTCCGGCTCTCCGGCGTCGCGGATCCGAACCTGGGCGCCGCGGAGGGCACCGCGCGGCTGCGGCTCGGACCTCGCGGAAGGACGAACCTCATCGGCTACGCGGAGGGCCGCACGGCGCGCGCACCACGGACGCGCCAGGGCGAGGCCGCCGGCGATTTGGTTCCAAGGTTCTACGAGCAGGGCGCGCTGGATCGCGAAGGGCTCTCGACCGGTGCGGATCTGACGGTTGCCCTCGGCTCCGTGCTGTGGGTAGGCGGAGGTGCGGATTGGGAGCCATTGGCCGAGGAGCTGCTCGGTGTCCGAGGTTTTGCCCGGTACCGGCACGCGTGCGGCTGCGTGGCGCTGGGAGCTTTCGGCACCAAGCGGGCAGGTCGGCCCGGTTTCGACGCCGGGCTGAGCCTGGATCTCATGCCCTAAAGACCGGACGAGGGGCGAAACGCAAGCGCGCCGAGCGGTGCCGAACGGTAACCGATCGAGCCGAGCCGGGGAC
>JAQSWN010000203.1 GCA_029266615.1 Polyangiaceae bacterium
GCACCTCGTGGTAGTCGCGGCCGCCTGCGGTGCGCTTCGTCTTTGGATCCACCTCCACGAGCTCGGCGGAGGCGCCGGCTTCGTAGAGCGCGATGCGCGAAGCGAGGGAGCAAGCGAGGGGAGAAAAATAGAGCTTCATCGTCGGGTTGACCTCCGACCGCAGATTGCGTGCGCCCCGGCAATGAAGCCAACGCATTGTCGTGATAAAACCGATGCGTGAATCGCATAGGTACCGTCCGCCCCCAGCTGGAGGTGCGGGATCTGGAGCTGGTCCTCGCGCTCGCCGACGCGGGCAGCACCGCTGGCGCCGCCAAGGCGCTGCACCTCACCCAGTCCGCCGTGAGCCGCGCGCTCGGTCAGGCCGAGGCTCGCGTCGGGGTGTGCCTCTTCGAACGCAGCGCGCGCGGTTTGGCTCCTACCGCCGCTGGGCGCCGCCTCCTCGCCGGCGCGCCGCCGTTGCTGGAGCAGTTGAGAGAATTGGAGCGCGCGGTGGCTGCGCCCGCGCCCACGCCGCAGCGGGTGCGGGTCGTCTGTGAGTGCTACACGGCGTATCGCTGGCTGCCGTCGGCCACCGCCCGTATGCGCGAGCGCTGGTCGGACTTGCAGGTGGAGGTTGGCGCCGAGCACACGGGCAATCCCCTCCGCGCTCTCGCTCGCGGTCAGGTGGACGTCGCGCTCCTCACCACGAGCGAGCTTCGGGCCGGGCACGGGCTCCGGCAGCAGCCGTTGTTCTCGGACGAGGTCGTCTTCGTCATGTCCAAGCGCCACCCGCTCGCGCAGCGGCGACTCACGCCGACGGCGCTCTCCAGCGCCGTGCTCATCACCGGCGACACGCCCGCCGCGGAGGCGCGATGGTTCATGCGCGCCGTGTTCGGTCGTCGTCGCCCCAAGCTCGACTTCCTGCGTTTTCCGCTGACGGAAGCGGTCATGGACGCAGCCTGCGCGGGCATGGGCGTCGCGGTCGTCTCGGAATGGATGGCCAGCGCCTACGTGGAGCGACCCGAAAGTGAGCTGGTCGTGCGTCGACTCACGGCCAAGCGGCTCGAGCGGCCGTGGCGCATCGCCTACCGGGAAGAGCTGGCGAGCGTGGCGGAGCGCCTCAAAGAAGCGCTCCGCGCGTCCGCTCCTCGCTTACAGGCCGTCGGTTGAAGCGGGCGCGTCGGCCGCGGGCGGAGCGAGCTTGCCCTTGGAGCGCTCGCGCCAGATTTCGATCGCCATCGGCAGGATGCTGATGCCGATGATGGCGAAGATCACGAGCTCGAAGCGCTTCTTCACGATCTCGGTGTCCGCAAAAACGTAGCCGAGCGGTAGCAAGAGACCCGTCCACAGCAGCGCGCCGACGACGTTGAACAAGCCGAACTTGGCGTAGCCCATCTTGCCGATGCCCGCGACGAACGGGGCGAAGGTGCGCACGATGGGCACGAAGCGGGCGATGATGATCGTCTTTGGACCGTACTTCTCGTAAAACAGCTGGGTCTTTACCAGGTGCTTTTTGTTGAGGAAGCGGGAGGTCTCGCTGCTGAACACCTTGGGCCCTAGGTACTTGCCGACCTGGTAGTTGACCGCGTCGCCCAGCACCGCGGCGATGAACATCACCACCCAGCAGACGAACAGGTTAGGAATGAAGCCGTCCGCGGGGAGGCCGAGCCGCACCGGATCCATCGCGCAAAGCACGCCGACCGCGAACAGGAGCGAGTCGCCGGGCAAAAACGGCACGACCACGAGCCCCGTCTCCGCGAAGACGATCGCGAAAAGCACCCAATAGAGCGAGGGCCCCATCGTTCGCGTCATTTCGAACAGGTGCTTGTCGATGTGGCGAATGAAGTCGAAGACGGCGAGGATGGCGTTCAACAAGACAAAGCCTTTGGAAGTCCGGAAAAGTTGGTGCGCCTCTTACGGCGGACCGGCAGGCGCGGCAAGTCGAGCCAAAATTCCCCGGCGCCTTGGCTAAAGACCCCGAAAGGCGCGCGTTGAGGCGCCTTCCGGTTGGTGTATAAGGGACTGTTGCCCGAAGTCCTCGCTCGCGTTACCAGTCGTGCCACCGCTGGACCACGAGGGCCCGATGTCCTGCATCGGGTCAGGGTGCGTCGCGAGTGGCTCGTGACGGGAGAGGTCATTGAGCTGGAGCTGCCGCGCAACCTCGCTTGCGCGACCTGTGGCGGCGGTGGATGCGACGCTTGTGGCCGCTCCGGGGCCATCACGCTCCGTCGGCGGGAGGAGCCGGCCGAGGTGGTGGAAATCACCCTGCCGGCTCGCCCGGACGACGACGCGCCGGATTCCCGTGGCGTCACCCTGCGCATTCCGGAGCAGGGCGGGTTGCCGGAGCCGGGCTCGGACCTGCCGCGCGGGCTCCTGCTCCTCACGGTCGTCCCGAGCTCGGAGCCAGACTCACGCATTCGCCTGCTCCGCGGAGTTCCTTCCAAGCGGCCCCCCGCGGTCGTGGAGAGGGACGAAATGCCGTCGCATCGAGCGGGCCGTGCCTCCCCTCGGCGTGTCTCGCCCGGCGTCGTCATCGTGGGCCTGGTCGTGGTCGTGTGGGTTCTGCTGTTGATTTGGCTCAGGCTGTCTGGGCGCGGCTAGCTCGGCGCTTCGACGTGCGGTCAGCGATCGCTTCGCGATTGTCCCTAGAGGAGCGCCACTTCCAAAGTTGCTGCTAGGTCACGTGCGCTGCACTAGACTTCCGGCGAAGGCCGTGCCGCGGCCGAAGGAGACCCTAGCTCGAATGAATCCTGTCCTGATGGCGCTCATCATCGTGTCCCTCACCGGGGCATTCGCGTGGAGCGCGCGCCGCCGCTGGCACTTGCTGAAGGTGGGCGACTCCACCTGGGAAAGCCGGACGGACCAGGTGGAGGAGCGCGCCAAGGCCGTGTGGACCTTCGCGTTCTATCAGAAAAAGATGCGCAACTACCTGGCGGCAGGCCTGGCGCATCAGCTCATCTTCATGGGCTTCGGCGTGCTGCTCCTGCGCACGCTCATTCTTTGGGGGCGCGGGTTCGACCCTTCTTTCAACCTCTTCGTGCTCGGTCACGAACCGGTGTTGGGGCTCCCGCTCGGCGACATCTACGCGTTCCTGAAGGACGTGTTCGCGCTGCTCGTGATCTTGGGCTCGCTCGTCTTCGTTTACTACCGCGCGATCAAGCACGAGAAGCGCATGACCTTGAGCGGTGAAGGTCTGGTCATCCTCGGCATCATCATGACGATGATGCTGGCCGACCTCACCTACGACGGCGCGGCCATCGCGCTCCGCGAGCGCTTCGGTCAAGGCGTGTGTGAAGCGGACGCGGCGTGGTGTGCGCGCGCGGGAACGCTGCTCGCGCCGATGGGCGCCGCTCAAGGCCCCGGCTATCACGCGTGGCCGGACCCGGGCGGCTCGCTCTTCGCACAGCTGCTGTCCGGGCTCTCCGTCTCCGCGCTCGTGGTCGTGGCGCACGTCGGGTTCTGGACCCACAGCACGCTCGTGCTGGTGTTCTTGAACATCCTGCCGCACTCCAAGCACTTCCACATCATCACCGCGATTCCGAACGTCTTCCTCGGCAACCTCACCCCGAAGGGCCGCCTCCCCCCTCTCGCCGAAAGCACGGAGAAGCTGATGGCCAAGGTGGAGAAGGCCAGCGAAAAGGAGGACATGTTGAGCGCGCGCATCGGTTACGCGCGCATCAACCACTTCAGCTGGAAGGACGTGCTGGACTTCTACACCTGCACGGAGTGCGGCCGCTGCTCCGACAACTGCCCCGCGTTCAAGACGGGCAAGATCCTCTCCCCCAAGCAGTTTACGTTGGATTTGCGCAACCACCTGTACGGGCGCGAAGAGGAGCTCGTAAAGGAAGGCACGCTCAAGCCGGTGGACCTCGTGCCGGAGGTAATCCACCCCGACGTGCTCTGGGCCTGCACCACGTGCCGCGCTTGCGAAGAGCAATGCCCGGTCAACATCAGCTACGTGGACAAGATCGTGCAGATGCGTCGCAACCTGGTGACGCTCAAGGGCGAGTTCCCGCAGGAGCTAGCCAAGCCGTTCGAAGGCATGGAGAGCAACGGTAACCCTTGGAACCTGGCCCGCGTCGACCGCACGAACTGGGCCGATGGGTTGGGGCTCAAAATGTTCTCGGACAAGCCCGACGCAGAAGTCTTGTTCTGGGTCGGCTGCGCCGCGAGCTACGACGACCGCGCCAAAAAGATCGCGCGCTCCACCGCGCAGCTCCTGCTCGCGGCGGGGGTAGATTTCGCGATCCTCGGCGAGGAAGAGACGTGCACGGGCGACCCCGCGCGCCGCGCCGGCAACGAGTACCTCTTCACCCTGCTGGCGGAGACGAACGTCGCGACCCTGAACGGGTACAAGGCGCAGGGCGGCATCAAAAAGATTCTCACGACGTGCCCGCACTGCTTCAACACGCTCGCCAACGAGTACCCCGATTTCGGCGCAAAGTTCGAGGTCGTGCACCACACCGACTACATGCTCGGCTTGGTCGCGGAGAAGAGGCTCGTGCCCAAAAAGGCGGTCAAGGGCAAGGTCGCGTATCACGACTCCTGCTACCTCGGCCGTTACAACGACATCTACGAGTCGCCGCGCGCCATCCTCGCCGCGATCCCCGGCGTGGAGCTGGTCGAGGTCGAAGGCTGGAACAAGAAGAAGGGCCTTTGCTGCGGCGCGGGAGGCGCGCAGATGTTCATGGAGGAGCAGAACAAGGACCGCGTCAACGTCAAGCGCTCCTTGCAGCTCATCGATACGGGCGCGAAGACCATCGCCAGCGCCTGCCCCTTTTGCATGACCATGCTCAAGGACGGCGTGAAGTCTCAGTCCAAGGAAGACGAGATCGAAAACCTGGACGTGGTGGAGCTCTTGGCGCGGTCCTGCGCGGTGTCAGATCCGACGCCGGAGGCGCCGACGGACGTCCAAACCGCCCCAGCGGCTTGAGAGGCAGCCTTTTTTGGCGCTCCCGTTCGGCGGCTGGCATTTTGCCGGGCAAGGATTACGCTGCTCGTCCTTCCCCGGCATGGCCGAACCCAAAGCCATCATCCACGAGTTCGATACGCCCGACCTGCAGCCGCCCCCTGCGGCGCCTGCGCCGGGGTTCGAGTGCGATGTCTGCGGGCAGCAGTTCGAAGGCGAGCCCGCGGGCTCCGGGCTGTTCATGTGGACGCGAGGAGACGAAGTCCGCTTCGAAGAACCTCCGCTGTGCGAGACCTGCGCCCAGAACGTCACGCTGGACGCGCTGACTCGCTTCGAAGTCGAAGAAGAAGAAGAAGGCTGAGCGGCGCGCCCGCCCCTACTGCAGCAACTTGCTGGCGATGGGGCGTGGCAACGGCGGACTGCGGTCGAGCAGCTCCCGCGCGGTGCCGCGCAGCACGAGCGGCGTGTCCACTCCGTGGAGGACCTCCAGCAGCTCTGGCCGCGTGCACACCGCGAGCAGCGGCATCGACATTGGCTCGGGCGTCCCCGGATTGAGCAATAGCGTGAGACGCACGCGGGGCCGCCGCAGCCACCGCGGGCTCTCCGAGAGCGTTTCCACGATGGCGGAGTGGAGCGGGCGCCGCGCGGCCAGTCGCACGACGTCGTCTTCCGTGAGCCGCGGGTTGCCGAGCAGTTGTCGCAGCACCAGTGGGTGCGGATCACGGAGGAGCTTGTCCAGGACCCGACGATTGGGCGAGCGCGCCAGGCTACGCCGCTCGCCGACCGTGAGCTCTCGGCCGGAGCCGTAGTCCGGCACGGGCGGCTCCGAGCGCGACCGCTGATTGCCGGTGCTCCGCCGCAAGAGGCGCCACAAGCTGAGCAAGCGTCGCTCCTCCGCATGCTGTCGCAAGCGCTCGACGAACGGCGAGTCCCCATCTGCGACCAGCAGCATGGCGACGACGAGCAAAGCCTCGCGGGAGTCCGGATCTTGACGCTCGCCGTCTTCGCACAAGCTGGCGAGCAGCTCGGCGGCCTCCTGGTCGCGGAGCTCGGACAAGTGCGCGCGCAGCCACCCGACCCGGAGCGTGACGTCCGGCAGTGACAGCAGCACTCGGCGAAGCCGTTCGGTGCCTTCGAGGGTCACGGCGCGAAAGACAGCATGGGCCAGGTTTTTGCAGCTGTCGAGCCGCGCGAGCCGCTCGGGCCCCGAGCTTGGGCTATGCTCGCCGAGCTCGAATGTCGTCGCCTCGCGCTCGTGCTCGCACCGCCCCCGCGCCGCTGGACCTGCTGGGCTCGCGGTTTCGCAACAAGGTCGCCCGCGCTCGGCGCCAGCTGGGGTGGGGAATCGTCCTGCTCGGGCTCGTGGTCGGCGCGCACGTCGCGCGGCGGGGCACCGGCTCGCTCCGCCTCGCCGGTGCCGCGCTGCTGCTGCTGGCGATTGCAGCCTTGGTTTTCACGGTGGTGCGCGCGCGCCGCACACTGCAGGACAAGCGCCGGCTCCTCAGCGCCACCTTGCTTCGAGCGGAGCCGACCATCGGCGCTCGAGCGCTGCGCGCTCTGTCCCTCGTCGAGCGGGCGGAGTCCGCGGACGGCGAGTCGAGCGAATCCCCGGACCTGGCTCAGCTGCACTTCCAGCGAGTCCTGACCCAAGCCCCCGCGGCGTCTCTCGACAAGTGGGCGGCGCGCGTCGCGGATCGAACGCGGCTGGTTCTACTGGTGACGCTCGTCGCCTCGGGAGCGATTTTGGCGTTCGACCCCGCGCGTGTCCTGGAGGGGCTAGACGTCATGGCCGCGCGCTCCGGCCATGCGCCGGTGCCGATGCCCTGGCTCAGCTCGCTTCAGGTGGACTCGCAGCCGCCCGCGTACCTCCGCCAAGACGCGCACCGCCTTTTCTCCGAGGGCCCGAACCACGAGCCCGCCGGCAGCACGATCATCGTGCAGGGCGTGCCCGAGCGCGAAGGGCGGAAGCTCGTCCTGGTGGGGGACGGTCGAGAAGTGCCGTTCGTGAGCGACGGTGCGGGCAACGTCGTGGCGCGCTGGGTCCTGTCGCGCTCCGTGGAGCTGCGCGTCGCGGCGCGTTTCGGGGACGTGCTCATTTCGGAGCCGCAGACGCTCGTGCTCGAGGCGGAGGCGGATCGCGCGCCGGAGGTGGAGCTGGAAAGCGCGCCGCGCACGGTGCTGCTGAAGGACTTGCAGTCGCTCGAGCTGCGCTACGCCGCC
This sequence comes from Polyangiaceae bacterium, assembly GCA_029266615.1. Classification (GTDB taxonomy): domain Bacteria; phylum Myxococcota_A; class Polyangia; order Polyangiales; family Polyangiaceae; genus PMG-095. The sequence continues at coordinate 7,109 of JAQSWN010000203.1, forward strand.
GAGGACGACCACGGCATCCGCGAGATTGCGCTCGTGATGCGCGCGGGAGGTCGTGAAGATCGCCGAACCCTGGAGCGGCTGGACGGCGAGGCCAAGCAGCGCACGGGCGCGCAAGCTCTCTCCCCGCGCGACTCGCTGCTTCGCCGCAGCTTCTTGCCGGTGGAGGTGACGGTCGAAGCGCGCGACAACGATGGCGTCGCGGGTGCCAAGTGGGGAGCGAGCAAGGCGATCACGGTCGTGCCGCCGGGCATCGGCGAGGGAGAGGCGGCGCGGTACGCGGCTCTCAAGGGCGCGCGCGCGTCGTTGATTCGCGCCTACGCCACCACCCAGCGGGAAGGCGACGCGGCCGCGCAGAAGGGCGCGCCGGTCGTGTCGCCGGAGGCGCTCCGCAAGGCGCAAGCAGAGCAGGTCAAAGAGGCGCTCGCGCCGCTGCTCGGCTTCGTGGACGCGTCGTTCGCGGGCGCCGCCGTGCCCAAGCCGCTGAAGGCGTTCCTGCAAGGCCAAGCGCGTGCCCTCCAGCGCCCCGCGGCGACCCGCGAGACGTACTTGCGGCGGTTGGAAGACGTGCTGCTCGCGGTGGACGCGGCCCTCCGCGCGACCGGCAATCGTGACGCGGAGGCGGTCGCGAAGCGGCTCGCGGACGTGGCCGACGAGGTCGCAGAGGGTGCCAAGCTCGGCTTGGATCCGGAGAAGAAGACGGCGTCGGCGCGCCGGCTTTCGGCGGCGCTACCCGTCTTGCAAAACGGCGCGGACTCACTGTGGACCTTGAGTGACCTCGGCGCGGACGTCGGCAGCGTCGCGCAGGGCGAAATCCGGCGCGTGCGTCGCGGGCTGGAAGCCAAGAGCTACCTGGAGGCGGAGCTCGCCGCGCGGCACCTCGCGGCGCGATTGCGTCGTCCCAAACCTTCGTTCAACGCCATGGGCGGCGGAGGGGGCGGGGTGGAGTCCGGCTCGCGTGGCGGAAAGGGCGGGCCGAAGCAGCCTGGCGAAGCCTCGCAGGCGCACCAGCAGTTCCAAGAGCTGATGCGCGAGCTGTCGCAGCTCTCCGCGGAGCACGCGGGCGAGATCGCCTCGGTGGAGAACGCGCTCGAGTCCGCCGAGGAGGCGGAGCAGGATCCGGAGCTCTCGCGCGAAGCGAAGGAAAGGGCGGAAGCGCTGCGTCGCGCGCTGGAGGACTTGCCCGACTACGCCCCCGGTCAGTCGGCGTCGGAACAAGCGGCGGCGCTCGCGCGCGAGCACGGTCGCGCCATGGCCGAGAGCCTCTCGCGCTTGTCGCTGAAGGACGCCAAACAGAGCGCGGACAGCGCCAAGCAGCAGCTCGGAACCGCCAACTCCCGCAGTGATGGCGGTAACGTCTCCAAAGGTGCCATCGAGCGCGCCGAGCGCGAGCTCGCCAAGCAGGGTGAGTGGGTGGAAGAGCTGCTGAAAAAGGCGCGCGAGCGGAAGAGCGCGCGCGCGAACGAAGCGCTCGAGCGCTCCGGAAAGCGCGAGCAGGAGCTGGCGGAGCGGGCGCAGAACATCTCCGGCCGCGGCAGCCACGGCGAAGCCGCGCTGCCCGGGGAAGTGGCAGAAGCGCTGGACCGCGCCGAGGGGCTGATGCGTGAAGCGGCTCAGCAGCTCTCTCAAGGCAACGGAGACAAGGCGCTCGAGCTGCAGCGCGAGGCTCAGCGTTTGCTGGACCAGAACGACGACGACGCCAAGAACGACGAACCCAAGGACGGCGGCAAAGACGCCGACCAGCCGCCGCCGAAAGACGGCCATGACTCGGAGCGGGGGAGTATGTCGCAAGAGGCGGGCGTGCCGGGTCGTGGCAAGAACCAGAAAGCCGAGGATTTTCGGAAGCGGGTCCTGGAAGGCTTGTCGCGGGACAAGGGCGGAAAGCTCGGCCCGGCCGTGAAGCGCTACGCGGAGGGCCTGCTGAAATGAAGCGCTGGTACTTGCTCCTCGCGGTCCTTGCGGCGGTCGGCTTGGGCGCCGCGGCCCGCGCCAACCCGTTCGGCACGGATCTCCGAACACTGTCGAACGCGATCATCGAGATCGATCTGCCTCGTGCTCAGAAGCTGGCGCAGAGCGCGGACGCGGAGACGCCGCAGTTTCTCCTAGAGCGCGCGCGCCTACTGCTCTATCTGGGCGACTGTGTGGGGGCGACGGCGGTGTTCTCGAACCCCGCGGTCACGGAGTCGAAAGAAGGCGCTCAGCTCGCGAACATCGCCAAGAGCTGCGCCCGCGCGACCGCCGCTGGCTTCGTGATCGAGGACAAGGAGCGCGGCATTTGGATGCGCATGCAAGACGACTCGGATCGCGTGCTCGCGCCGTTCGTGTTCCGCGTCGCCGCCCAAGCTCGAGATCGTATCGGCGCGGAGCTGGGCGTGGACTTGCCGCGCCCGCTGCGCATCGACATGGTGCGCGACTTGTTTTCGCTCTCCGCCGTTACCGGCTTGCCGCTGGAAGCCGCGGAAACGACGGGCACCCTGGCGGTGGCGCGCTTCGGCCGAATCATCATTCTTTCGCCGCACGCCACGCGCTCCGGTTACCACTGGGAGGACACGCTCGCGCACGAGCTCACTCACCTGCTCGTGACGCGCGCCACGCGCGACCGAGCGCCGCTCTGGTTGCAAGAGGGCGTGGCCAAACGCGAAGAGACGCGCTGGCGTGACCCGCGGCCGTTCGATCCCAAAGACTGGGCAGAGGAAACGGCGACGCGCGCGCTGCGCCACGGGCGCCAAGTCGGCATCGACAAGCTCGGCCCCTCCATCGCGATGCTGCCGACGCCCGAGGCCGCGTCGACCGCCTACGCCGAGGTCCAAAGCTTCATCAATTACTTCGTCGCGCAGCAGGGCGACGCGGCGCTGCGTCTCTTGTTCGCGGACTTGAAGGGTCTGTCGCAGGAAGATCACAGCGCGGCGCTCCGTAGTGTGTCGGGTTACGATCTTTCCGCTTGGAACCTGCGTTGGCAAAAGTACCTTCTGGAGTCCGCTCACGGTCAGAGCGCGCCCTCGTTCGGAGCCCCTCCGCCGCGAGGCTTCGACGCGCGCGATCTGGCGCGGCGCGCTCGCCTGGGCGACTTGCTGCTGGAAACCGGATTCGGGCCCGAGGCCGCACTGACCCTGGCGCCGGGCGTCTCGGGGAACGAGCCCGTCTACAAGTCTCGCGTCGCGCGTGCAGAGCTCGCCCGCAAGGCGCCGGACCAGGCGGCGGCCCGCCTTGGTACAGAGGCGGAAATTGACGATCTCTATGGACCCTGGTTCGGGCTCCGCGGACGCCTGCTCGAGAAAAGCGACCCGAAAGCTGCCGCGCGTGCTTTCGAGTTGGGACTTTCTTCCGACCCACTGGCTGAAGAGGTCGCCTGTGAGGGCCGCTTTTCCGTTGGAACTGAGCTGGACGAGCCCCGCCTGCCGGCCGATCCGGCCTGGCGTGCGCTCTGCGAAGCAGCGCGAACACTTTCCCGCGATTGACCACGGGCCTCGGGTCGACCTACCATGGGCGGTCGAATTCCGCGAAGTATAACGGATTTTTGGTGAGCCTCAGTACATTTGCCGCCGCCCAGATCCTGCGCGCATTGCCGCGCGTCCACCTCAGCCGGGCCGTCGGTCGCCTGTGCGATCAGCCGATACCAAGCGGCTTCGCACGTGCGGTCGAACGAGCCTACTGCCGAGCTTACCAAGTGAACATGGACGAAGCGGAGGGCCACCTCGGCTCTTACCCAAGCTTCGACGCGTTCTTCACTCGCCCGCTCAAGAAGGGAGCGCGCGTCATCAGCGGCGATCCTATCGTGAGCCCGTCCGACGGCAAGCTGTCGTGCTTCGGGCGCATCGATACGGGCGCGCAGATCCACGTCAAAGGCCAGCTGTACGAAGCCGGAGAGCTGATCGGCGACGCCGAGGACGCCAAGCGTTACTCGGGCGGTCAATTCGCGGTCGTGTACCTCGCCCCGGGCGACTACCACCGGGTGCACTCACCGGTGGACGGCAACGTCACGCTCTTGCGTGGCATCCCGGGCGACTTGTTCCCCGTCAACAGCATCGGCGAGCGCTACGTGCCGCAGCTGTTCGTGCGCAACAACCGCGTCGCGATCGTGATCGACACCGCCGAGCTCGGTCGGGTCACGGTGGTGATGGTGGGCGCGACGATCGTGGGGCGCATCAGCGTCACGGCGATGCCGGGCCCGTTCGTGCCGCCGGGCGTGCACTCCGTGAGCCCCGCGCTGCCGGTTTCGCGCGGAGATGAAATCGGAATGTTCCATCTGGGGTCGACGGCAGTGGTGCTGTTCGAGCCGGGTATCACGCTCACGCGAGGCATCGGCGTCGTGCGTATGGGACAATCGCTGGTCTCCGAATCATGAGCGAGTCGACGGACGACGCGCAGCGCAAGACCTCGCCCGAGGTCGTCACCACCGGCGCGGAAGCTCCGCCCGGCATCGACCCGCCGTCGCCGGACGCGGACGACGTGGAGGTGTTGGCGCAGCAACCCGCCGAGCCTTCGGCGCCACGTCACGACTCGGTGGTGCCCACGTCACGCAAGCTCGCGCCTCCGCCCAAGCCGAAGCGTGACTCGGCGAACCCGGGCTCCATGCCGCCCTCGGCGGGCGACGCGCTCGGTAACGTCGGCTCGTTACGGGCGCCGGCCGCGCCCTCGATCTCGTATCACGACGCATCCGCGTCATCGCGCGACGCCGTCGCCTCCGCGCTCTCGGGTTCGGAGTCGCTCCGCGCGATCGGTGAGGCGTTGTCCAAAGACGCAGGCGCGTTCAGCGCGACCGAAGCGCCGACGGGCGGCCGGCCCCCCGTGCCACGTCCGCGTTCGCAACCCGACATCTCGCTCGGCAGCGAGTCGCCTCCGCAAGACACGCCCGCCACGCCGGCGGCCAAGCCCGCGGCGATCTTCGCCCAGCGCATCATCGCGGTAGGCACGCCCTCGGAGCGTCCTTTGCCGAAGCCCGCTCCTGCGCCGTCACGGCCGGACTTGGATCTCGATCGCACGCTCCAGAGCGAAGAACGCCCCGTAGAGGCGTCGCCCGTGGCGGAGCACGTGCAGACGGCGCAGCCGCCCCTCGTCGCGCCGCTGGCGCTAGAATTGACGCCGCTACCGGTAGTTCCGGCGCCGATCCCAGAGCTGCTGCCGCCCGCGCCTCCGCCTCCGGTCGAGCTGCTGCCGCCCGCGCCTCCGCCTCCGGTCGAGCTGCTGCCGCCCGCGCCTCCGCCTCCGGTC
>JAQSWN010000204.1 GCA_029266615.1 Polyangiaceae bacterium
GCGAGAAGGGCTCCTGTCTGGCGCCCGACGAAAAGAAGTTCATCGACTGCGCGCACCCCAGCGTCGCGCTCACCGACATTTCGGAAGATGAGTTCCGAACCGTCGAGGTTACTTGGGCAGAGCTCGGCGGCGGAAAGCCGGACGCGGCCGCGAAGACGGACGGCTCGGACGTGATCGGGGTTCAATTCATCCTGCCCTGGACCGAAAAAGCGACGCCGTACGACGTGAGCGTCACCATCGACGACGTGGAGCTCATCGGCGTCGGCAACGGAGCCGGCGGTTCGGGCGCAGGCGGCACGGGACCGGAAGCCGGCGGCGCCGGCGGCGCAAATTAGGCGCCAAATCGGAGCCTTGGCGGCCCGTGAGCCCCCGGTGCTAGATCCCGGGGGCTCCGGTGATCCGTATCGAAGGAATTCAGAAGCAGTACGGAAGAGGCGATGCCGCCGTGCACGTCCTGCGCGACGTCAGCTTGCGCGTAGAGACGGGCGAGCTCGTCAGCATCATGGGCTCGTCCGGCTCCGGCAAGTCCACGCTGCTCAACATCTTGGGCATCTTGGACGACTATGACCAGGGCGCCTACTACCTCGACGACAAACTGATTCGGAACCTGAGTGAGCGCGAGGCCGCTCACTACCGCAACCGACTCATCGGCTTCGTCTTTCAGTCGTTCAACCTGCTCGGGTTCAAGACCGCCGAGGAGAATGTCGCGCTCCCGCTCTATTACCAAGGTGTGTCGCGCCGAGCCCGCAACAAGCTCGCGCGGGAGTACCTCGAGCGCGTAGGTCTCGGCAAGCGCGCCGACCACCTGCCGAACGAGCTGTCCGGCGGTGAGCGTCAGCGTGTCGCGGTCGCGCGAGCGCTCATCACGAAGCCCAAGCTTCTGCTCGCGGACGAGCCGACGGGCGCCCTCGACACGACGACTTCTTATCAATTGATGGACTTGCTGCGTGAGATCAACGCGCAAGGCATGACCGTGGTCGTCGTCACCCACGAGCACGACATCGCGGAGATGACGTCGCGCACCATCCGGCTCAAGGACGGCCGCATCGACCTGCCCGAGCAGGCGAGCGCATGATCGAGTCGCTGCTCGAGCTTTGGGACGTGCTGAGCCGCAACTGGCTCCGCACGCTGCTGACCGGCCTTTCCGTGGCATGGGGCGTGTTCATGCTCGTCGTGCTGCTCGGCGCGGGGCAAGGCCTGCAGAACGGCGCCGATTGGGAGTTTCGCGACGACGCGCAGAACTCGATTTGGCTGAGCGGCGGCAAGACGTCCGTTCCCTACGCCGGCCGAAGCCCGGGGCGCGCCATCCTGTTCAAGAATCGAGACTTCGACGACTTGCCGCAGCACGTGCCAGGAATCGATCACATCACGGGTCGTTACTGGCTGTGGGGCGAGTTCAGCGTGAGCTACGGCAGTAAGCGCTCGTCTTTCAACATCATGGGCGTGCATCCGGACCACCGCTTCTTGGAGAAGACGGTGATGACGCACGGTCGCTTCCTGAACGAAGCGGACCAGCGTCAAAAACGCAAGATGTGCGTCATCGGTAGCAAGGTGCGCGAAATGCTGTTCGGGAGCCGCAACCCCGTCGGCGAGTACATCAACATCCGCGGCCTGGCCTACAAGATCGTCGGCGAGTTCGAGGACGTGGGCGGGGAGAACGAGCTCCGCAAGATCTACGTGCCGATCAGCACCGCGCAGCTCGTGTACAACCAACCGAACGTCATTCACCAGCTCATCTTCACCGTCGGGGACGCCTCCGTGGAAGAGAGCCAGGCCATGGCGACCCAGGCCCGCGCCATGGTGGCGAAGAATCACGGCTTCTCGGTCGAGGATCGGCGCGCGGTTCGGCTGGGCAACAACCTGGAGCAATTCACGAGGTTGACCGGTGTTTTCCGCTGGATCCGCATCTTCGTGTGGGCCGTCGGTATCGGCACGCTGTTGGCCGGCATCGTCGGTATCGGCAACATCATGCTCATCTCGGTCGCCGAGCGGACCAAGGAGATTGGCATTCGCAAGGCGATCGGCGCCACGCCCGCCTCGATCATTCGCATGATCTTGGGAGAGTCCTTGGTGCTCACGGGCGTGAGCGGCTACACCGGCCTCGTCGCCGGCATCGGCGTCGTGGAGCTCGTCGCCAGCAAGTTTCCCGAGGCGCCGTTCTTCCGGCACCCGAGCGTGAGCCTGGACGTCGCGCTCGCCGCCACCGCCATCATCATGGGCGCGGGCGCGCTCGCCGGCTTTTTCCCCGCCTACCGCGCGGCGCGGGTCAACCCAATCGTCGCGCTGCGCAGCGATTGAGCCATGTTCGACCTCGATTCCTGGCAAGAGATTTGGTCCACGCTGCGCAAGAACAAGCTGCGCGCGGCGCTCACTGCCTGCGGCGTGTTCTGGGGCATGTTCATGCTCATGGTCCTGCTGGGGCTCGGCGCAGGCTTGGAGCGCGGCGTGGTGCGCAGCCTCGGTGGGCTTGCGCTGCACAGCGTCTACGTCTGGTCGCAGCGCACGAGCATGCCGTACCGGGGCCTACAGCCGGGCCGCTACATCAAGTTCACGAACCAGGACATCGCGGAGATCGCCCGCGTGCCCGGCGTAAAGTACGTTGCGCCCCGGCTCCAGCTCGGCGGCTGGCGGGAAGGTATCAACATCACGCGCGGGCCAAAAACGGGCAACTTCAACGTGGTCGGGGACGTACCGGAGTTTCCGTTGGTGGAGCCGCTGGTCCAGACGCGCGGTCGCTTCTTCAACGCGCGAGACATGGCCGAGCAGCGCAAGATGGTCGTCATCGGCGAAGCGGTGACGCGCGAGCTGTTCGAGCCCGGTGAAGACCCAGTCGGGGAGTACATCCAGGTCAAGGGGGTGAACTTTCGGATCGTGGGGGAGGTCAAGAGCCTGAAGTCCGGGGACGAAGGCGAAAAGCTGAGCGCCACCGTCTTCGTTCCGTTCGCGACCTTCCAAATCGCGTTCAACCAGAAAGATCGTGTCGGCTGGTTCACGGTCGGCACGGATCCGACGTACCCGGCCGTGTGGGTGGAAGAGTCCATCAAGCAGGCGCTCGCGGAGAAGCACCGCATTCATCCGGCCGACAACCAGGCGTTCGGCTCGTTCAACGCCGCCGACAAGTTCGAGAAGCTGCAGGGCCTGTTCCGCGGCATCCGCTGGTTCGTTTGGCTCGTGGGGGCGCTCACGCTCGGTGCCGGGATGCTGGGCGTCAGCAACATCTTGCTCATCACGGTCAAGGAGCGCACGAAAGAGATCGGGATCCGCAAGGCGCTCGGCGCGACGCCGGGCTCGGTGGTGCTCATGGTCGTCAAAGAGTCGGTCGTGCTCACGATGTTGGCCGGCTACCTGGGCCTAGTCGGGGCCGTGGCGACGCTGGAAGGCTTTGCCCGCTTCTTGGCCACGCTGCCGGAAGCCCCGGTTTCTCGGCCAGGCGTCGACATCAAGGCCGCGCTCGTGGCTCAAAGTCTGCTCATTGCCGCGGGGCTGATAGCTGCCATCATGCCAGCCCGGCACGCCGCGCGTGTCCACCCGGTAGAGGCTCTAAGGTCCGAATGATCCGCCGCATCGTCCCCCTGCTGCTCGCGCTCGGCGTGGTCGGCGCCTTCGTGCTCACCTTGCTGTTCCTCTACAACAAGTCTCAAGCCACCCCCCAGGTCTTCGAGACGGTCACGCCCGCCAAGATGGACATCGTCAAAAAGACGGTCGCGCCCGGCGCGCTCGTCCCGAGGCGAGAAGTCACCATCAAGCCGCGTGTCTCCGGCGTGCTGGAGAAGGTGTACGTCGTCGCTGGCCAAAAGGTGAAAGACCGGCAAATGCTGGCCAAGATTCAGATTATTCCGAACGTGGTGGCGCTCAACAACGCGGAGTCCGCGATTCGCTCCGCGCAAATCGGCTTGGACAACGCGCAGACCCAAATGAAGCGCTACCAGCAGCTCTTCGACCAAAAGCTGATGAACGAGACCGAGTTCAATCAGTTCAAGCTCGCTTTCGAGCTCAAGCGTCAGGAGCTGGAAACCGCGCAGAGCAACCGAGAGCTGATCAAGGAAGGCGCATCCAAGCGCACCGGCAAGGTGAGCAACGTCGTCACGTCCACCGTGGACGGCATGGTGTTGGATGTGCCGGTCAAGGAAGGCTCCAGCGTGATCGAAGCGAACAACTTCAACGAAGGCACGACCATCGCCTCCATCGCGGACATGGGCGACATGATCTTCCAAGGGCGGGTGGACGAATCGGAGGTCGGAAAGCTCACGGAAGGCATGCCCGTCTCCATCACGGTCGGCGCGCTCGGCGAGCAGCGGCTGGAAGGCAAGCTCGAGTACATCGCGCCCAAGGGCAAAGAAAAAGAGGGGACGATCGAGTTCGAGGTGAAGGCCGCCGTCACGCTCAAGCCGGACGTCACCGTGCGCGCCAACTACAGCGCCAACGCCGACATCATCCTGGACACTCGCAAGAACGTGCTCGCGATCGAAGAGGGCGTCGTCACCTTCGAAAAAGGGAAAACCTTCGTGGAGGTGGAGGTCGCGCCTCAGCGCTTCGAGCGGCGCGAGGTCAAGCTCGGCATCTCGGACGGCATCAACGTCGAGGTCGTGTCCGGGCTCTCCCCAGAGAACCGCGTAAAAAAGCCGCTCAGCGAGGCCTCGAGCGACGCGAAAGCGAAGAAGCCATGAGCCGGATCGGATTTCAGAAGAGCGTACGGCTGTTCCACAAGTTCTCGGAGGAGACGGCGCGACGGCGTGGCGGCGCTCCGTCGGCGCGAGACGGCATCGCCCACCTCGCGGCGCTCGCTTCCGTGCTCAAAGCGGAGAGCGCCTTCACCCCGGACCTGCTGGAGCCGCTGGCCGCTTTCACCAATCTGCTCCAAAGCGCGCAACTGCCGCCGGACTTCGGCGACTACAGCTTCGGGGACGCCCTGCTCGCGATCGAAGAGGCAGAGGCCGAGCGGCGGCAGAACGACGCGCAGCATTGGGAGTTCGAAGGTGAAGTGACGGACGCGGTCGCGGCGGAGGTCGCGCGTTTCGCCCCCACTCCCTCGTCGGCTACGAGCGACGAGCATCGGCAAAAGCTCTCGCGCTTCGTGCTGGACGCCGTTCAGCAGTCGCAACCGGGCTCGCTGTTGGTGGTGGGCGCGCTCGCGGAGCCGGCGTTACCCTGGGGGGACCTGTGCGCGCGCTTCGGTCGCGTGACCCTGAGCGATTTGGACCTAACGCGTCTCGAGGAACTGGTGCGTCAGAGCGTGCCGGAGCCGCTCCGCGCGCGCGTCAAGCTCGAGCGCTACGACCTCACTGGCTGCGCCGCTACCTTCCAACGTGCCGTCGCGACGCGGGTCGCGAAAGCTTCCGACGCCGCTCATGCCGAGCTATCCCTGGTGGAGCTACTCCAGAGCTACGACGTGAGCTCCGGCAGCGCCGGGCTGAGCGCCACGGAGGAAAAGCCGGACCTCGCCGTCTCGGCCATGGTCTTGCCGCAACTGAGCCGCGGCTTTGAGGCCTGCCTCGCAGAGCAGCTGCAGGGCCGAGGCTGGAGCGCGGGGCCGGGCCTCCGTCAGCAGCTGGCCCTGTGGGGAGTCTGGCTCGTGCAGCACCATGTCCACGCGCTACTGCGCCGTGCCAAGGCGGCCGTCCTCGTCAGTGCCGTGAGCGAAGTGGCGCTGCGCACCTCGCCGAACGGCCAAAAATCCGCGGTAGGCGAGCCTCGGGACCTGCTCGGGGTCGAGCGGCTCGAAGAGCGATTGCCGGAAATCGCGGAGCCCCGCGCGGCGCAGAGCTGGGAGCTAGAGCGCGCGCTACCGGGGCCGGAAAAACAGAGCTTGCTGACCCTGATCGAAGCCGTGCTCGTGTAGTGTCCGAGTCTCGAACTCGTCGTGGCTCCCCTCGCCCGTTTCTCGACTCGGCTCGCGCTCGCGCTCGTGATCGGCGTTCCCGCCGTGGGTCGGGCCGACGGAGTGACTCGGCTCGCCGTCGCGGCCGCGGGTAGTTGCCCGTCCGCGGAAGAGATCAGCACGGAGCTAAAGCGGCTCTTACCGGAGGCAACCCTCGAGCTACGCGCGGACAACGCGGACAGCGACGTGGTTGTCTCCGATCACGGGGGCGCTTTCACGGTCAGCGTGCGCGGGCAACGTCGCCGCTTCAAAGATGCCGAGCGCGACTGCACGGAAAGAGCGCGTCACATCGCCGTCTTCGCGGTTCTCGTCGTGGACCCTTTACACGTCCCGGCGCAGGTCAGCGTCGCGGAAGAGGAGCCGGAAACTCCCGAAAAACCGCGTCCAGCGGCGCCGCCCGCGCCCGCGCCCGCGCTCCCGTCCGCGGTCGAGCCGGGTATACCGTTCGACGTCTCGCTCGGCCCCGTAGCGCAGGTCGCGCTCGACAGCGACGCACAGAGCGCGACCCAAGCCGGGGGTCTCGGGTTGCGCCTCCGCTACGGCCGCCGCATCGGCGTCACGCTCGGCTTGGCGGGGCTCCTTCCGAGCTCAATGCACTACGAGCTTGCCGAGGCGCGCGCGACGTGGGTGCCGATGGACCTCGGGCTCGCGCTGTCGCAACGCGTGAACGCTTGGGAGCTCGGTCTCGATCTGGGGCTCGCGGCCGCGGTGCTCTTGGTCGAAGGCCAAGCCCTGGACGCGACCCAGCGAGCTCACCGACTCGAGCTGGGTGGCAGACTCGGCGCTCAGGTGCGCTATTGGGCGAGCCCTCACGCTGGTATCTACGGCGGCATGTTCGCGAGCTACTTCCCCAAGCCATACTCCTTGCAAGTCGAAGGTTTGGGGGTCGTTGGACAGACGCCCGCGGCGTGGATTGGTGGCAGTGTCGGCGCGGTAATCCGGCTTTAAAAAACAAAACCGCGTCGCCGTTGAAGGTGCGGCGAGGGAGGGGCCATGCGCGAAGCGTCGAAAAACGCCATGAGGTCTGAAGTTTTTCACTGCTTGCCCCCCTCTTGTTGAGACACGATGAACGTCATGGTGCAGCGGCTATCGCCCCTGGATAGCGTGCTCGATCAGCACGCCGGCACCGCTCTCTCCTTCGAGCAGGTCTACACGTCCTCGTTCAACGACGTCGCGCGGTGGATCCGCGCGCTGGGTGGCATGCCGGCCGACGTCGAGGACCTGACCCAGGAAGTGTTCCTCGTCGTGCGCCGTAAGCTGAGCGCTTTCGACGGCCGCAACCTGCGCGGCTGGCTGTACCGCATCGCGCAGCGCACCGTGCGGGACTACCGTCGCCGGGCCTGGTTCCGTCGCGTGTTCCTCGGGGGCGCAGCCACGCCCGAACCGTACGACACGGCTCCTTCGGGGAGTGATCCGAGCGATATCTTCGAGCGCAAGGAAGCAGAGGGGATACTGCACGCTCTGCTCGGGCAGATGAGCGAGGTGCGTCGGACCACGTTTATCCTCTTCGAGGTCGAAGGCTACAGCGGCGAAGAGATCGCCGAGATGCAAGCAATCCCGCTAAATACGGTGTGGACGAGGCTGCATCATGCACGCAAAGAGTTTTTGAGACTCGTCGCCGAGAGCGGCCGCGCGGGGAGCCTGAAATGAAACCGCTACGACAGCAGCTAGACGACCCGGACATGGTGGTCCGAACCGGCGCCACTCTGCTCGCCAAGGTGCCGCCGCTGGAGCTTTCTGTCGAGCAGCGCCGACGCATCCGTGCCCGCATCGACGCCGTGAGCGAAGAACCGCGCTGGGCGCGCTGGCTGAAGCCGGCCTTCGCGGTTCCGGTGCTGCTCGTGGTGGGCGTTGCCGGCGCGACCGTCGGTCCGCGCATTTACCGCGCCGTCGCGCCTCAGCGGGCGTTCGTGCAAGAAGCTGCTCCCGCGCCGCGCGCCGCCGCGACGCGCGCGCCGCAAGCTCTCGCTCCTCCCTCACCCGCTTCCCCGGAGCTGCCGAAGGAGAAGACCATCACCCCGGAGGAGCTTACGCCCGAAAAGACCGCGCCCTCGCCGCATCCCAGCCCCTCGGGCCCCGGTGCCACGTTGATGATGGAGGCTCTGCAGGCACGCCGTGCTGGCGACGCGACGCGCGCGCAGCAGCTCACCGCGGAGTACCAGCGAAAGTACCCGAACGGCGCGCTCAAGGAAGAAGCGCTGGCGATCGCTTTCGAGTCCGCGGCGGCGCGCAAGGATCCGAGCGCCGCGGCGCTCGCGCGGAAGTACTTGGCGACCTTTCCCAAAGGACGCTTTCGCAGCCAAGCCGAGCAAGTTTTGGCCAACCGCTAACGCATCGCCAGACGCAGGCGCTCCGCCAGCCGCGTTTGGCGCTCTTCGCGCCGTACCTCGCCGAGGGCAAGCTTGAGCGCGCGCGGATCCGCCACGAGCACGCACAGCTTCTTCCCCCGCGTCACCGCCGTATACACGAGGTTCCGCGACAGCATCACGAAGTGGGCGGTAAGCAAGGGGATCACCACCGCCGGGTACTCGCTGCCCTGGCTCTTGTGAATGCTAGTTGCATAAGCGAGGGTGAGCATGTCTAGGTCCGCGTCCTGGTAGTCGACGGCACGGCCATCGAAGCGGACCGTGACGCGACGGTCTTCGGCGCTCACGCGCTCCACGACGCCCAAGTCGCCGTTGTACACCTCGCGGTCGTAATCGTTCTTGAGCTGCAGCACCTTGTCCCGCACGCGGAAGGTCTGACCGTGGTGCTCCAGAGAGTCCCCGCTCGGGTTGAGGGCCGCTTGCAGCAACTGGTTCAAGGCGGTGGTGCCGGCGGGTCCCCGGTGCATCGGCGTGAGCACTTGGATATCTCGCGTTGGATCGAAGCCAAATCTTTTGGGAATTCGAGCGGTTACGAGCTCTTTCACCGTCTGCGCCGCCTCCTCCGCCTCACGCCGAGAGACGACGAAGAAGTCGGCGCGGGGCGAGTCCGGGTCCGCGCTCTCCGGCATGTCCCCCGCGAGGATGCGGTGCGCGTTCTGCACGATGCGGCTCTCCCCCGCCTGCCGGAAGATTTCGTTCAGGCGTACGACCGTGACAACGGTCGAGTCGATGATGTCGCGCAGCAGAGCGCCGGGACCGACGGACGGCAACTGGTCCGCGTCCCCCACGATGACGAGCCGCGCCGCGTCGGGCAAGGCCGACAGCAGCGCAGCGCCCAGCGGCACGTCGATCATCGACGCTTCGTCGACAATCACGACGTCGGCCTCCAGCGGCTTCTGATCGTTCATCTGAAAGCCGCCCGCGCGAGGGTCGAACTCGAGCAACCGGTGTAGCGTCGTGGCTTCGTGCGCGGTCGCCTCATGGAGTCGCTTCGCCGCGCGTCCGGTCGGCGCGGCGAGGCGCACGCTCAAGTGCGCGCTCTTCATGACGTCCAAGATCGCGCGCACGATCGTGGTCTTCCCGACGCCGGGGCCGCCCGTGACGACGATGAGCTTGTGCTCCGCGGCGCCTTTGACGGCAGCGCGCTGGGCGGGTGCCAGCTTAACGTTGGCCTGCGCCTCGAAGCGCTCGATCGTGCTCTCGATGCCGGCCAGCACCCGGCCCGGCCGCGAAAGAAGCCGGGAAAGGCCGGAAACGAGCGCAGTTTCCGCCTTATGCAGGCGCGCAAGGTACACCGAACGCTCCTCGACGACCACGAGCCCGCTCGCCCAAAGCTTGTCGATGGCGGGACCTACGTGGCCGACGTCCACCTCCAACATCGCGGCGGCGCGCTCCGACAGCGCTTCACGCTCGAACATGACGTGACCCTGATCCGCGAGACCGCCCAGCTCGTGCAGCACCCCCGCCTGCACGCGGTCCGGGTGGTCGCCGGCGATGCCCAAGGACTTCGCGATGCGGTCGGCGGTCTTGAAGCCGATGCCGCGCACGTCCATCGCCAGCCGATACGGCGCCTCTTGCACGATGCTCGCGGCTCTGTCCCCATAGTGCTTGTAGATGCGGGCGGCCAGCGCCGGCGACGCGCCGTGCGTCTGCAGGAGCAGCATCACGTTGCTGATGGCGCGCTGGGACGCCCATGCCTTCTTCACCTCGTCGATGCGACGCTCCCCCATTCCGGGAATGAGCTTGAGACGGTCCGGCTCGTGGTCGAGCATGGTCAGGCTATCCATCCCGAACGCGGAGACGATGCGCTTGGCGAAGGCCGGGCCAATGCCGGGGATGAGCCCCGATCCGAGGTAGCGCTCCAGCCCCACCAGCGTCTCCGGAGCGAGCGTGACCAGCGTCTCGGCTCGAAATTGCTCGCCATGCTTCGGGTCTTGCCGAAAGTCCCCGGTGACCCGCACGCGCGTGCCGCTCCCCACCGGCGGCAGCATTCCGACGACGGTCACGTGGCTCCGCTTGCCGGCCGGACCCTCCAGCGACCCTACTTTCAGCACGCGAAAACCGGTCGCCTCACTTTCGTAAGTGATGCGCTCTACTTCTCCGGTCAGCGTGATCGGCACGGCCTCTGCATCTTAGTATAGTACCGGCGACCATGACGGCTTCGCAGAGACTCCACGAACGCTGCGGCTGCGGCGCCGCCCGCAGCCCCTTCAGCCTGGCGGGGACCGAGCGCAAATACGAGCGGTCTCGCCCCTACCGCATCGACCACCTCTTCGTCGACCTAGCGCTCGACTTCGAGCGCAAGTCCGTGCGGGGCCGCGCGGTGCTGGACTTCCAGCGCGTCGCGCCGGAGGCGGGCAGCTTGAAGGTGGACGCCACGGGCTTCGTGCTCACGAGCGTACGGGTGGACGACGGCGGGGGCCTCAAGCCGGTGACCTACAGCTATGACGGGGAGGTCATCGAGCTACAAGGGCTGCCGGAGCGCGGCCAGCTCCGCATCGACTACGAGGCGACGCCCAAGCGCGGGCTCTACTTCCTCGCGCCAGACGAGCACGTGAAGAATCGTCCACTGCAGGCGTGGACGCAGTGCCAGGACGAGGACGCGCGCCATTTCATCCCGTGCGTAGACAAGCCGCACATGAAGATGACGACGGAGCTCGCGGCGACGGTGCCATCGGGTTTCCAAGTGTTGTCCAACGGCGAGCTCATCGGGTCGGAAACGCGCGGCAAGGGACCGTGGAGCTACCGCTTCAAGCTCGACCAACCGCACCCGAGCTACCTTCTCACGTTGGTCGTCGGCCACTTCGACGTGGTGGAGGACCGCCCCGCGAAGGTTGGGGACCAGGAGGTGCCGATTCGGTACCTCGTGCCCGTCGGCCAAGCGAAAGCGGCGGTGCGCAGTCTCGGCGAGACGCCGCGCATGCTGGAGTTCTTCTCAGAGCGCTTTGGCACGCCTTTTCCGTGGCGTCGCTACTCGCAGGTCGTCGTGAGCGACTTCATCTTCGGCGGCATGGAAAACACGACCGCCACCACGCTGTACGAGCACGTCATTCTGGACGAGCGCGCCGCGCTGGACGTCACGTCCACGGACTTGGTAGCGCACGAGCTCGCGCACCAGTGGTTCGGGGACTATGTCACTTGCCGCGACTGGTCACACGCGTGGTTGAACGAGGGCTTCGCTACCTTCTGCGAGCACCTAGAGCGCGAGCAGCGCCTCGGCCGTGACGAGTACGATTACGGCGTCGCCGGCGATATGGACACGTACTTGGGCGAAGCGGGCGCTCGCTACCAGCGTCCCATCGTGTGCCGCGACTACGAAGAGCCGATCGACCTCTTCGATCGCCATCTGTACGAAAAGGGCGGCCTCGTTCTTCACATGCTGCGCCGCGAGCTGACAGACGAGGTTTTCTTCGAGGGGGTGCGCCGCTACCTCTCGCGCCACGCCTTTGGCATCGTGGAGACTACGGATTTGATGCGCGCCCTGGAGGAAGCCTCCGGCCGCTCTTTGGAGCGCTTCTTCGACCAGTGGGTGTATCGGCCCGGCCACCCGGAGTTGACTTGCAAGGTGAGCTACGACGATGGCCTCCTCAGCGTCTCCCTCAAGCAAAGCCAGAAAACTGGGGAAACAGCGGTATTCGCGCTGCCAATCGAGATCGAGGTGCGCGACGCGGACGGCACGCGTTCTCGGCACCAGAAGCTGATGACGGACGCGAACGACGTGCTCACCGTTCAGCTCGCCAAGCGGCCCCAGCACGTGGGCTTCGACCCGGAACAGCGCCTCGTCGGCAAGGTGACGTTCGAAGCCCCCGGCGACATGCTGCGCGACCAGCTTACCGAAGGCTCGAACGCGCTCCTACGCTGGACGGCCGCGGACGCGCTCTCCAAAAAGCAGGATCCAGCCACCGTGAAGGCGCTGAGCGAGACCTTGGCGCGCGAGGACGAGGCGTGGATGGTGAGGCTCGAAACCGCACGCGCGCTCGGCAAGATCCGCTCGGAGGAGGCACTCACGGCCCTCACCGCTGCGTTGAGGACTTCGCACCCCAAAGTGCGGCGCGCGGTCGCGGGC
>JAQSWN010000205.1 GCA_029266615.1 Polyangiaceae bacterium
GGCCACCAACGTGCCGTAGCCGTTCTTGCGAAAGAAAGTGGCGTGAGGTGCGTCCGGATCCAACGAGGCCGCGAAGCGCGCCTGCGCGTAGCGCCGCACAAGCTTCGGCAGATCCTCCGACAAGGAGCGCGCCCCCACCTCATCCGCCAAGCCGCACAGACCGAGCACCGCGCCCGGCCCGTCCACCACGCCACGCTGCAACGGCTCACCTTGGAGCCAAGCCAATACCGGCGCGGGCTCGAACCGCCCGTCTTGCGGCAACCGCTCGCCGACCCAGCGCACCAGCTCCGCCAAGTACTGCTCGGGCTGGGGGCTCCGCACCACTCGAAAACCGAGCGCGTCCGGCGGCTCCAAGGGCGACGCCACACACAGGCGTAAGCCCTCTGGAAACTCCGAGTCGGGACAGCCGTCCGGCGCTTCCAGCTCGACGAAGGCGGCGCCGTGGGCGGGGAGCTTTGGTCGCGCTTCGGCCCAAGTGCGTGCGCGGATGAAGCGCGCCAGTCCCCGCGCCTCCAGCCACCGGCCGACCAGACTGCGGCCGGCGCCGCTCGCCGCGACCCAATACACGCCGCCGTAACTCGCCGGGTCCAACACCTCTAACGGAATTCCTGGAAATAGCGGTTCCTCCAGGAATGAAAGCGCGCGGGCGGCCGGTAACGCTCGGAGCCGCAACACTTGCCCGGCCGACCCTTCTTGACGGCGCCGGACACGGGCCCGGATGTCGTCCAGCGACGCACCCAGGGCCTTTGCCAGCGCGACTTGAGCGCCCGGCCGGTCTCCAAGCCAGTCCAGCTCCTGGTCTCGGTCGAGCTTGCTGAAGAGCGCTGCCAACGACCGCGGCTGCATCTTCGTATCCGTCGGCCAGTCACCGGAACGGAGGGCGGCGCGCGAGAGATCACCGAGGCTCCGCACGGGAACCGGCGCTTGGTCCATCAGGTCGCGAATCCAGCCCATTTACGCAGTCGCAGGTATTGCATACAAACCGCATAATGCATGCATTATGCAAAAACATGCAGCTACGCCGCAGGAAAAAAGCCGAAGGAGCTTCGGCTTGGCGAGGGCTCCAGCCCTCATTATTGCTGATCACGATTGCGCGTAATAGTGCGCACGGCGAAACGAGCCGGGCGCTTCAACGAACGCGCCACCCACCTTCGTTCAACTCCAAAATATAACGGCCGCCAGCCGCGAACTTCAGCCCTGAGACGTGCTGATAGCGGCCGTCTCGGTCGGTCGCTTTCGCGTCCCAACTGCCCGGCCCGGGGACCGCGACGGGAACGCGCGTGCCCTGAGCGATAGCGCCGGCGAGCAAGTCCACTCCCCAAATCGACTCGGAGTCGGGCGCGGTGTTGTCCAGCTGTTCTGGAATCCGCTCCGACGGTGCGAGGTAGAAGTTGTTGATGGCCGCGTCCGTCAGGTTCTTCACCTCGAGCTGGATGGGACCCTCACCCGTGCCGGCCTTGACCGTGACGAGACGGGTGGGCGCGCCACCGCAGCCAAGCAGTAACCCGGAAGCGGCCACAAGACCGACGGGGAGCAGCACGCCGGCGACCGAGAGCCAGCGTCGGACGGGGGACATGGCACCCGAGATTAACACGCTATGGTTGCCGCAATGGAAGGAATCCCGGCCTACGTCGCGCTCTACCTCATGTTCGTGTTCAGCACGACATGTCACGAGGCGGCGCATGCGTTCGCGGCACAGCGCGGCGGCGACGAGACCGCGTCTTCTCTCGGCCACGTGACGCTGGATCCGACGCCCCACATCCTCCGTTCCCCGTGGGGCATGGTCGTGATGCCGATCATGGGCATCATCTGGATGGGGTTTCCGCTCGGCTGGGCGTCAGTGCCGTACGACCCACGCTGGGGCAGGCGCTACCCACTCCGACAGTCCCTCATGTCGTTCTCCGGGCCAGCCGCCAACTTCGGTTTGGCGCTGCTCTCCGTGGTCATCTTGCGCGTTCTGATCGAGGCGGGGGTCTACCACCTGAGCGGCACGGGCGTACACGCCGGCTTCGTCTACCTCAACGAAGGGGTACCGCAGAACTCGCCTCTAGCGGCGGTGGCGTACCTGCTTTCACAGCTGTTCATGCTGAACCTGCTGCTCGGCTTCTTCAACCTCATCCCGTTCCCGCCGCTCGACGGCGCGGGAGTCGCGGAAGGTCTTTCGCCGCGTTACATTGGCTCGCTCTACGATCGGCTGCGCGAAATTCCCGGCCATCAGTTTCTGGGCTGGATCGCGGCTTCGCAGCTGTTTCCCTACCTGTATACGCCGATGCGACACTTGATCGTGCTCGGCCTCGGCTTTTGATAAAGTCGTCCGCGTTTGCGACGTTTTAGCTTCGCCTTCGCGGCCCTGCTCGGCGCCTCGCTCACGTCGTTGCCGGCGTTGGCGCAGAACCCCGCGGCGGCGGAAGCGTTGTTCGAACAAGCACGCGCGGCCATGGCCGCTGGTAACTACGACATCGCCTGCGCGCGCCTGCGCGACAGTGACCGTCTGGATCCGGCGGTCGGCACGCGCTTCAACTTGGCGGACTGTGAAGAGCGCCGCGGTCGCATCGCCACGGCGTGGAGCCTGTTCCGCGGTGTTCTTGCGGAGCTGCCCGCGGAGGACGATCGCCGCCCGATCGCAGAGCAACGCGCGCGCGCGCTCGAGCCACGGCTGTCGTACTTGACGATACAGCGGGCGGCTGACACGCCGCCGGGCGCGCAGCTGCGCCTGGACGGGGTGGAGCTCGGTGAAGGTAGCTTGGGAGTCGCTTTGCCTCTCGATCCGGGCGCTCACGAGGTCGTGCTCGTGGCCGGCGGCCAAGAAGAGCGTCGCACCGTGTCGCTCGCGGAGGCGCAGCGCACCGACTTCCCTCTGCGCTTCACGCCTCCACCCGCCGAGGAAACCACGAGTGCGCAGGACGGAAGCGCGCGGCGCACGGCTGGTTACATCGTGGGCAGTGTTGGCGCGGCGGGGGCGCTCACCGGTCTCATCGCCGGCGTCGTCACCCTCGGCAAAAAGAGCACCGCCAACGACCACTGCGACGACGCGCGCCGGGTCTGCGACCAGACCGGCCACGACGCGAACGAGTCCGGCAAGACCTTCGGGATGGTGAGCGGCGTCGGCTTCGGAGTAGCCGTCATCGGCCTTGCCACCGGCGCGTACCTGTTGCTCACGGCCCCGAGCGGCCGGGCTCCAGTCGCGGTGAGCTCCGCGAAGCCCGGCAGCGTGACCGTAAATCCACAGCTCAGCTGGGCAACCGGAACCGGTTTTCTCGGCCTGAGCGGCAGCTTTTGAAGCCGCTCCGGGCTACGCTCTCGCCGTCGTGCTCCGACGCCTGTCACTCCTCGCCGTCTGCTTACCGAGCTGCTTGGTATCGTTCGAGGACTATCCGGTGGGGGACTTACGCGGCGCTTCCGCGGTAGCCGGGGACGGCGGTAACGGGGGCGGAGGGCCGACCAACGGAGGCTCGAGCGCCGGAGAGCTACCGTCCTCCGACGCCGGGAGCCCGCCCGAAGCGAGCGCGGGCTCGGCCGGGACAGACGAAACCGTGAGCGCCTTCGATGATTTCGAGCATGAGGACAGCGTCATCCTCGAGCTCGATGGGCGCAAAGGAGACTGGTACGTCTCCAACGACGGACGCGGCACCCAGTCACCCCGCGCGGGGGCGGAGCTACTGCCCACCGCGCTCGACGTCCCGCGCGAGGGTAGCTCGAACGCGCTGCACACCTTCGGCGGTCCCTTCTTCACCTGGGGAGCCTTGGTCGGCGCCAGCCTTGCCTCGGGTGAGGGCTACGACCTCAGCGGCTACGCTGGCATTCGGCTCTGGGTGCGCTCGGGCGCGAGCAGCGGCGCATGGGGCGGCCCGAGCGCGGCCAAGGAAGTGCGTCTGAACCTCACCACCACGGCGACGAGCGCGGGGGGCTCTTGCACCGTGTGCAACGATCACTTCGGCGTCGACATCCCGCTCACGATGGAGTGGACGCTCGTGGACCTACCGCTCGCGGGCATGAAGCAAGCGGGCTTCGGGCGTCCGCAGCTCAAGGTGGATTTGAGCGAAGTCCTGGACATCCAGCTGACATTCCCAGCCAACGTCAGCTTCGACCTGTGGGTAGACGACGTCGAGCTGTACCGCTGACCCAAGGCGCCGAGGGGGGCGCGGGTCGGACCGCACATGGACGAGCTGCGCGAAAGCTCCTTGTTGTTTTCAATCGAAGGCTTGCTGGAGACTGAGCGCGAGCGCGTGCAACGCGAGGCGCGCGAAGCCGAGCGTCGCCGTGAGGAAGAGCTCAAACGCGTAGCCGACGCCGCCGAACGCCGTCGTCTCGCGCAGGAGAGAGAGCGCGAAGCGCGTGACCGGCGCGAAACCCTGCAGCGCGAGCGTGAGCGACTCGAGGAAGAGCGGTTGGAAGCGATGAAGCGTGCCACCGTGGAGCGCGCCCGCATCGAAGCCGAAGCGCGGGTTCGGCTGGTAGAAGCGGAAGAACAGCGCAAGCACGAGTTGCTCTTGGCCAAGCTGGGTAGCGAGCACCAGACCGCTCGCTACCGGGCCGTCTCTTGGCTCAGCGGCGGCAGCTGCGTGCTGGTCGTCGTCGGCGCGTTCGGGGGCTACTTCGGCTGGGTTCGACCGGCGCAGGCGGGCGGCGCACAGCGTTTCCAAGCGCTGTCCGCGGAGAGCCGCTTGCGTGCGCAGAAGAGCGAGCACGCGCTGCAAGTGGAGCGCGCGCAGAGCCGAGTCCTGAGCGAACGCGTGCGCGAGCTCGAAGCACGAATCGCCGCCGTCGCTCCGCTGTCACCGGTTAGGATGAAGTCTCCGCCCGCAGCCCCCGCGGCGTCGGGCGGCTCGCGTGGCGTGGGCGGCAAGAAAGACCGCTGCGGCGACAGCGGCGACCCCCTGGACGACTGCTTGCGCTGAGCCGCTCAGCGCCGCCAACCGATCTCGCGCGCGGTCTCCTCGCCGACGAAGAGCTCGCCCAGCGTCTCGGGCGGCCGCTCTTCGCCGGGCGCGACGGGCACATTTCTGGCCATGAGCTCGGCGCCGGGCTGCGGGTACAAGGGCGCTCGGGCCGGCTCGGCGAACCCGGCGGGGAAGAGCGCGTGACCACTCGAGTCGTATTTGTCGCTCGCGCCCAGCGTGTGGAAGAGCTCGTGCGCGGCCACGAACAGCGCGAAGTCCAGCATCTCTTCGTCGATGTCCGCGCGCGCGACGCCCACGCGCCCACCTTGCTCGCTTTCACCTTCGACGACGCGCGGCTCGCCGTCGCGAGAAGGGCGCAGCACGAGGTAGATGCGCGAGTCGTACCCGCGCCACTCGACTCCGCCTCGCGCGTCCAGATCGCGCGTCCAGCGCCACAGCGCGAGCGAGTGCTTCACCAGGCTCCACCCATCGCCGTCAACGGCGGTGGGTGGGTCGCTCGCCGCGCTCACGGGGCCCTTCACGTGAATGGACAGCGGCTCGATCTCGCTCCCCCGGTAGCGCGCAAACTCCGCCTTCAGCCTGCGCTCGAGGTCGAAGCTGCGGCTCGAGAGCGCTTGGAGCGTCTTTTCCGGAACGGGCTCGCGCTCCACCAACACGAGCGCTACTCGAAGCGGCCGCTCCCAGGTGCCGCGTTGTCGCCGCTGCCACCAGTCTTTGCCGCCCCAGAGCAGCACCCCGCCCAGCACCAGCAGCAGGACCGTCACCCTCGCTCGATAGAACCAGCCACGCGTCACGCGCTCAGCATTCCACCGCCGCGACCGAAACGAAAGCCGCGGGCCGCGGCAGCTGCTAACTTGGCTGGCGCCGCATGACGACTCCGAATGCCCGTGCTGCCGCCGCCTCGAAAAAGACTCGCTGCGGCTGGGCCGGTGAGGACCCGCTGTACGTCGAGTACCACGACACCGAATGGGGGGTGCCCGTCTACGACGACCAGCGCCTATTCGAGTTTCTCATCCTCGAAGGCGCGCAAGCCGGCCTTTCCTGGATCACGATTTTGCGCAAACGTGAAGCCTACCGCAAAGCGTTCGCCGACTTCGACCCGCAAAAGGTCGCGCGCTTCAACGACAAGAAGCTCGCCGCGCTCCTCCAGGACCCGGGCATCGTGCGCAACCGGCTCAAGGTCGCTTCCGCGGTCAAGAACGCTCGCGCGTTCCTTGCCGTTCAAGAAGAGCACGGCAGCTTCAGCGCTTACCAATGGCGCTTCGTGGACGGCAAGCCTCTGCAGAACGGCCGCGCCACGATGAAAGACGTCCCCGCGCGCACGCCCGAGTCAGACGCGTTCAGCAAAGACCTCAAGAAGCGCGGCTTCAACTTCGTCGGCTCCACCATCATCTACGCGCACATGCAAGCGATTGGCATGGTCAACGACCATATCGACGCGTGCTTCCGACAAAAGCCCGTGGAACGGCTCGCCAAGCGCCGCTGACTCCGCGGTGCCACCTCCTCCGCCCGACGAGCTCGAGATCTCACGAGAGCCCGGCGGTATGATCGCCTCGCCGAACGCGGAGTCCGCGGCGCCGATCTCTGCCGAATCAAGTTGTCCAACGGGTCTCTGGTCGAGTCGCCGTGCGTCGACTGGCTGGTGGCAGGCGGCCAGCGTTGAGCCACGGACGCGAGGGGAGCGGCGGACGCGCTCTTTACGGGGTGGCGACACAAAAAGAAGACGCCCGCCTCCGTGAGGAAGCGGGCGTTTTCAGTCGCTGGGAGGCGCGTTGATTACAGGTCGAACTTGTCGAACGAGTTCAGGTCCTTGAAGGCCTGAACGAGGCGGGCGGCCATGCCCTTTTCGCCGAGATGGACCCAGCTGCGCGGGTCGATCTGCTTCTTGTTGGGCTTGTCCGGACCTTCGGGGTTGCCGAGCTGGCCTTGGAGGTACGCAGACTTGTCGTCCATGTACTTCTTGACCGGCTGGGTGAACGCCCACTGGGTGTCCGTGTCGATGTTCATCTTCACGCAGCCGTACGAGACGGCTTCTTCGATTTCCTGCGGCGTGGAGCCGGAGCCACCGTGGAACACGAAGTCCAACGGCTGGGGCCCCGTCTTGCGCTCGGCCTGGACGTGGTCCTGGCTGTTCTTGAGGATGACGGGGCGGAGCTTGACGTTGCCGGGCTTGTAGACGCCGTGGGTGTTGCCGAAGCTGGCGGCGATGGTGAACTTGCCGACGGGGTTGAGCGCGTCGTACGCCGCGAGGACGTCCGCCGGTTGCGTGTAGAGCTTGGAGCTGTCCACGTCGCTGTTGTCCACGCCGTCTTCCTCGCCGCCCGTGACGCCGAGCTCGATTTCGAGGGTCATGTTGAGCTTGCTCATGCGCTGCAGGTACGAGCGGCAGATCTCGAGGTTCTCGTGGAGCGGTTCCTCCGAGAGGTCCAACATGTGCGAGCTGAACAGCGGCTCCTTGTTGGCGGCGAAGAACTTCTCGCCCGCCTCGAGCAAGCCGTCGATCCAGGGGAGGAGCTTCTTGGCGGCGTGGTCCGTGTGGAGGATGACCGGGACGCCGTAGGCTTCCGCGAGGCTGCGCACGAATGCGGCGCCTGCGAGCGAGCCGGCGATCGCGCCCTTCTCGCCCTTGTTGTCGAGGAACTTGCCGCCGAAGAAGGCGCCGCCGCCGTTCGAGAACTGGATGATGATGGGGCTCTTCGCTTCGCGCGCGGCTTGCAGGGCCGGCACGACCGTGTGCGAGCCGATCACATTCACGGCCGGGAGCGCGGCCTTAACGCTCTTCAGGTAACCGAACAGATCCTGCAGGGCAGAACCGGTAACCACACCTGGCTTGAGCTTCATTTTCGACATGGCTTCGTGAGATCCTCGTGGTGATGGCGCGAGACCCGCGCAACGCAAGGGAGTGGCGACCTAGCATGAGGGCCGGTGCGGGGCGAGCGCGCAGAACGAGCTTAGCGGAGCTCCGGTTTCTTCGCTGTTTCCGAGCCGAAAGCACGGCCGGACGGAGGTTTACGCGATGCGGCAGCTGTTCGCGGAAGCGCGAGGCCTCAGCCGCGGAGCTGGCGGACAGCCGCGGAAACGTCCTTGCCGTTCACTTCCGCGCCGAGCGATTTCAGGTGCTTCATGGCGACACCGGTCGCTTGACCGTCATTGCCTGCGGCTTTGATGCCGTCGGCGACCGGCGCCAAGGCCTCGACGATTTCCGGCACTCCGAGGGACTTGGGCAGGAAGTCGTGCAGCACGGCCATCTCCGCCTTGAGCTGCGCCTTCTGCGTCTCGTCTTGCGACGCTTGGTGCGTCTCCTCCAGTGACTTGACGAGCTTCTTGAGGATGCCTTGCGTCTCCGCGTCGTCACCCTTGCGGCCCGGGCGCGCCGCCTCGGTCGTGATCTCGCCCATCGCCACCTTGAGGATTTCTTTCTCGGTGACGTTCCCGGACTTCATCGCCTGGAACATGCGGGCCTTGATCTGATCGAAGAGCGACATTCGGCGCGCAGCGTAGTCGCGTTCGCCCGGCGTCACAACCTAGGCGTGGCTGAACTCCATTTGAATGTCGCCGACGATGGCGCCGCGCCCTTCCGCGTCCCAGTCCGCGAGCAGATCGTGCACTTCCCCTCGCGTGCGCGCGGCGATCGCGATGCGCTGCGGCACTGGCTCACCTTCGCCAAAGCGAGGCTCGTCGTGGTGATCGTGAGGGCGGCCGGCGCTGCACGCTTTGCAGAGGGTGCGGACGCTAGTGGTCCAATTCTCTGCGGCGAGGCCCCGCTCCCGCGCGATGATGTCGAGATGGTCGAACGGCCCCGGCGCGTCCTTCTTGCGCTTCGGCTCTTCCAGCGTGATTTCCACGCACCAGGTCGCGAGCGGCGAAGGCTCCAGCAGCGCCAGGCAGTCGAAGACCGGCACGTCTTCCCCGCGCCGCTTGCGGTAGCCGGTGGGGGCGCCGTCGTTCAGGACTACGTCCCCGAAGCAAAAAGCGCCAAGCGGGATGTTGGAGAGGCGAGCGCGCGCCGGATCCAAGCGGTCGGCCCACACGGTTTCCATTTCCCCGGCCGGGGCCAGTCGAATTGGATTGGACCCGCACGGGTAATCGATCGGCCCGGTGCCTTGCGGCAACTTCAGTCCCGCGCGTAGCCAGGCCGTTCGCGCTACGTCCCAGCGCCCGAGCGCAGTCGCGGCGATGCCCAGGTTCCACCAGCTCGCTTCGTCTTTCGGGTCCAGCTCCGTGGCGCGCCGGGTCGCTTCCAGCGACGCTTGCCATTCACCTTCGTACTTGTGGAGCAAGCCGAGGTTGTAAAACGGCACCGACCAGCTGGGGTCGATGGCCATGGCGCGCTGGTAGCTCGCGATTGCTTCGGCTTTTTTTCCGGCGTCTCGAAGCTCACCGGCGCGCTCACTGATGCGCTTGGCCCGGCCTCGCTTACCGAGTGGTGTAAATGGGTTCTTCATCGGGGTCCAGCACGCCGTCGTCGTCTGCGTCGATGTAGAGCGCAGCCGCTGCTCCGAGCTGGTCTTCCAGTAACGACGCCGCCATGTCTGACATGTCTTCCGGAAGGGGCAAGCCCGCGAGCCACGTTGCGGCGTCGACGCCGAGCAGGAGCGGTACTTTGCCTAAGCCGTCCGCGTCCTCCGTTTCGAGTAGCAGCGAAAAAGAGCGCTCGCTAGACAGCGTGAAGGGGTCGCCGTTCGCGTCCGTACCCTCGACGTAGAGCGAGGAGCCTTCCGGCACGCCCTCGGTGTCGTTTTCTTCCAGGGGCTCGATGTCCAATTGGACGCCGCAGAAATTTTGCACGGCGGTCGTGATGCGCTCGCTGTCCGGGGACTCGGTGACGAGCTCGTAACCACGCGGCTCCAGCGAGAGCGCCGCCACTTCCTCGTTGCACGGAAGGAAAGTGAGCGCGCTGGTGCTCACGAAGGCGCGTGAGAGCGCAGCTCCTCCTTCGGCCTCGCCAAGCGCGACCGCGCTGGGATCGCTGGAGACGGCGCGCAGCGTGATCGAGATTTCTTGCGAGACGAGGTCGCCCACGGTGGGGCCGCCGCAAGCTACCGAAAGCGTCGCTAATGCCAATGCTACGAGTCGCATGGCCCGGCAAATAGACCGGGCGGGACGGGGGCGCTACTCGGCCGCAGCGCCGGCCTTCGGAATCGGCTCGTCACACACCACGCGGTTACGGCCGCCGCTCTTGGCCAGGTACATGGCCCGGTCGGCGCGATCCACGACCTGCTCCAGGTTCTCGGTGCCCGAATACGCCGCGACGCCAAAGCTGGCCGTCACTGGAATGCGGTCGCCGTTGCCGTCTTTGATGTCGGCGCGCTCCAACAGGTCGCGCACGCGCTCCGCCGTCAGCACGGCGCCGTCGAGCGAGGTGGAGGGCAGCACGAGCACGAACTCCTCGCCGCCCCAACGCGCGACGATGTCGCACGTGCGGAGCGCGTTGTTCAGCAGCTTGCCCACCGCGGTCAGCACCAGATCGCCGGCGGCGTGCCCGCGCTTGTCGTTGATGTGCTTGAAGTGGTCGACGTCCAGCAGAATCACGCTCAAGCGGTCGCTGTAGCGCTTGGCGCGCGCCAGCTCGCGCCCGGTAGACTCCAAAAACGCCCGGCGATTGAGCAAGCCCGTGAGCGCGTCGGTCGTGGCTAGGGAGCGCGACTCTTCGACGAGGGTCGCCATTCGGAGCGCGCCGCCGAGCTCGCGCGCGACCGAGGAGACGAGGGCGCGGTCGTTTTTGTGCTCCGGCGCGCGCGGGGCGAGCGCGAAGACTCCGATGCTGGTCTCGCCGAAGTGCACGGCCTCCTGCATGGGCGGCGGCCCCTCTAACTCTGCCACCGCGTCGTCGTCTTCGATCAAGACCATGGGCGTGCTTTCGGCCACGCCCAGCGCTTCCACCGCTTCCTTGACGGCTTGCTCGCGCATGGCGGCATTGGTGTGGACCGCGAGGCGCAGCGGCTCACGACGCAGCACCGCGATCCACCGGTAGGTAGTGACTTGGGACACGAACTGCGAGAGCAAATCCGACAAGCGGTCGAACGACTCGCTCGTGCCCAGCCGCCGCACTTCCGCCGCGATCACCGAGTCGAACAGGGCCGCGTCCAAATGCGTCGCGATGCGCTCGCGCACGTCGAGCCCCTGTGTCGACGACACCACGAAGAAGTCGCTTTCGCCCACGTTCTCCTCGATGGACTTGCGGAGCGCCCGTACGAGCTCGCCCATGCGGCCCTTCGGCACGTAAGCGAACGCACCGGCTTGCTCGGCCCAAAAATGGTTACGGCGCCCCTCCGAGCCGCGCAGGATCACCGGCACCTTACTGGTACCTACCTCTGACTTCAGGAGCCGACACAGCTGGACGCCGGAGATGCTGGGCATCGTGAGGTCTGCGACGACGGCGGCGGGCGGATCTTCCAACGCGAGCACCGCACCTTCAGCGCCGTCTCCACATTCGACGACCATGAAACCCTGCAGTCTCAAGCGTTCAGCGAGCACGGCACGCCCCGGCTCGTGGGCGTCGATCAACAAGAGGCGCGGCGAAGCGGGCACGCATCTCTCAACGGACGATCCGGTAACAACTGAACACCCACTTTCTCATCTCGCGACGGCGCGCCGCTAACCAGTGATAATTAAAAAGCTTTCTGCTACGCTCGGCGGCTGACATGAAGTGGCTTGGGCCAGGCTCGGTGGTGGCGCTCGCGATCTTGGCCGAGCTTTCCGTCGGGCGCGCCAGCCACGGGCCCGAGCTCGCGTTGTTCCTCGGGCGCTTCCATCCGCTGGTCGTGCACCTCCCGATCGGGTTCTTCTTGCTGGTAGCGATGGCGGAGGGAGCGACCCTCGTGCGGCCCTTACGCGAGCGGGTGGAGCCAGCCCTCGGCTTGCTGCTGCCGCTTTCCGCGTTTGCCGCGCTCGCTGCGTTTCTGATGGGGCAGCTGCTCGCGCTGGAAGGTGGCTTTCCCGCCGCTGCGCTTGGATGGCACCGCCGCCTCACGCTGCTCGCGGTCATCGGTATGTCCGGCTGCTGGTTGCTCTACGCTCGCCAAGCCTTGCGAGAGGGCGGGGGGCGGCTTGCCTACCGCGGAGCTCTGCTCGCGACGCTCGGCGTGCTTTCGCTCGGGGCGCACTTCGGCGGCACCATGACGCGAGGGGAACAGTACCTCTCCAAGTATGCCCCCGGTCCGTTGAAGCCTCTCCTCGGCGCGGCCGAAGAGGGGAAGACGTCCGCGAAAGCCGCGGCAACCGAAGCGAGCCGCGAGCCGCTGGTTTTCGAGGACGTCGTGCAGCCCATCCTCAAGAACTACTGCTTCGAGTGCCACGGTACCGAGAAGCAAAAAGGCAAGCTGCGAATCGACTCGCTCGAGCTCCTGCTCGCGGGCGGCGAGAGCGGCGCCGTGCTCGTTCCGGGC
>JAQSWN010000410.1 GCA_029266615.1 Polyangiaceae bacterium
TTTTTTGTCTTGCCAGCGCTCGGTTGGGACGTCGCCTGGAGGGACTTTCAAGGCCGCTCGCGCGCTAACGAATCAACTGGTCCAACAGGCCGACATCCAGACCCGCCTCACGATAGTACTTCCGTGACAGCTCGAGCGCGCTGAACCCATCCTCGTAGGCAGCGAAGGCACCATTGACCGCTTTGTCGAGATAGACGAGACCGCCCTCGACCATGAAAAGGATCAGTGCTGGTTCGGGTGAATCTTCGGTGATGACGAGCGTGTGTGCCTCACCGGCTGGTTCGTAGATGAAGGTGCCGGGATTGGCAACCCAGTCATGCTCCAGATACCGCCAGTGACCACGCATCGTAAACCCACGAACGATGCCAACGTGGTAGTGCACGCCGAGCTTGGCGCCCGGCAGGCCTTTCAGGACAACGCTGAACCCACCGGTCGTTACGTTGAAACAGCAAGGCTGAATCCAGACCCCATCCGCGTACGGCACCCACGGACCATCATCATTCAGGTTGGTGTTGACGACATAGTGCCCCCGGTTCCTCCTGCTTGGATCGAGCCCATCTGTCATGTTGTTGAAAGCTGCGATGGCCATTTGCGGACCTCGATGCCAACCCAAGATTGAAGAAGTACTTCCATGCAGGCACCGCGTGCAGCGACACGTAGCGCCCTGACGACAATCAGACAGTACTCTTATACGGAGAGGCGCGGCAGAAGAAGGCGACGAACAATCTCGGTTGCGAGTTTCGCCTGCCTCGCGAATGTTCGCTTCTGCCGATTCGCGCCGAACCTATGCAGGCGCCTCACTGAGAAGTTCAAGGCAACCATAAAAAAGGGCGGAACCTCAGGTCCCGCCCTCTCCCGCGACTTGTCCGGATTCTGGCGCGCCGGCCCGGCGAGCCGCCGGTCATGATCAGCGTGACGCCGTCTTCCAGAGCTTCGCGACCTCGGCGAACTTGGGGTCCTTGACCGCGTCGAACGCCCGCATCGCATTGGCCTTGTCGCCCTTACGCTTCAGCGCGATGCCGAGCAGCATGTTGGCGCGATCGGGATCCGCGACCCCGCCCTTGGCGAGCGCCTTCTGCAGCGTGGACGACGCCTGCGCGTAGTTGCCCGCACTGAAGTAAAGCTCGGCGACCTTTTCGATTTCCTCACCTGACTTGGCCGCCGCCAGCTGGCTCGGCGCCTTAGGCAGCGCGGCCCGCTCCTGGTCGCCCTTGCGCTTCGCGGCATCGAGCGTGCGCTTGGCACGGACGAGTTCGTCACCCTGGAACAAGCCCGAGTCGATGCCCTTCGTCATCACACGCTCGGCCTCCTGCCCGAACCCGCCGATCACGAGCGCCTGGGTCATGTCGACGTACTGGCGGGTTTCCTTGAGCGCACCGACGTCCTCCGCGAGACGATAGAGCGCCATGAGCTCGTCGTCGTGCTTGGTCACCTTGAGGAACCCGTCGAGCACGCGGACCCAGGTGTCCTCGGAGGGGTAGTACCGCAGCAGCTGTTCGAGTGCGCGCTGCGTGCCGGCGGTGTCGCCGAGCTCGTAGTTGGAGCGCAGCACGAGCTGCAGCAGGTCCTGGCTCGGCGTACCCCCGCCCTTGATGATCCGCTCAGCCGCCGCAATGGCGCCCTTGTAGTCCTTCTGCTGGTAATAGGCGTTGGCGACGAGCAGCTGCATGTCCTTGTCGCCCGGGACGGACTTGAGGTACTGCTGCGCCGACTGCGCGGCCTTGCCGTAGTTGCCGGCGCGCGCGTAGAGCTGGGAAAGCGTCTTGGTACGCTGGACTCGTTCGCCTGCAGGCATCTGTCCCGACGCGAGCTGTCCTTCGAGTACCTTCGCGGCGTCGGCGTTGCGGCCCTGCTGCAGGTACACGTACCAGAGCATCTCGTTGATCTTGTACTGCTCGAACGCCGTCTTGCCGGGCGCGGCATCTGCTTCGCGGATCTTGCCGAGCGCCTGGTCCCACCGCTTTCTCGCGACGGCATCCTGCGCGGCCTTCAACGGCACGCCGACCTTCTGGCTGACCGTCTGCTGTGCCTCGGCCGTGACCGGGAGCATCAGCATCGTGCCCGTGACGCCCAGCGAACCCGCGACCGCGAGCATGCTGCCGAGAACGAAACTCGCCTTCCTCATCGAATGCATCTCCAGGGGAGTCGAACCCCGCTCACAAGCAAAAAGCCGCCGGCGCTCATCGCCCCGGCAGCTCCCTTAAAGTAAACGCCATGGCCTCGTCCTCCCGCAGGCGAACGAAGCCTCCTGCCTTACATGAACTGCTCGTTGCCCACGAAGCCGATCTTGAGCAACCCGTTGCGTTGCGCAGCCGCGAGCACGCGCGCCACGACGTCGTATGAGGCGCGCTTGTTCGGACGGATGTGCAGCTCCGGCTGCGGATCGTTGGCGGCTTCGCGCCGGAAGTACGTGTCGAGCGACTCCACCGTGACCGGCGTGCCGTTCCAGAGCACCGTGCCGTCGAAGTCGATCTCGAGCTGGATCACGACCGGGTCCGCCTGCACCTGCGGCGCGTTCGTCGGTCGCGGCATGTCGAGCTTGACCGCGTGCGTCATCACGGGAATCGTGATGATGAACATGACGAGCAGCACGAGCAGGACATCGATCAACGGGGTCATGTTGATGTCCATCATCGGGGCCGCATCCGCGCCACCTTCGCCAACACTCATTGCCATTCGAATAACTCCCGTGTGACCGGATTGGCCCTGTCGCTCAGCGGGCGAGACCGCGGTCGGGCTCGGTGATGAAGCCGATCTTCTGGATGCCGCCGCGTTGTGCCAGCACGATCACGCGACCGATGTGCTCGTAGGCGGTGCCGCGATCGCCGCGGACGTGAATTTCCGGCTGCGGATCCATGACCGCCACCGACTTGATGCGGGTCAGCAGCAGGTCCTGCGTCGGCACCAGCATCGTGTTCCAGTACACGTTGCCTTCCCGATCGACCGCGATGTTGATGTTCTCGGGCTTGGTCTGGGTCGGGATGTTGGCCGCCTTCGGCAGCTCCACCTTCACGGACTGCGTGATCACCGGGATGGTGATCAGGAAGATGATGAGGAGCACCAGCATCACGTCCACGAGCGGCGTGACGTTGATTTCCGAGATGGCCTTGTCGTCGTCGCCCGGCTCGCCCGCGATGGACATGCTCATGGTATCTGCCTCCGGCCGCTGCTATCGACCGTCGGTTACTTTTTCGGCGCGCCGGCGATGACCTTGGCGCCCGCGCCTTCGACGCGCGAACCGCTGACGATCACCTGCTCGAGGTCGTTCGAGAACAGCTTGACCTTCTCCATGATCTGCTTGTTGCGGCCGAGCAGGAAGTTGTAGCCGAGCACCGCCGGCACCGCGACCGCGAGGCCGATGGCCGTCATGATGAGCGCTTCACCGACCGGGCCCGCCACCTTGTCGATCGAGGCCTGGCCGGCC
>JAQSWN010000206.1 GCA_029266615.1 Polyangiaceae bacterium
GCCAAGGTGTTGAAGCGCACGACCGCGTGCGCCTCTTCCAGGAGCCGTGTCAGAAACGAGCCGGTCAAAACCGGCGCAGCGTAGTGCTTCGTGGACGAGTCGCAAAAGGGCTTGTAGGTTCCGCCCGCATGAAAGCGCTGCCGCCCGCCCGCCTCGGTCTGTGGGCGTACGCCCTGGCCGGCGTGGCGCTCGGCGTGCACTCGGTGGCTGCGTCGCCACCGCCCCTTTTGCCGACCTGTTTGGGGCTCGGCGGCTTTCTGGCGCTGGGGACGGCGGGCGTGTTTTGGCCGGAGCGCGGCATGTACGGGCGCCTGCTCTGGCACGGCCCCCGCGACGGCGCGGAGGTCGCGCTCACCTTCGACGACGGTCCCTGCCCGGACACGACACCACGGGTCTTGTCACAGCTCGCGGCGGCGGGCGTGCACGCTACATTTTTCTTGGTCGGCAAGAAGGTGGAGCGTCACCCGGCGCTCGTGCGCGAAATCGTCCAGGCGGGGCACCAAGTGGGGCTGCACGGCTTCGAGCACGACCGTCTGTTCTCGCTGCGCAGCTCAGCGCACGTGGCGGCGGACGTGCGGCGCTCGCAAGACTTACTGGAGCGTGTCGGGGCGCCGCGTCCGGCCCTATTCCGCCCTCCCATCGGCTTCGTTTCGCACTTCACGGTAAGGGGCGCCGAGCAGGCTGGCGTCACCCTCGTGGGTTGTAGTGCCCGCGCTCTGGACGGACTCCGCCACGCTTCGGCGGGCGCGGTCGCGCGGCGGCTCCTCCGCGCGCTCCAGCCCGGCGCGCTCCTCGCGCTTCACGACGCCGCCGAGCACGACGACTACGTGCCGGCCTCCATCGCCGCGTTGCCGCAAGTGCTCGCGGCCATGCGCGAACGCGGCTTGCGACCCGTCACGCTCGCGGCGTGGTCCGGCTAGGGTCCCCGAATGGATCGCCTTCGGATGCCCGTCACTCGCTCATCCGCTCATCGCGCGAAAAACGCTCGCCTCGAAAAAGAGGCCCCTCTGTAGACTCGGCTCGCAGTCGCAAAAGTGACGAAATTTCGCTAGCGATTTCGAGAGCAGGGCGCCAGGAACGCAATCAGTCGCATCGGTGACCATCGCCGAAAGCACGCCCCTGGATCGCGACATCGGGCTGAGTCTCGAACACCCCTTCGTTTTTTGAAAGGTCGACAAGCTCAGCGCGCGAGCCGGGACCGCTCGAGCCCCGACGTCCGCTCCTTGAATTTTGCCGGGGTGGCCGGTCGCCCTCGCTCAGTCGAAGCCGGGGGCGCCGAGCACGAAATTCTGGGCGTAACCGCGGGTACGGTTCTCGATGGCGACCGTGACCGTGCCGTCGGCGGCGTAGCGGTAGCGTTCGACGATTTCTTCCTCCCACAGCTCCGGTCGGCGCTCGGTCGCGGCCGCGGCCAGATCCGAGACGCCGCGGAGCGCCGGATCGTAGGGGAAGTAGATGTCGCCCCACGGGGTGAGGTCGCCGCACGGCTGCCCGCCGTCGGACAGCTCGCTGCACTCCAAGAAGCGCAAGTGGCCGACCGCGTGCTGCGGACGGTACATCCGCTCGATGACGAACGCGTCGCCGTCCGGCAACTCCCCTTTGCGCAAGATGGGGTCGAATACCTTTTCGCGGCCGTACTCGCCTTCACGCCACACGCCGAAGTGGCGCGTCACGGCCTCGCGCACGAACAAGGCCGCGTCCGGATCGGCGGCGATAGCGAGGCCGATCGCGGTCGCGGCGTGCGGCTGCGGAGCGAGCTGAACCTTGCGCTTGTAGCGCTCGCGCAGCGCGCGCGTCACGGCTGGGAACGCGGTGGCGCCGCCGACCAAGTAGATGGCACCCAGCTCACGCGGGTTCTCCGGATCGATGCCGAAGGCGGTCAGGCTCGAGAAGACGCGCTCCAGCATGGCCATGGTGCGCTCCACCATCGTGTCCGTCTCCGCGTACACGTCTGCCAAATCCAGCAGCGGATCCGGGGCGCCGTCGATGACGTGGCTGAGCTCGATGAGCATGCGACGGCTGCTGGGGCCGAGCGACTCCTTTGCGACGCGGCACACTTCGAGGAGCCGGGTACGCGTGAGGAGCGACAAGCTCGTCTCGGTGATGCCGGCGTCGCGCAGCGCCACCCGCAAGATGGCCGCGTCGAAGTCGTCCCCGCCCAGCTCCGAGATGCCTTCGCTCGTGATGAGCTCGAAGCGACGGTCTTGCAAAGACACCGCTGACGTATCGAAAGTGCCGCCGCCCAAGTCGTAGACGACGACGTAGCGCTTGGGGCTGCGCTTACCGACCGCGCCCAAATTACGGTGCGCGAACTCGATGGCGGCGGCCGTGGGCTCGTTCACCATGCCCAGCACTTTGAAACCGGCGCGCCGGAACGCGTCCAGCGTGAGGTAGCGCTGGCGCGTGCTCGCGTTGGCCGGCACCGCCACCATCGCCTCGAGCGGCTCGTCCGGCGCGACGTCCAGGTTGCTGCTCTCGTAGATGCGGCGCTTCAGCTCTTCCAGGTAGCGCGTCGTGAGCTCTAGCGCCGACACCGGCCCGAGCGCGCCGAGCGGCTCGTCCGGCGACACGCGGCTCACCGCGCGCTTGATGGAGCGCAGCGCGCCGCCGACATCCGCGCCCAGCTCCGCGTCCCAGCCGAGCGTGAGCTTGTTGCCGCGCCGCGAGGCGATGCCCGGAATGTAGTCGCAGTAGCCGGTGCCGCTCTCGAACGACACGACCGGATAACGTCCGTCCACCGCGGCGGCGACGACCGTGCGCGTGGTCCCGAAATCGATACCGAGCCGCATGACCCGCCGAGTGTCGTAGCTTTTGCCCGATTGGCCAAGTGCCGGGGCGCATCGCCTCGCAAGCGCGCGTAATCTGGGGGTAGGCCAGGTTTGGCTGCCCAGCTGGGCAGCTCGCGCTGGATCGGTGACGCG
This sequence comes from Polyangiaceae bacterium, assembly GCA_029266615.1. GTDB lineage: Bacteria > Myxococcota_A > Polyangia > Polyangiales > Polyangiaceae > PMG-095. The sequence continues at coordinate 2,922 of JAQSWN010000206.1, forward strand.
GCCCTTGGGTCCGGCGACGCCCTCTCCGGTTACCGCGCCGAAACCGAGCCCCGCTTCTTGGTCCGCGGCTTCGACGGCGCTCCGAAGAGCTCGCGGCTCACGCCGAGAACCACCCCGCGTAGCCAGCGCTGCGCCGGCTCCAAGTCCACGCGCGGGTGCCAAATCATGGCGAAGCCGAAGCGCGGCAGCTCGATGGGCGGCGGCAGCGCGCGGAGACCGTAGCGCTCGGCCAGCTTCACCCCGAGCCGCTGGGGCATAGTGCTCAAGAAGTCCGTCTCTGCGACGACGATGGGCGCGACCAAAAAATTCGAGACGCGCAGCGCGACCCGTCGCTCGAGCCCGCGCGCGGAGAGCTCCGTATCGACCAAACTGCCGGAGGTGCCGGAGGGCGCGACCACGACGTGGCGCGCGGCGAGGTAGCTCTGCATCGTCAATTTTTTCGCGATGAGCGGATGACCGTGTCGGACGAGGCACACGAAGTCGTCGTCGAAGAGGGCCTGGCTTTGCAGTGTGCCGACGCGACGACCGCTCACCTGCAGCCCCAAGTCCATGTTGCCGGCGGAGATCTGCTCCTCGAGATCGGGTGCGCTCACGACGTTCAAGTCCACGTGCGGCGCCGCGCGCTCCATCGCGCAGAGGAGCGGCCCCATCAGCACCGCTTGGAGGTAGTCGGCCATGCCCAAGGTGAAGCTTCGCCGCGCGGTCGCGGGCTCGAACGCAGGCTCGCCGTCGATCGCTGCCTTCAAGTCCGAGAGGCCGCGCTCCAGGGTTGGCAAGAGCCGCTCCGCGCGCGGAGTGAGCGCGAGCGCGCGGCCGCGCCGCACCAGGAGCGGATCGCCGTACAGCTCTCGCAGCCGCGACAGAGCGTGGCTCGTCGCGGATTGACTGAGACCGACTCGCTGGGCCGCGCGCGTCACGTGCCGCTCCGTGAGCAACGCGCGCAGCACCACCAGCAAGTTCAAATCCACGGCCGAGAGCGACGTACCATGCACCATGTGCATTATCCTAGTGCCAACAGTGCATTAGACACATGACTAAAACGGACCCAAGCTCTCCCTCGAAAGCAGGAGAAAACAGCATGTTCGTCATCACTGGTGCTACCGGGAATACGGGTTCTGTCGTCGCCAAAACGCTGCTCGCGGCCGGTAAGAAGGTTCGCGCGGTCGTGCGGGACGAGAAAAAGGCGCAGGCGCTGAAGGCGCTCGGCGCCGAGCTGTTCGTCGCCGACATCACGGACACGGCCGCGCTCGAGCGCGCGGTCTCGGGTGCGGACGGCGTCTATTTCTTGTCGCCGCCAGACAACGTCGCCAAAGACTTCATCAACGAGCGCAAGTCGCTGACCGAGGCGCAGATCGCGGCGCTGGCCCGCGCCAAGGTGCCGCACGTCGTCGTGCTCTCGTCGATCGCCGCGCAGCACCGGGACGGTACCGGCCCCATCCGCTCACTTCACCACGTGGAGCAGCAGCTGCGCCGCGCCGGCATCCCTTCCACGTTCGTGCGCGCCGCCTACTTCGTCGAGAACTGGGGCGCCGTCGCGCACCCGGTCAAGCAAGACGGCGTCTTGCCCAGCTTCCTCGCGCTGGACGTGCCGGTGCCCATGGTGAGCACGGCCGACATCGCCAAGACCGCGGCGCGCGCCTTGCTCGAAGGGCCACGCGGCTTCCGCGCCATCGAGCTCGCGGGACCGACCGACCCGACGCCGAATGAGGTTGCCGCGGCCGCCGGCAAGATTTTGAATCGACCGGTCAAGGCGATCCAGGCGCCCCTGGAAGCGGTCGTGCCGACGTTCACTTCCTTCGGCAATTCCCAGAACGTGGCCGCGCTGTACCGGGAGATGTACGAGGGCATCGGCAGCGGCCACGTCGCGGCGGAGCCCGGCAACGAAAAGGCGCGCGGCACCACGACGCTGGAAGAAACACTGCGCGCGCTCCTGGGTTGAGCGGAAGCCGAAGCACGGACGCACCCCCGGGGCGTCCGTGCGAAGCAACGCGTCAAAAAATACCGAGCGGCCCCGACGTGTTGTTTTCGAAAGTGTTGGTCAACGTGTAGTCGGTCGCGTCGGTTGCGCGGCGAGAGAGCCCGTAGCGCATCGAGTTGCGAAGGATCGAGTTTTTCAACGAGATGGCCGCCGCGGCGGAGATGTTGGCGCCGTTCGTCCCCGACGCCCCGCCGTACTCAACGATCACGCGCTCTAAGGTCGCCGAAGCGCCGGCATCCACGGAGATTCCGTTCCAGCGGTCACCGCTGTTGGTCGGCTGCGAGAAGAGAATGGGGCTCGCGGCGGTCCCGACGGCGCGTAGCGCGCCCCCCGAGAGAACACGCAGAGCGGTGCTCGAGTCGAAGCGCAGCCGGGCGCCTGGATCCACCGTCAGGGTCGCGCCCGACGTGATCCAAGTGTTGTCGAGGTAGATATCGAAAGAAAACGCCTTCAACGTCCCGGAGACCGCGACGTCGCGGTAGTCGGCCTGGACCCGTGCTCCCACAACTTTCGTGTCGAGAGGAAGCGTGCGCAAAGTGTCCCACTCGCTGAGTACTAGATAGTCGCCTTCCACCTCGAGGCCGCTCGAGCCCGCGACGATTTCGCCGCCGAGCTCTAGCGCCACGTTGCTGCCGCTCTTCTCCACCCGCACGTTCTTCAGTGATGTCGGGCCCCCCGCGATGCTCAAGCCTCGGACGCTGAGCGTGCCCAAGCCGGCGAAGACGACGTTTTCCAGCCTCGCGCGGCCGAGCTGGGCGACCCCACCCCCGCTGGAGCACGCGGCCCCATCGCACAAGTGTTGGATGCGCACCGGCCGCTCCGGCGTGCCCAGCATCTCTACTTCTTGGTCGTACAAGCGCAGGGTCCGGCCCAGCGGCAACCGGTAGAGCACCCCCGCGTCGAACGTGATTTTGGAGGACGAGGACGGCTGCGACACCACGTCCCCGGTCTGCAGGTAGGGCAACCCGAAGTCCCGTAGGCGGGCCGACTCGTTGAAACTGGAGTCCTCGATGCCGATGGTGAGGGTCGTCAAGGCGCTCGGCTCTGCGTTGACCTCGGAATTGTCTGGAAAGTTAGTCGCGCCCCGCAAGCTCAGGAACCGAACCGGCTGAAACAAAGGCGTGTAGATGGTGACTCGGTCACTGCCAGGCGCGAAGTCGCTGACGACCAGCACCCGATTCACGGTGTGCTGCAGCTGGACGCCGCGCAACAGCGCCTTCGACTCCACGCGGAGCGCGCCCTCGGCGCCCACGCCCCCGCCGTCAATGAGCACATTTTGCAGCACGCTGTCCGCTTTGACGGTGGCGCGCAGCTTCAAGCCGCCCCACGTGCCGATGAGGTCGTTTTCGCCGCACAAGGAGATCGGAGCGTCCGCGGTGCCGAGCGCCACCAGCCGCGGGGCGCTGTTCTGCGCGCCAAGCTCGATGTTCGCGTTCGCTCCGACGATGATCTTCGTGCCGGGGGCGATGGTCAGCGTCGCTTCGTTCTTCACGCTTACGTCGCCGGTGACGTGGACGACGCCGCTCCACTTCGTCGACTCGGTAATGACGCCGCCCACCACGGTCGCACCGGTGACGTCGCGGCTACCGCAAGCGCGCTTGACGGTAATGAGCGTGTCGTCCGGCTCGCCACCCGCGCCGCCGGCGCCGCCTGCTCCGCTTGCGCCGCCTTCGCTCGGGGGAGATCCGCCTTCAGACTCCATGCCGCCTGCGTCCCCGCCCGCTTCGGGCGCGGACGTAACGCCGCCGAGGCCGCCTTCGCCGACGGTAGGGCCCTTACCGCTCGCGCCGGCAACGGCGGAGGGCGCCCCACCTTCCGATGCGTTGGGTCTGCCCGCGTCCCCGCCGCCGCTCACGCGACAACGCTCCGCTTCACAGCTAAGCCCCTCGTCGCACGTCGAGTTGCCGTAGCACGCGCAATCTTCCGTGCCGGCCGGGCAGCCTTCGCCATTCGGCGGCTCGTCGCCACCACAACTGAACACGATCGCAGCGCCCAAGAGACAGCCCGCCGGTACCCATCGCATCGCTATCCGATACCACGACCGCGATTTTGCTCGTCACCCTTAACGGTGAAGGGCCTAGTGGTCGGAAGCTGAGGCGGCGAAACGCCCCCGATACGTGTCGTGAGGCATCGAAGAAGCGCCCCTCGTGAAGCTCTTCAGTGCCTGCCTCCTACTCCTCGCCACCTTCGCAGCCCTCCCCGCAGCCGCGCACGTGGCCTTCGTTTCGCCGACGAATGAGGCCACGCTCGTGGTCGGGCAACCGGTAAGGATCGCTTGGGTGGACACCGTGCTCCACGAAGGTATTGGCTACGACCTGGATTACGCTGGCAACCTGCTGGGCGTCGGCTTGTCGACCCGAACCCACTCGTTCGAATGGGTGCCCACCGCACCTTGTCCGGCTTGCTTGCTGCGCATCACGCAAGTCAACGAAGCGGAGGACTACTTCGCCGAGGTCACGGTCATCGTGGTGTCTGCCGACGCCGGCGCGGGCGGGACCGCCGGCGCGGGCGGGACCGCCGGCGCTGCCTCGACCGGCGGTGGCGGCTCGTCCGGGGGTGCGTCTGGTGGTGCTCCGAGCCTGCCGGCAGCCGGCTCTTCGAGCGGCGGCTCCAGTGATGCCGCGCCGACTGCAGGCGAGAGCGCCGGAGGTCCCCGCCTCCCGGAGTCCGGCGAGCCGGGTGGCGCTTCCAGCAGCTCGGTGGGTGGGACGGGTGGCAACCGTGACCGCCCTTCCACGGGCGCCGAGAGCGCTAGCGCGGGGGAAACGAGCGGTCATGAAGGAGGCCAGAGCACGGGGGAGCCCGCAGGAGCGGCTGCCACCGATAGTGCCCGCGCGAACGACGGCACTTGCGGCATCGGCAGTGCCGGCGGAAGCGGCTCGCCTGTGTTCGCGCTGGTCCTGCTCGGCGGGATCGCGCTGCGTCGCCAGCGGCGAGGCCAAGTATGATGCGGCCATGAAGCTCACGAAGCCGAGCGCGTCCTTGGTGACTGAGTTCAAGTGGGTTCAGTCGCAGCTGCCGCGCGCTCAGCCGAGGAAGATGTTCGGGTACGACGCGCTGTTCGTGAACGGGAACATGGCGATCGGGCTTTGGCAGAACACGTGCGTAGCCAAGCTGTCGTCGGTAGACCAAGCCGAGCTGCTCGCGCGCGGCGCCGCCACGCCGTTCGCGCCCAATAAGGACCGGGTGATGACCGGCTGGCTCGAGCTCTCCGAAGAGCTCGCTCACGACCCGGAAGAGCTGCTGACGTGGGCCGAGCGCGCCGTCGCGCATACGGCGACGTTGCCGCCGAAAGTGCGCGCTCAGAAGACGGCGGGTACGACGGCACAAAAAGCCGTCGCGAAGAAGGCCGTCGCGAAAAAAAACGCGCCGAAGCGCACGCGCCGGTAGCGCTCAGTCACAGGTGAGCTGCACGCCACCGCTCACGGTGGCGCACGTAAAGCCGACGTAGCAGCTCTTGACGTCGCTGAGGCACGCGCAGCTCGCTGCTCCTCCGCACGAAGCGGGGAGGGTGACGCAGGCGTAGCGCCACGGACCCTTGGCCTGGTCGGCTTTGTCCACGCAGTATTGGTCGGGAGCGCAGCGGTAAGGCCCGCACTCGAACGTCGCTCCGCACGCGCCTTTCGTGCCTTCGGAAACTTTGGCCGCCCGCGCGTAGCATTCGTTGCTGTAAGTCTTGCCGTCGCAACCGCAGACGGGCTCGTCGTTGTCGTCGCACGAGTCACTGATGCGCGTGCAATGCCCAACCGTGCCGCAGCCGCTTTGGAAGCGGCAGACTTTGCCCTCCGCGCATTCGTAGGCGTAGGCGCCGCCGCAAAGAGTCGGGTCTTCGTTCCCCGGCTCGCCCGCGCTGCCAGCGCTCGCCGCGCCACCGCCGGCCGTTCCGCCGACGCCGCTCGATGCGCCCGCCAAAGCAGAACCCGCGACTCCCCCGGCGCCGCCCGCGCCATCGTCGCTTGCCGCTCCACCGCAACCGGCAACCGCGGCCCATAGCCCCAGCATCGCCGCCCCTCGTTCGCTCCACATCCCTGCCACGCTAGACGAAGTTGAAGGGCACCGCGAGCGTTGCGTCACGTTCTACGCGGCAAGCGACTGCGACTGTCGTACCTCCGTGAGCCGCGTCAGCAGCCGAGGCGCAGCCCGGGCCGCTGCCCGGGCGTGTGATGCGCCGTCGCCCAGGCGAACCGGGCCCCGGCCTCCCCCACTAAGGGCGGGTCAGCGTGCGCCGTCGCCCGCCGAGCGCTCAAGGTGGCAGGTAGCCTCGCCATACCCACACGAGGGCGTCGGCGAGGGTCGCGTTGCGAACGCCAGCGTCACAATGGCCGGCGCCGCGCCCTTGCACGAAGCGGTAGTGAAACCCCTTCGCTTTGAGCGCGGCCGCGGTGCGCTGGTTGGCCATGACCCAGTTGTGGTGAGTCGACTCTGGGTCCGCCGAACCGAGGTCCTTTTCGTTGACGTTGAGAAAGATGCGAAGCTTCTTCTCCCTCATCATCGAGTCATTTTCGATGAGCTTTTTGCTCGAGTGGTACTCCCAGGCTCCGAGCGGGTACGCTACCGCTTCGGGCGCCTTCGGATCCTGCTGCGCCACCAGCGTCGTCGAGTAAGCGATGACACGCGCGAAGAGGTCCGGCCGGAACCAGGCTTGAGTGAAGGCGGCGGCGCCACCGGAGCTGCAACCGAGCGTTGCGCGGCCGCTCGGGTCTTGGGTCAGCTTGAAGTTGGGATAGGCTTGCTTGATCTGCGCGTTGCGCTCGACGGCCGGCATGACCTCGAGGTGAATGAATCGCGCGTAGCGATCCGAGAGCGTGTCGTACTCCAGCCCGCGCTCGCTACCGATCGCGTCGCTGCCGCCGTTCTGCACCGCGATGACGACGAACGGGGGCAGGCGGCGGCTCACGTCCTCACCGTGCGTGAGATTATCGAGCGCGTTTTTGACCGAGCCGAGCTCACCGGGGCCGTCTTGAATGACCAAGACGGGCGCGGCGTCTCCGTCCTCGTACTTGGCAGGCACGTACACGGAGATGGAACGCGTCTCGTTCACCTTGGAGGCGTTGAGTGTCGGATCCTTACCGTCGAAGATGTCGCTTTCGGCCAACGGCATCGAGAACGTAAAGCTCCGACCCTTCGGGCTGCCGCGGTCGGTGAGGTCGGTTTGGGCCGGGGGGTTCGGACCGACCATGTAGTCGCCGTCTCCTTCGGGGCCGGGATCCGGGAGGCCCGCGCCCGCGCTGGAAGGCGCGCCTGCTGTACCGCCCCCAGCCGAGCCAGCGTTTCCTCCCAAAGCCGAGCCCCCCGCGCTCCCGCCGGAGCCGCCCGCGTCTCGCCCGCCGGCGCCGGCGACGACGGGTGACGAGCCTGCCGCACCACTGGCGCCGCCGTCGCTACGTGTTCCACCCAACGCGCCCGCACCCGCGCCCGCGCCGCCGAGGGGCGTTCCGCCGCTCGACGTGCCGCCGCCCCCCGCCGCACCGGAGGGCGAATCCGCGCTGCCCGAGCAACCGAGCACGACGGACGTCGCGCCGACCGCGGCCGTGATGAGCCGCCACCGCTGGTACCTCATGAGACCTCAACCCAAGCCGGAGAGCGTGCCCTTGAAGCGCGAATCGCCGAAGCCCTCGGTAGGTGCGCCGAACATCGTCATCAACGAAGCGAAGAGCTGGTTGGTGGTGGTGTCCCGGTATTGCACGCTGCGCCCGGTGCGGATCGCGCCGTTGCCTTTGCCGGCGATGATCCAGCCCAGGTCCCGACGGTTGTGAGTGTCACCATCGGAGAGCTCGTTCACCCAGAGCACGACGGAGCTATCGAGCAACGAGCCTTCGCCGTCGGTCTGCGTCTTCAGCGCGCTGAGCAAATAGTCGAAGCGCTGCGCGTACCACGTGTTGATGGCAATCAGGTTCTCGCGGTTGCCCCTCGCGTCGTGCGACATCAAGTGGTGCTCTCCCTTGGCTTGCAGCGACTTGTGAAAGACGGTGCTCTCCGCCGTCGACCACTGCAGCGTCACGACGCGGGTGGCGTCACAAGCGAGCGCGACCGTGAGCAGGTCCATCTGCGCCTTCCCCAGCGCGAGAAAGTCACCCGCGCACTTCGCGGGCCGACCGTCTTGGGTGCAGTCGACCGGGTTGAGGTTCACCTCGGGCGCCGTGGGAACCGCGCAGTCTCCCGCGCCTCCGCCGAGCTTCTCCAGCGACAGCTCCAGCTCGCGAACGGTGGTGGCGTGGCGATCGAGCTTCTGCCGGTCGGCCGCGCCCACCTTCGCTTCTAGCCTCTGGAAGTCCCGCAGGACGGCGTCCAGCACGCTCTTGCGCTGCGACTTGAGCGCTTCGAGCTCCGCAGCGGAAGCCCCGCTGTCCATGAACAGTCGGTTGAAGACCTTCTTCGGGTCATCCTCGGGCGGCACGGACTTCGCGTTACCCTGCGTGCCTCGGTAGCACATGCGCACGACCATCGGCTCCAGGATGGTCGTCGTGGACTGCACCCCGAGCTCCAGCGAGGGGAGCTTCGTAGCGCCACCGATGACGCGCGCGATCTCTTGATCGATGGACGGGCCAGCCGACGTCCCGTCGAGAACGTGGCCGGCGCGCCCCGTCCCGCTCGGGCCCACGACGAGCCTGCTCGCGGTGAGGAGCGTCGCCATCGACGCGTCGTGCGCGTTTGGCTCGTAAATGTAGGATGCCTCGTTGTTGAGCCCCCTCATGATCAGCAGGTCCTGCTGATGAGCGGCGAGCGGAGACAGAATCGGCGACAGCTGGAAGTCAGTCTCCGTGCCGGAGGGTTGCCATTGGTCCTTGATGGTGCCGTTGGCGCTGAAGAAGACCACGAACCGCTTCGGCGTGCCCTCCGCGGCGTGAGCCGCGCGGGGCTGCATCGCCTCCAGGAAAGGCAGCGCGAGCGCGACTCCCCCGAGGCCCCGAAGGAGGGTGCGCCGCGGGAGGGGTTTGGAAGGAACGCAGAGGGTGGATTTCAGCGTCGTCATGGAACCTGCTTGGCGAGGTAGCGAAAATCAGGAGTCTTCGTGAGCGCGATCAACAGCTCGAGGACCTTGCCGTCCGCGGCGCGGAAATCTGCGGTGATGGTCGTCATGCGCGTCGCCTCTTCGTCCCCCTCGCCGCGCCCGAACGTGAAGCGGAACCAATTTCGAACGAAGCACTCGGTCGCGATTTCGCTCTGCGCGAGCTTGCCGGCCATCGCCACGACGCCGTTGATGGGTCCGCTCACGTCCGTGTTCGTGAGGTCACCGGAAGAGTCGATCGGCTGGCCTTGCTCTTGCTCGCGCCAGCCTCCGGCCGCGTCGTAGTTCTCGAAAGCGAGCCCCACCGGATCGATGAGGCGGTGACACGTGGCGCACACCGGGTTCGCCTGGATTTCCTTTGCGTGGCTCGCGAGGAACGAAATCTGAGTCAAGAGGCCCGCGCGCTGACTGGTGGGTAGCTCGATGCGGGCGACGCCGTCCTGCACCGGCCCCGCGGTGCCACCGTACAGCCCGGCCAAAGCCGGATTTCCGTAGGTGTAGGGAGCCGTCAGCAGCGTCTTCAGATCCCCCGGCCCCGAGAAGATGACTTGCGTCGCGAAGGCGCGAGTCTCCTCCGCTAACAGCGGGGGAAGGGTGCTGCTCCAGCCGGGGAAGGCCGCCGGGTCGCGCTCGAGCCGCTCGACGGCCCGCAAATTGAGCCACCCGCTGAAGAAGTCCGCAACTTGCTGGCGCGCCGCGGGCGTCGCGAGCAAACGCTTCGCTTCCGTCGCAATCGATTCCGGTGTGAGGAGCCCTCCCGCCGCGGCCGCGCTGAACAGGGCGTCGTCCGGCATGGCGCCGGTCAGGAAGTACGACAAACGCGAGGCCACCTCCCAAGAGGTGAGCGCCAGATACGGCTGATCGGCGATGGGCGTGCCGACCTCTACGCGGTACAGAAAGCTCGGCGAAACCAGGAACGTCTCGAGCAGCAGCTTCAGACCTTGGGTCGGGCCGTGGGCGGCGCTGCCGGCTCGAAACACGCCCAGTAGGTCTTCCCGTTCGACCGCCTCCAGCGGACGGCGCCACGCGCGCTGACCGAACCGCTCGATGAACGACTGGATGCAAGTCTCACCGTCGGCCAGCTTGCAGCCGAGCAGCGTGTCCGGATTTTGCGTGGCCTTGGCGGCGACTTGTTCCGCGACCACGAGGAACTGCTCGGCCAAGGCCGGACCGACGTCTTGCACGTCGGTGTTGTTGGTAAACCCATTCACGACGCTGTCGGTCGGGAAAGCCGCGGCGTATCCGCTTGAGTCCCCGAACAGGGTCCGGATCGTCGCGTCGTACTCGAGGTTGGAGAGGCGACGTATGAGCGAGCGACCGGGCCGCCCGTCATCAACCTGAGACCCTGCGCTACCGCCGGCAGCGCCGGAGCTCGGTCCGGCTCCGCCTCCAGCCATGGAGCCCGCTGACCCCGGCATGCCGCCTGCGCTCGAGCCCATGCCGGTCGGAGCCTCGACCCCTCCTGTACACGAGACGGCCGAGACGGCTCCCGCCAGTAAGAGCGCATCTTTCGCAAGACGCCACACGCGGGCCCGCTGCCGATGCGCCGCTCGGAACTGCTTCATCCCCGTCTATTGCGCGACGTGCGTCCGGATTGTTACGCGCTCGTGCGACGTCGCTTCATCAAAAGATTTGTGAGCGATCTCGCTCTCGAACCGTCACCGCGGGTTACGCCGAGCGAGACGTGGCTGATGCGGATTCCTTATTGTACCCTCTCGTCGGCTACAGGATGCTAGCGAGATGGACATCGGTGGCGTGCGCTGCCGTGACGCTGCTCGTAGAGCCGCTCGCTGCGTCAGCGCAACCGCCGGCGGTGCATGTGGGTTTGCACTATGAGGTCGAGGGCACGATTTCAGGGTGCCCGAGCGCCGCGGAGCTACAGGCGAAGATCGTCGCGCAGTTGGGCTACGACCCTTTCGAGTCGCCCGGCTCCGGCAGCCAGCAGGTGCGCGTGGAGATCGGGCACCTGGGGGCCGGAGCGGAGGCGCGCATTCAATGGTTGGACGAAAGCGGTGCGATCCAGGGTGAGCGGCGCTTGAGCTCGCCGGACAAAGACTGCGCGGAGCTCGCGACGGGCGTCGCGTTCGCGACCGCCGTGCAAATTCAGCTGAGCGCCGCCAGCATCGCCCCGCCGCCGGCACCGCCCCCGGCACCAGCGCCTCGCCCGCCGCCTCCGCCACCTCCGCGCCGCGCGGTGACTGCCGCGGGCCGCTCCTGGCTCGTGGGAGCCGGTGCTTTGGCCCGTTTCGGCCGACAACCGGGGGTCGCCCCCGGGGTGCGGACGTTCGCGTCCCTAGGCGGCCGAGCCTGGGCGGTCCAGGTCGACGCTCACGCGACTTTGCCCACTGCGAATATTGGCGCCAGCGGCGCCGGCTTTTCGGCGCGCGAGCTGGGACTCGGCGCGGCGCCCTGCTTGCGACGCGGCGCGGTGGACGCGTGCGCCCTCGGCGCGTTGACGCTCCTCTCTGTTCAGGGCGAAGGGGTCGACCAACCGAAGAGCCCCTCCGCCGTCGGCTTCGGAGTCGGTGTGCGGCTCCAGGTCACGCTGCCCTGGCGCGATCGCCTCGCGGCCGTGATCCACGCCGACCTGCTGGCCCAGCTGGCCCCGCGAGAAGTCTTGCTCAATCGGGAGTCAGTCTGGTCCACCGCGCCCGTCGCCGCCGCCGTGGGTTTGGACCTGGCGGCAATTTTTCGATGACAAATACTCCGCGCAAACCGCAATCACTCGTGGTGGCGTTCGAAGGACGGAAGGTCGCCACGCTCGCCACCGACGCCGACGTCGGCGAAGCGGGAGATTGTCTTCACGCCTACCAGCGCGAGCTGGACTACCTGATCGGCTCTCTCCGTCGACTCGGCGTCCCATCCTCGGACATCGAGGATGTCTTGCACGAGGTGTTCTTGGTGATGCTCAAACGCTGGGACGACTACGATAACGAACGGCCGCTCAGACCTTGGCTCTTCGGCATCGCCTTCCGCGTCTCCGCGAGCCAGCGACGACGCGGCTCCCGAGAGCTGTACCGCGACGTCGCGGACGCCGAGTACACGGGCCAGGCGCCGGACGAAGCCCTCGCCAACAATGAGGCGCGTCAGCTGCTGCTCCGGGCCCTAGCCACCGTGCCACTGGAGCGGCGAGCCGTGCTGGTCATGTACGAAGTAGACGAGGTGCCGATTCGAGACATCGCCGAGCAACTCGAGATTCCGTTGTTCACGGCTTACTCGCGGCTCCGTAAGGCGAGAAAAGAGCTGAACGTAGCGCTCGTGCGACTGAAGAAAGGCCGCTCCCACGATGTCTAAGCACGAAGACCCGTTATCGGAGCTGGCCCGGCGGCTCCTCGTAGCGGAGCGGAGCATGGTGGAGGCCGAGCCGCTCAAGGCGCGGGCCGCCGCGCGCGCTCGCGCCACGATGGCCGCGGGCCCTCTCCAGCGAACGCGCAAGCCGCGGCTGCCGCGCGTCGCCGTACCGATAGCGGCAGTGGTTATCGCAGGTCTCGCCGCGGCCGGAGCCGGGCTCATCTTGCAGCCCCCCTCGCCAGACGAGCCAGCACGTCCCGCGCTCGTCCCGCGACCCAGCTCCGTACCGCGCGAGGGTCGACCCGGAGCGCCCGCCCCGCGGCCCGCAGAGGCGCGGGTTGCGCTCCCTCCACCGACGAGCGCAGCGCCGGCACCATCGTCCCCCGTCCCCGACGCACCGCGACGCGAGGCACCGGAGGCGAAGCGAAACGAAGGGGCAAGTCGCAGCGGAAGCGCGCGGCAGTATGCGCTCGAGCTCGAGATTTTGGAGCCGGCTCGCCAAGCCATCGCTCGAGGCAACTACGCCGCTGCTCTGGAAGCGGTCGCTCGCCACGAGCAGTCTTTTCCTAGCGGGCAGCTCGCGGAAGAGCGGTCCGCGCTCCGGGTGCGAGCTTTGTGGTCATCGGGGCGCCGAGCGGAAGCGCGGGCCGCGGCCGCGGTTTTCGCGAGCCGCTACCCGCGCAGTGGGCTCCTCGCCTGGATGCGTGAAACGCCTTCCCGGCCATGATCCTTCGCGGTAGCGGCTCTTTCGCGGTGGCAGGCCTGCTGCTCGCGTGCGGTGGCGAGCTGGACGCCGGCTTCGACGAGCCCCGCGGCCTGCTGCCGGTCGATGAGCGCAACGCCATCGTCGTGGTCAATGACGGCGCGCTCGACAACTGGCAGGTGGAGTACGCGGCGCTGCTCGCGAGCTCACGTCGAGCGCGATTGGTGGGAATCGTCGTCAATAGCAACGCTGAGTACCCGTCGCTCGAAACCAACTCCGCCGACTTCCGCGGCCTCATCGCGGCCGGCCGGCAGAGCGGCATGACCCAGCTGCCGGATCCCACCGCGAGCGTCGCGCCGGCGCTGGCGCGGCCCGGCTCGGCTCGCATCGAGGACACTTCCCCGAACTACTCCGAAGGCGCGCGTCTCATCCTTCGAGCAGCGAGCGAGCACGGCACTCGTTCGCGTCCCCTCACTGTCGCCACGGGCGGAGCGCTAACGGACGTCGCCGACGCTTACCTGATGGACGCGAGCGTGGCCGAGCGCATCGTGGTCGTCGCTTCTTTGGGCTCGGCGGATCCAACCGGCGCGCGCACTGAGGATCCGAACGGAGACCGCGACGCTTGGGCCACCATCATCGTCACGGAGCGCCTGCGCTACGTGCAGGTCAACGGCTACTACGACCAGCTGCTGGACGTGCCCGCGGACCGCGTTTCGGAGCTGCCGAGCAACGCTTTCGGCGCGTGGATGGCCGCGAAGCGGACGAAGCTGCTCGACAAGCTCGTGGCGTGCGATCAGGTGAGCCTCCTCGCGGCCGCGCTACCTTGGTTTTCGTCTTCGGTAAAAAAGCTGCGTCCGGACCCAGAAGATCCGGCTCACTTGGTGGCGGCGCCGGACGGGCCGCTCTGGCACGTCGAGCGTTGTGATACGGACCGCGCACGCGACGAAATCTGGTCGCTCTTGACGGATCCGAGCACGTTCCGCTGAGCAACCGCTCGAAGGTCGCATCGCAGCCGTCAGTCGGCTTTGGTACGACGCCCCCTCACGGCGCGCGCAAGTCTTGAGAGCGCGATGAGCGAAGCGCACACGAGCGTGCTCACCAGCAAGTGCTCGCGCAAAAACGCCGTGAGCTGGTGAGTCCACTCCGCTACCGCTTCACCCAGCAAGATCACGACCGTGGTGTAGACGGCTTGGCCGACGAGCAGGCAGGCTGCGACCACCGGCAGACGGCGGCGCGCCCCGCCGGCGAGCAGCGCAACCGTCGGCACCGGCAAGAGTAGTAAGAGCGGCGCCCCGATGCGATGAAGCGCGCGTGAAAGCCAGCTCACCATTTGCTCCGAGCGTAGCGGCGCCCACGCCTGGCGTCAGGATCGCTCGGCTCGGTTGACTTACGTTTCGCTCAACGCGCGGGACGGCAGCGTTCGACAGTGACCTTCCAGCCTGATTGGCGCGCACGGTGCCGATCTCGGCGTCCTTGGTGGGTAGGCCTGGTCACAGCGCGGGCAGCTGCCCGCGCGCGCTCTAGGCGACGCCCGGGCGAACCAGGACAAGGCCTTCCCACCCGCCAGCCCGTCCCCGGCATGGTACTCTTCTTCACGTGACGGTCCGGACGCCGCCCGAGCTCCAGCAGATTCGCGACGCGCTTGCTTCGGTACCCGGAGTGAAGCTGGCGCTCGTGTTCGGATCGGTCGCGCGCGGGCAAGCGCGAGAGGGCTCGGACGTGGACGTGGCCGTCCTCGGTGCCGATCTCGACGTGGCGGAGCTCTCGGCGCGCATCAGCGAAGCGACGGGCCGCGAAGCCCAAGTCGTGCGTTTGGAAGACGCGACCATCCCCCTTTTGGAGGAGCTGTTGTCGGATGGGATCGTGGTCAGCGACCCGGAGGCGCGGGCCGCCGTTTGGCGCTCGCATGCGCTCGCCGACATGGAGCTCGACCGACCTTGGTGGAGACGGCAGCGAGATGCGTGGCTCGCTCGCGAAGCCGGAAAGGGTGCGCCTTAATTGGTCAGCAAGGATCTCGTCGCTGCGAAGTTAACGGAGCTGGCTCAGCGGCTTGCTCGCGTCGAGGCGAAGCTCCCCGCCTCGGCGACTCATCTCGCCGAAGACGCGGACGCGCTCGATCGTTTCTTTCAACTTGATGCTCGCGGTTCAGCTCTGCGCGGACGTCGCCTCGCACATCGCTTCCGATGAAGGCTTCGTCCCCGCGCGGTCGCTGGCGGAGGGGTTCGGCCGTCTCGCCGAGCATGGGATCTTGACGCCGGAGACGGCCGAGCAGCTCAAGCGCGCGGTGGGTCTACGGAACATGGTTGCGCACGGCTACGGCCGCCTTGACCCCGCTGCCGTCTTCAGCGCTGGGCAAGGCGGGCTAGCTGATCTCCGTGCCTTCACGCGGCAGGTCGCGGCTTGGATCGCGACTCGTCCAGCCTGACGGTGCGCATCCTTTTGCTTCGTGGGCCTACAATGCTCGGGCAGAATGAGCACAGTGTGACTGTCTCGTAGCAAGCGCGCGAGTCCATTGTGTTTCGTTTTGCCCGGTTCGATCGTTGTCGTCGCCGCCCGTGGTAGGAGGAGTTTACAAACGGCGCTCCTAGGTGACCGTCTAGAGGTGCTCGTGCAAATTCGACTAGGCTACGATCTTCAGTACAACTTCACTCAGCCAACTCCGGTCATCCTGACGCTCAACATTCACCACTCGCGCGCAGCGGACTTGGTGGAGCCGGACCGGATGCAGACCGACCCTCCCCTGAACACACGCGCGTATCGGGACGGCTTCGGCAACTGGTGCACGCGACTCATCGCCCCCCAAGGTAAGCTGCGCATTTGGTCGCAAGCGCTCATCAACGACGATGGTTTGCCGGACGTCGTGGCGCCCTTCGCGCAGCAGCACCCGATCGACGCGCTGCCGGAGGATACGCTGGTGTATCTGCTCGGCAGCCGCTATTGCGAGACCGATTTATTGTCGGATCTGGCCTGGCAGAAGTTTTCGCAAGGACCTACGGGGTGGCAACGCGTCCAGGCGATTTGCGACTTCGTGAACCAACACATTGAGTTCGGTTACCAATATTCGAGCCCCACCAAGACCGCGCAGGGCGCGTACGCCGAAGGCCGCGGCGTGTGCCGGGACTTCGCGCACCTCGCCATCACCCTGTGCCGCTGCATGAACATTCCCGCGCGCTACTGCACCGGCTACCTCGGCGACATCGGGATCCCGCCGGTGGACGCGCCAATGGATTTCGCGGGGTGGTTCGAAGCCTACCTCGGCGACCGTTGGTACACGTTCGACCCACGTAACAACGTTCCCCGTATCGGCCGCACGCTGATAGCGCGGGGGCGCGACGCTGCGGACGTAGCCATCAACACCACGTTCGGGCCCAACCGCCTGGAGTCCTTCGCGGTGCAAGCCGAACAGGTCGGCTGAGCCCGGAAAGGGACACCCTCGACCATGACCTATTGTGTTGGCCTCCTTTTGCCGGGTGGCATCGTGTTCGCTTCGGACTCGCGCACTAACGCCGGAGTCGACAATTTCTCGCAGTTTTGCAAGATGACCGTGTTCGAGCGGCCCGGCGACCGCGTCATCGTCCTCCTGAGCTCGGGAGCTTTGGCGGGAACGCAGGCCATCGTCAGCGTGTTGAAACAGCGCGGCGCCGAAAACGACGGACGGCCCAACATTTGGACGGCGCGAACCATGTTCGACGTCGCGGGGGTGGTGTCCGACGCCACGCGAGAGGTCGAGCGACGCGACGCGGCGGCGGGAAAGGGAGGCCAGCTGGTGTTCAACGCGTCTTTCATTTTCGGCGGCCAGATTGCGGGCGAGCCCCCGCGGCTTTTTCGGACCTACGCCGAGACCAACTTCATCGAGGCCGAGCAAGACAGCCCCTTCTTGCAAACGGGCGAGACCAAGTACGGTAAGCCAATCCTGGATCGAGTGATCACGCGCACCACGAGCCTGTCGGACGCCACCAAGTGCGTGCTGCTGTCGTTCGACTCGACCATGCGCAGTAACCTCTCGGTCGGGCTCCCCATCGATCTTCTGTGCTACGAGCAAGGTTCGCTCCGCGTCACGCGTCGGCGCCGCGTCGAGCAAGGGGACGCCTACTTCACCGCCCTGCGCGGCGCGTGGAGCGAAGGTGTTCGCGACGTCTTCACCCGGCTGCCCGAGCCGGCTTGGTGAGCGGTCGCTGCCGTTGCGCCGAGCTAAGCTGAGCGCCTACGCCGCGGCGCCGCTCAGGCGCGGCGTCCAGATCGTCACGCGGTTGCGACCTCCGCGTTTGGAGGCGTAAAGAGCCTCGTCCGTGGCTTTGAAGAGCTGCTCCCAGGCTTGACC
>JAQSWN010000207.1 GCA_029266615.1 Polyangiaceae bacterium
CGCGTCCGCGCGGGGCGAGAAGAGCGCATACTCCAGGGCCCAAAGGCCGCGTGCGTCCACGCCCAACCCCTCCACCAGCTGCTCGTCCACGCGCGGCGCGGCCAGCGCGGCGTCGATGGCGGCCCTGCTCGCAGGCCAAAACGCGGCGCGCGGAAAGGCTTGGCTGCTGACGAACGGCCCGCTGCGGAACGCCTGCGCGCGCTTCCATGAAAGCGCTGAGGTCCCGAAACACTCGCGGGCGTGCTCGAGGGTGACCACCCTCGGTTCCTTGTCGAGCGCCATCACGGCTGCGTGCAGCTCGCCCGTTTGCTGCGAGAGGTCGCGCGCCATCTCGGCCACGACCTCCCGCACCAAGCTTTCGAGCACCGCGCCTCGATCCCGCTTGCCGCAGCCCGCCACGAACGGCGCGGCAAGCAATAGCGCGAAGGTGCGCCGCTTCAACGCGCGTTGCGCTCCCAGCTGAAGACGGCCGGCGTGGAAGGATCCACGTGCAGGCGCAGCCACTCCGTGCGCGGCGTCGTGGTCGAGCCCTGCACGACGATGCGCGTCAGGTTCGGCACGGATATCGTGACTTTGTGAAGCGGGTTGCCGCTCTCGAGTGGCTTGTCGGCGATGAAGAAATGCGAGTCACCCTCCAAGAGCAGCACCGGCTTGCCGAACGCCTTCGCACGCGTCGCGATCTTCTGCACGATCGTATCGAACGCGTCGAGGGGCACATTGTTCGCCACCGCGAAGGCGTCGAACATGTCTGCCTGCATCATGATGACGACACCGGCCGCATTTTGCCCGACCGCAACGTCGAACAAGCGATCCAGCCACGCTAACGTGGCGGTGTTGCGCTGGGCGCGCTCCGCGGTGCGGCGCGCCGGGTCGTCCACCTTGGTGCCCGTCGGGTCGTCCGCGTACCAAGCCGGGGTGCTGTCGTTGCTGCCGACCACGTGCACGACGCCGAACGCGACCGACGCGTCGAACCAGAGCTGGTTCTCCACGAACTTTTCGAAGCCGGCGTCGTCCGCCTGCGTGGACACTTGCTTGAAGCCGCCGCCCAGCGCCAGGCCCGGCACCGGGAAGAACACCTTGCGCAGGGCGTCCAGTCGCTCCAACGGGTCGTAGGCGCCGTTGTTGGCGCGGTGGCAATCGGTCCACTCGTTGTCACCGGGGGTGAAGACGAGGGGGATGGTCAACGTCGAGAAGCCGGCCAAAACCTGCGCGAAGTACGAGTCATCGCAGCGGCTGCTGCCGTTCTTGATGTCGCCGAGATGCACCACGGACGAGACGCGCGGGTCCGCCGCGATCGAGGCGAGCAAGTTGGGAAAGTCCTCGATCTGCGCGGCCCCGTAGGGCGTATCGCCGATGATGGCTAGGTCCAGCGGCTTGGTCGACGACGAGAACCAGGGCGGAGCCTCCCAATCGACGATGACCTCACCGCGTCCGTTGCGGACGAGCTTGAGGAGGATCTTCGCCACCTCCAGGTCGTCGATGCGAGCGGTGAGGGTCTTCTCCAAAACCCAGCTCGCCACGCTGCTGGACGTCACCTTCGAGCACTTGCTCGAGTAGGCATTGGCGTCCACCTTCACGGCCCCGACCGGCAGCGCGCTCACGGTGAGCTTCGGGTTGGTGTTGGGCGTGAGGTCGAAGCTCTTGGAAACCGTGCGCGAACCGGTGATCGTTACCTGCAGGCAAGCGGCGTCCGCGGGGACGTTGCCGAGCATGAGCTCGAGGCTGCCCACGGTCTCCACCTCCTCGCCGCCTTCGACGGGTGCGTCGCCGTCGGCGCCACTGCAACCTGCAAGCGAAAAGAGGGACAAGGCCGCGCCCAAAATGGAGGAAAAGCGTCGTTCGAACATGTGATGGCTCCTGGGGAGCCTTTTAGGCAGCGCACGGAGGCGCTCCGATGACGACACGCCCAGATCTTGGCAACGCGATCACGACGAAGGGCGTGGGCGGCGCGGCAGGGCTGGTACGCAGCGGGAGAGGTGGCGTTGACTCGCGGGGCGTCCGCGCCCCCGTTTCCGGCGCGGATCCGCAGCAAAGTGCAACACCCTCCGGCCTAGCCGCTGCGGTAGAGGACGGAGGTGAACCTCGAACCGAACGGCGTCTCCGACCTCATCGACGTCGAGCGCCTCCCGTTCCTGGAAGGTGGCGGGGAGCTCGGCCAGCTCATGCGTAGCAAGGATTGGACGAGCTCTCCGCTCGGCCCGCCGCACACCTGGCCCAAGAGCCTCCGCACCTGCGTGCGCATCATCCTCACCTCCCGCCAGCCCATGTTCGTGTGGTGGGGGCCCCAGCTGGTCAACCTTTACAATGACGCCTACCGGGGGATCGTAGGCGGTAAGCACCCCGTGGCGCTGGGCCAGCCCGCGCGCGAGGTGTGGCGAGAAATCTGGAACGAGATCGAGCCGCGCGCGTTGTCGGCGATGCGCGACAACACTGGCACTTACGACGAAGCCTTGTTGCTCATCATGGAGCGCAACGGCTACCCGGAGGAGACCTACTACACCTTCTCATACAGCCCGGCGCCGAACGACGACGACACCGTCGGCGGCATCATCTGCGCCAACACGGACGACACGCCGCGCATCATCGGTCAACGCCAACTCAAAACTCTGAGCGAGCTGGGGCGCACCGCGGAGGCTCGCACGGCTGCAGATGCGTGTGCGCAAGCCGCGCGAACGCTGGCCGCCTCCAATCGGGATCTGCCGTTTGCGCTCGTCTACCTCATCTCGGAGGCGAGCGGCACCGCAACCCTCGTCGGGCGGAGCGGGATCGAGGCCGCGCACTCGGCCGCCCCCGAAAGCGTGCGGTTGGACGATGACTCGCGGTGGCCATTGGGCTCGGTATTTCGAGCCCAAAAATCGCTCGTCGTGAACGACCTGGAGGAGCGTTTCGGTGAATTGCCGAAAGGCGCGTGGGACCTGCCGCCCACGACCGCGGCGCTGGTGCCCATCGCGGCCAGCGGCGCGACCGGTACCGCGGCGATGCTGGTGGTCGGCCTCAACCGCTATCGCTTGTTCGACGGCGCCTACGCGGATTTCCTCGACCTCGTCGCGGGCCAGATCGGCGGCAGCATCGCCAACGCCGAAGCTTACGAGCGGGAACGCCAGCGCGCCGAAGAGCTCGCCGAGCTCGATCGCGCCAAGACGACGTTCTTCAGCAACGTGAGCCACGAATTTCGCACGCCGCTCACGTTGATGCTGGGCCCAATCGAAGACGCGCTACGCTCTCCGACGCGCGTCTTGTCCGGCGAGAACCTGGACACGGCGTATCGCAGCTCGCTGCGCTTGCTGAAGCTCGTCAATTCTCTCCTGGACTTTTCGCGTATCGAAGCGGGGCGCATGCAAGCTTCGTTCGAGCCGACCCAGCTCGGGGCGCTGACGTCCGATCTTGCCAGCGCCTTCCGCTCCGCGCTGGAGCGCGCCGGGCTCACGCTCCGTGTCGAGTGCGCGGAGCTGCCGGAGCCGGCCTACGTCGACCACGACATGTGGGAGAAGATAGTGCTCAACCTGCTCTCGAACGCGCTCAAGTACACGTTCGCGGGAAGTGTCTCGGTATTCCTCGAACCGGTGGACGACGCGATCGAGCTGCGCGTCGCGGATACCGGCACCGGCATTCCCGCCGCCGAGCTGCCGCACGTCTTCGAGCGCTTCCATCGGGTGCATGGGGCACGCTCGCGCACTCACGAAGGCACGGGCATCGGGCTTGCCCTCGTGCACGAGCTCGTGCGCGTTCACGGCGGGAGCATCCGCGCCGAAAGCGAGGAAGGCGTCGGCAGCACCTTCACCGTTCGGCTGCCGCGCGGCAGCGCTCACTTACCGCAAGACCGCGTCGCGGCGCCACGCGCGCTCGCCTCCACCGCGACCGGCGCCGCGCCATTCGTGCAGGAAGCCTTCCGCTGGCTGCCCGGTGATGGCTCCTCCGAGCGGCTCAGCGCGCTCACGGAGTCTGGGCCGGCATCCGCGGTCCGCGGGGACGCCGAGCGCGACCACGCGACGCGCCTGCTCGTTGCCGATGACAACGCGGACATGCGCGACTACGTGTCGCGCCTGCTGCGCGAGCGTTGGAGCGTCGTCTCCGTCGCGGACGGCGTGGACGCGCTCGCCGCCGTAAAAGAGCGCGCTCCGGACCTGGTGCTCACGGACGTGATGATGCCCAACCTCGACGGTTTCGGCTTGTTGCGTGAGCTACGAGCAAATCCCGAGACGCGCGATTTGCCCGTCATCATGCTCTCAGCGCGCGCGGGCGAAGAGTCGCGCGTGGAGGGCTTGGAGGCCGGCGCCGACGACTACCTGGTCAAGCCTTTCTCCGCGCGGGAGCTGCTGGCGCGCGTCGCGACCCACCTGCAGATCGCGCGGCTGCGCGCCGAGGCGCAGCGGCAACGCCAGCGCTTGTTCGATATCTTCATGCAAGCGCCGACGCCAGTGGCGGTTCTGTCCGGACCAGACCTGCGCTTCGAGGTCGCGAACGCGCCCTACTGTGAGATGGTCGCGCGCAGCGGCCTCATCGGTCAATCCTTGCGCGAGGCGTTCGCAGAAGCCGGCGCGTTCGAAGTGGTGGGCGAAGTCGAGCGCGCCTTTCAGGCCGGAGAGGTGCTGCGCGTCGACGAGCGCCCCGTCTCCCTGGTGCGACACGGTAAGGTGACCGAGGGCTACTTTTCCTTCGTCGCGCAGCCCATCTTCGACAGCGCCGGCAAGACGGACGGCCTCATTTTGGTGGCGACGGAGGTCACGGACAGCGTGCTCGCGCGACAGCGGGTGGACGGCCTGCGCAACGCCGCGGAGCGCGCCAACCGCGCCAAAGACGAGTTTTTGAGCACGTTGAGCCACGAGCTGCGCACGCCGCTCAACGCCATCGTCGGCTGGTCACGCCTGCTCCGTACCGGCGCCGTGCCGAAGGAAAACTACGAGCGCGCGCTGGAGACCATCGAGCGCAACGCGCGCATGCAGGCTCGGTTGGTGGAAGACATGCTGGACCTCTCCCGCATCGAGCAGGGCAAGCTCGTGATCAGCGTGGGCCCGCTCGAAATGGTGCGGGTGGTGGAGGCCGCCATCGACGCGCTCCGCCTCGCGGCGGAGGCTAAACAGATCAAGCTGCAGCCGGTGCTGGACTCGCACGCCACCATCGTGGGTGACGCGGACCGCCTGCAGCAGGTCGTGTGGAACCTGCTTTCCAACGCCATCAAGTTCACCCACAAAGGTGGACGAGTGCAGATCCGCTTGCGGCGTGAGCGCTCCTTCGTCGAGGTAGCCGTCGCCGACAATGGCCAAGGTATCGATCCGCAGTTCTTGCCGCACGTGTTCGATCGCTTCCGCCAAGGCGACCAGAGCTTTACCCGGCAAGCCGGCGGATTGGGACTGGGGCTCGCCATCGTTCGCGCCCTGGTCGAGCTGCACGGCGGAGAAGTGACCGCGCACAGTGATGGACGCGAGCTCGGCGCCACCTTCATCGTGCGGCTGCCAGTCGCGCCGCTGCGCGCAGAGTCGCTCCCGCAGCCGAGCCCCGCCAGTTCATCCCTAGACGCTCCGCCGACGTTCGAGGCGCCGGCCGCGCTGAGCGGGCTCCACGTGCTGGTCGTCGACGACGAGCCCGAAACGCGCGCGCTGCTGCAATTCGTGATCGAACAATGCTCGGCCCGCGTCACGACCGCCGGCTCCGTGCGGGAAGGCTTGGCCGCGCTGGCGCAAGACCCGTTCGACTTGCTCATCTCGGACATCGGCATGCCGGGGGAGGACGGCTACACGTTCGTGCGCAAGGTGCGCGAGCTACCGAACGACAGCGTGCGGCGCATCCCCGCGCTCGCCCTCACCGCGTACGCACGGGTGGAGGACCGCACTGCCGCGCTGCGCGCCGGTTTCAACATGCACCTCGCCAAGCCAATCGATCCGAACGAGCTCTTGGTCGTTCTGGAGACGCTCGTGCGCAGCGTGCGCAGCAGCTAGGTGAGCGTGAGCCGCGCCGGGAGGCGACTTGGCAAACGTGAGAATGCCACCGGCGGCAGTGAGCCGCCCACCCGCTTGCGGTGGGCGCGAAAATGCCTATGATGTGCGGCATGCGCTTCGTGGTCTCCCTATCGTCGGGCTCGTTCGAGTCGCTGCTCTCGGCAGCGTCGTCGGACTCGTTCGCCTTAGGCAAGCCGGACCCGCGCATATAACTAGCTGAAATCTCAGCGTTATAGCGGACCCCTCCGGCGCCTTGCCCGAGGGGTTTTCGCTTTTGTTCGCACAGTTTTCAGCCCCCCCCAGATCCAGCGGTGTTCGGAGCACCGGCAGGAGGAAAGCAAAGAACAGGTATGTCCATCAAACCGCACATCAACGTTGGAACCATCGGTCACGTCGACCACGGCAAAACCACGCTCACGGCGGCGCTCACGCAAGTGACGTCCTTGCTGTACGGCGGTAAAGCACGCCGCTTCGATGAGATCGACAATGCCCCGGAAGAGCGGGCCCGTGGCATCACGATCAACGCCTCGCACGTCGAGTACGAGTCGCCGCATCGTCATTACGCGCACATCGACTGCCCGGGTCATGCCGACTACGTGAAGAACATGATCACGGGTGCTTCGCAGATGGACGGCGCCGTCTTGCTGGTGGACGGCTCGCAAGGCCTCGCTCCGCAGACGCGAGAGCACGTGGTTCTCGCGCGCCAGGTCGGCGTGGAGCACTTGGTCGTGTTCGTCAACAAGGTCGACGTCGCAGATCCCGAGCTGCTCGAGCTCGTCGAGCTCGAGGTGCGGGAGATGCTGCAAACATATGGTTACGAGGGCACGCCCTTCGTGCGCGGCTCGGCGTTGCAAGCGCTGCGCGCGGCCGAAAAGGGCGAGCGCGAGGATCCGAGCGTGCGCGGCATCGCCGAGCTGGTGCGGACTCTGGACGAGCACGTAAAGGTCCCCGCGCGCGATCTCGGCTCCCCGTTCTTGATGCCAATCGAAGGCGTTTGCACCATCCCGGGTCGCGGCACCGTCGTGACGGGTCGGGTCGAGCGCGGCGTGCTCTCGCTCGGCCAAGAGGTCGAGGTCGTGGGTCGCGACGCGGCGCGCGCGGTGGTCGTTACCGGCATCCAGGAGTTTCATCGGGACGTCCCGGAGGCGGTCGCGGGTCACAACGTAGGGCTCTTGCTCCGCGGTGTAGGGCGCGACGAGGTCGTGCGAGGCCAAACCTTGAGCCTGCGCGGCTCCGTCAGCGCTCACCTCAAGGGTCGCGCGGAGATCTTCCTGCTCAGCTCCGAAGAGGGCGGCCGGAAGACGCCGTGCGGCTCCGGCTACACCCCGCAATTCTACTTCGGTGCGTCGGACGTTCCGGGCAAGCTGTCTCTCGCAGACGGTCTGCTCCGTCCTGGTCAGCGCGCGGAGGTCGAGTTCGAGCTCGGTCACGCGGTGGCGCTCGAAGTGGGCATGCGCTTCGCCATGCGCGAAGGCGGCCGCACCGTCGGCGCTGGCGTCGTGAGCCACGTGACGGAGTGAAGTGAGAACCGTGACGGCGGGGCGTGCGAATGAAGCACGCCTCGCCGCACGACTATTTGGCGGCCGTCACCGCCTGAAGATCCGCAACCGTGCGGGTCGCCAGGTAGACCAGCTCCGTGCGGTTCTCCACCCCCGCCTTCGCCAGAATTGACGACACCTGATTTTTGACGGTGCTGGGCGACGTACCCAGCCTCCGCGCGATCTGCGCATTGGTGGCGCCACGCGTCAGGTGCCAGAGGACGTCCTGCTCGCGCTCCGTCAGCGGAGGCGCGAACAGCTCGGACCCAGCCGAGCGCGTCGGCAGCTCGTACAGCTTCTTGCCCAGCGCCAGCACCCCAAGAGCGGGCCTGATCTTCGCGAGCTCGTCGCCGAATCTTGCCCCGCGCGTCATTCGGCCGAAATAGGCGCAGCCTATGGTCACGCCGTGCAGCTTGAGCACGGAAAGCCCGGTCGCCTGAATGCCGTGCCGTGCGACTACCTCCTGATAGAACGGCATGCGATCGCGCTCCGCCGCACTGAATGCTTCGTGGTCGCACACGGCTCCTCCCGCGAGCGCCGCGGCCGCGTTCAAGCGGAAGAGATCGCGCCAGTAGCGATCCGCGTGCTGCTCACAATCGGCAACGACTCGCTCGTTCACGCCCGCGACCGAAGGCTCCGCACGCGGCTCTTCAGGCGCGGCCGCGCCGACGTAGAGCGCCTCGAAACCCAGAGCGCGTTGTAAGCACTCGAGCCGAGCCGCTTCATACTCTTGGCGGTTTCTGCTGCTAGTCGTCAGCTCCAGCAGCTCGTCGACTAGGCGCGGTTCGCTCGCCATCCGCCCTAGGCTAACACGTGGCTACGTGCGCTCAATCAGTCTCGCACTTCGGCTTCCGAGGTCTTCGAAGGGATAGCCGATAGGATGAGAACCAAAAGTCCAGACACGATGCCGTTGAGGTAGGTCAACGGCTCGCTGCTCGCGCCGGCCATGGTCCATAGAATCAACCACATGGCGAGGAACGCATTGAGCCAGCGCATCGGGGGGGCGCCGAGGGAGAGAAGCGCGATGACCGAGACGAGCAAGCCCGGAAGCCAAGCGCTGAGGCGCGCACCGTCGCTGTGAGGCCAGAGAAAGACCGAGGACTGCAGCCAGATCCCTAGCCCCAAGTTGCCGAAGCGCGCCCAGGGCACGTCTGACACGGCCTTGGTCTTGGACCTGGCACGCTGGGTTTCCACGGTCTTGGTGACGGCTCGAGGTTCCACGAGCCCTCAGGTAGCAACCCTCATGCCGGGCTAGGGCCCCGGAAAGGCGCAATTTCAGGGGAGGCGGCCGACAAAACGGTCTCGCCTGAGGCGGCGGTCGTGGGGCGCCACGGTTGCGCTCTATACTGCGGCTCGGCATGCAGGAGTCTCGTTGGCTCGCCGCCGAGCGGTACGAAGTAGGCGAGGTCGTTGGTCGCGGTGGGTACGGAATGGTGTGCCGCGGCCTCGACCTCCACACCGGCAATCACGTGGCCTTGAAGATGCTGTCGCCGGAGGCGGGGCGCGACGCGGACGTGGTCGAGCGCATGCTTCGAGAGCAGCAGGCGCTCGTGGCCTTGTCCGGCACGTGCGCGGTCACGGCCATCGACCTTTGCCGGCTGGAGAGCGGCGCACCGTGCCTGGTGATGGAGTGGTTGGACGGCTGCGATCTGGAGAAGCAGCTATCGCTCTGGGAGGGCTCCGGTCACCGCCCGAGCCCGGAGCAACTGCTCGACGTGCTCAAGCCCCTCACCCAGACGTTGCAGCGCGCGCACGAGCTCGGCATCGTTCATCGCGACATCAAGCCCGCCAACATCTTCCTCACCAAGGACGACGACCCCGGGGTGCGCTTACTGGACTTCGGGTTGTCGCGGATGAAATCCGCGGCCCCGCTCACGGCGCTGGGCATGGTGATGGGCTCTCCCAGCTACATCGCGCCGGAAACGTGGCGCGGCAACTCGACCGCTCTGGACGGCCGCGCGGATTTGTTCGCGCTCGCCGTCATCGTTTACCGCTGGCTGACCGGGAGGTTACCGTTCGAAGCCCCTGACCTGATCGGTAAAATGACCGCCGTCACCAGCGGTCCGAGGCCGAGCTTGGTCGCGTTTCGAGAAGACCTGCCGCCCTCCGTAGATACCTGGGTGAGTCGCGCGCTGGCGGTGGAGGCCGCCGACCGCTACCAAACCGCGAACGAGTTTTACGAGGCGTTGGCGGCAGCACTGCGGGGTCAGTCGTTGCCACCGCCCCAGGCGGTTTCGGGCGTGCGCGAAGTGAACTCGCTCGAAACGCCCGAACGAAAGAGCGCGCTCGCCGTCGCGTGGCAAGCGGCCGCGTCGCTTTTGAAGCGCTTCACCGTGCAGCCGAAACGCTCGGCGCCTCCCATCGCGCCGTCGGTGCCGGTCGTGGTGAAGGCTCCGGCCGCAGTCACGGAGCCGCAGGAGCCTTCCGAAGGCGATCGATCGACAATCTGGCTCGACTCCACCGAGCTCGAGGAAGAGCCGCCGTCCTTCGTTCCGTTGATACCGCCCCCGGCGCCGGAACCGACCCCCGAGGTAACGGAGAAAGCGTCAGCCGAGGCTGAGCCCGAACGTGAAGAAGCGCGCCAAGCACCAAAAAAGGCGAAGCAGAAGGCGAAAAAGCTCACCGCCAAGAAGGCTGAGAAGAAGCGCAAGAAGAAGCGCAAACGCTGACACCACCAGCGCACCTCCCCTAAAGTGAGCGCATGCCTTCGCCCTCGTCCGACGCCGCCTGCGGAATCTGCCAAAAGCTCGCATTGAGCAAGCTAGCGCCCGTGTTCGAGAACGAGCTCTGGCACGTGCGGCCCATCGATGCGCCGAGCGGCGTGCCGGGTTGGATGATGATGGTGGCGCGTCGGCATGTAGCCGGCCCGGCGCACTTCGACGAGCGCGAGGTCGCGAGCTTTGGTCCCACGTGGTGTCACTTGCAGCGCGTGCTCCTGGAGGTCACGGGGGCGCTTCGCATCTACACCGCGGCCATGGGCGAGAGCTCGCCGCACTTTCACGGCCACCTCGTGCCACGCTTCGCGGAAATGCCCAAGGAAGCGAAGGGCTGGGCCGTCTTCGATCTGGAGCGTGCCGCCAAAGCGGGCGAGGTGATGAGCGACGAAGCGGAGGTGACGCGGCTGACCGAGGCGTTCCGCGCCGCGCTCGTGAAGTCGCCCCCACTCGCGCCATGAGCTGTCGCGTAGCCGCTCGTTGAACGTCCCCGAGCCCGCGCTGCTAGCCGACGACTTTGCGAAGCCGTCGGTGGACGCATGGCGCGGCGGTGCTACTGCGTGTCTTCATGAGCTACGTCGCCGCTCCCAGTCGCTACGACACCATGCTGCTGCGTCAGTGCGGCAAGTCCGGCTTGAAGCTACCGGCGCTGTCGCTAGGCCTTTGGCACAATTTCGGCGACACCACTCCGCTCGAGAAGCAGCGCACGCTCCTACGCACCGCTTTCGACCTCGGCATCGTCCATTTCGACTTGGCCAACAACTACGGGCCGCCGTACGGCAGCGCGGAGCTGAACTTCGGCACGCTGCTGAAGCAAGACTTCGCGCCCTACCGGGACGAGCTCGTCATCTCCACCAAAGCGGGCTGGGACATGTGGCCGGGGCCGTACGGGTCCGGCGGCGGCAGCCGCAAGTACGTCCTTGCCAGCTTGGATCAAAGCCTGAAGCGCATGGGCCTTACCTACGTGGACATCTTCTATTCGCACCGCTTCGACGCGGACACGCCGCTGGAAGAGACGATGAGCGCGCTCGCGACGGCCGTGCAGCAAGGCAAAGCGCTGTACGTCGGCATTTCCTCATATTCAGCGGGCAAGACGGAAGAAGCGGTACGGCTTCTGCGGGAATGGAAGGTGCCGCTGCTCATCCATCAACCTTCGTACAGCATGCTCAACCGCTGGCCCGAGCAAGGTCTGCTGGATACGCTCGGTCGTGAAGGCGTCGGTTGCATCGCGTTCAGCCCGCTCGCTCAGGGGCTGCTCACGGACAAGTACCTGGGCGGTATTCCGGAAGATGCGCGTATCAACCGCCCCGGCGGGGGGAGCCTGAAGAAGGAGCACTTGAGCGCAGAAAACCTCGCGAACGTTCGCGCGCTGAACGACATCGCCAAAGCACGTGGCCAAAGCCTGGCTCAAATGGCGCTCGCATGGGTGCTCAAGGATCCCCGCGTCACGACCACGCTCATCGGCGCGAGCACCCCCGAGCAACTCAAAGAAAATGTGGGCGCGCTGGCGAACCTCACCTTCTCCGCGGACGAGCTCTCCGACATCGACAAGTACGCCCGTGAAGGCAAGCTCAACCTCTGGGAAAAGCCGAGCACGGACCAGCGCGTCTAGTCTAGTGCAGCGCGAGGGCGTGTCCCTGAATGCTGCGGTTGTGGCGTAAAACCCGTCTTGGGATTGATCACATCTACTGCTCGAAGGCGGCCGGCGCGTACGGACCGCGGAATCGCCGGAGCGAGAAGTCGCCGCGGCCCGGCTCGATACGGAATCGAGTTAGCGATGGAAGCGACCGCTACTCGTTCCGCGCGGCGCTCTCGCTCGTCGCGCGAAAAAGCGTTCGCCTCGAAGAAGAGGCACTCTGTAGACTCAGGTCGCAGTCGCAGAAGGAACTAAATTTCGGCAATGATTTCAAGTGCAGCGCGCCGGAAAGTCGTTCAGTCGCATCGGGGACCATCGCCCGAAGCACGTCCGTGGATTGTCACCGCTGCGACTATGCCGTGATGTGCGAGCGAGAGCCCGAAATCCTTCAGCAAATTTAGTCCAAACCACGAGCGGTGAGGAGCGAAAAGCCTTGGTACACGACCCCGTGCTCCTCGCACACGCGCCGCACGGCTCGGTCCCAGCCGGTTCGCGCGTAGCAGCGGTTTTGCAAGAACCGCGGCGGGAGGCGCGAAAGCTTCAGCAGCTCTTCTAGCTGCGCGAGGCTGAAGTTGCTGACGCCGATGAACCGCACCTTTCCGGATTGTGCCAGCGCTTCTAGCGCACGCCACGCTTCGACGTCGTCATCCTTCAAGCCGTCACGCGAGCTTGGGCCATGGAGCACGAAGGAGTCCAAGTAGTCCGTGGAGAAATGCTCGAGCGAGCTCCGAAACGACTGCTGCACTTGCGTGGCGACGGACGCGGCCGAATCGTACGGCAGCCGATGGTCTTGCCCGCTCTGGAAGGTGAACTTGCTCTGCAGGAACAGCTCCGCGCGCGACACCGCGCCGCGTGCAATGGCGGCCGTGACCGCCGCGCCCACCGCGGCTTCATAGTAGTGCTTACGCTGATTGGCGGTGTCGATGCCGCGAAAGCCCTGCGACAATGCGAGCGCCGTGAGCGACTCCGTGCGCTCCTCTTTCCAGGCCGTTCCGTACAGCAGGTGCGGGGTGGGGGCGGCGTCGAGCATGTCAACGTAAGTTAACAGATCTTGGGGCTTACATTTCCGCGCACATGCTCTAAGCACTCAGCCAATGGCCAAATGCTTCACGAGCTGGACGGTGCTGCCCCATGACCCGATTGAAAAGCATTCATCCAACTTATGGAGCGTCTCCGGCAAGATGCCGAGCGGTAACCAGCGCCGCATGACGGTGGCTCGCCGGGCGGACGGCAAGCTCGTCATCCACAATCCGATGGCGTTGGGTGAAAGCGAGATGCGAGAGCTCGAAGCTTGGGGCACGCCCGCGTACGTCGTGGTGCCCAACTCGTTCCACCGCATGGATTCGACGATTTACCAGCAGCGCTACCCGAAGGCAGACGTACTCTGTCCCCAAACCGCGCGCAAAAAGGTGAGCGAGGTCGTCAAGGTCTCGGGCCATTTGGACGAGATGCCGCCGGACGCGGACGTGCAGCTGTTCCACTTGCGCGGTTTGAAGGAGCGAGAAGGCGCGCTGCGTGTGCGGAGCGGCGGGCAGACGGCGCTCGTCTTCAACGACGCGGTGCTCAACATGGCCCCTACGGGAGGCTTCAGCGGCTTTGCCATGGCGCCGACGGGCGTGCTCTCCATCCCCCGCTTCATGCGCTGGGTCATGATGAAAGACGCAGCCGCGCTCAAATCCCACCTGCAGGAGCTAGCCGCGTCGCCCGGCCTCAGCCACGTCGTGCCCGGCCACGGGGACGTCGTGGCGAAAGACGCCGCGCAGGAGCTGGGCACCGCGCTCGGGCGGCTCTAGCCACGCTAGTGTATCGTCGCCACCATGCCGCACGGCTGGGTTCTAGAAGCGGAAGGTTTGGTCAAGAGGTTCGGCTCGCACCTCGCGGTGGATCACGTTTCGCTGAAGCTTGCGCCTGGCGAAATCGTCGGCCTATTGGGGCCGAACGGCGCCGGCAAGACCACGACGCTCAAGATCTTACTCGGCATGTTGCGCCCCTCCGAGGGCCGCGCCTCCGTGCTCGGCTTGGACTCGACGACCCACGCCGTGGCGATCAAGCAGCGCGTCGGCTACAGCCCGGACGAGCCGTCGTTCTACGACTTTTTGACGGGGCGTGAAACGCTGGAATTCGTTACGCACGTGCGCGGCGGCGCGCCGAGCCGCGTGCTCGAAGATCTCGGTCCGATGATCGACGTGCTGGAGCTCGGCGCGGATCTGGATCGCTTCGTCGCGGGCTATTCGCTCGGCATGAAGAAGAAGCTGGCGCTCTTGGTGGCCATGGCGCACACGCCACGGCTCCTCCTCTTGGACGAGCCGACGAACGGGTTGGACCCGCCTTCGGCGGTGAAGATCCGTCGGCACTTGCAGCAGCTCGCGCAGGGCGGCGTCACGGTCGTACTCTCCACGCACCTGCTGGAGATGGCGGACAAGCTTTGCACGCGCGTCGTGCTCATGGATCACGGCCGCCTCATCTTCGACGGCTCCCCCGGTGACGCGCGGCTCGCCGCCGAGCTGGGCGTCGAGGCGTCACTGGAGGACGCTTTCTTGAAGCTGGTCGCAGCGTAAATGCGAGCCTGGCAAGAGCTCCGCGCGATGGGCTTGCTCGTGCTGCGCAGCTGGTACCGCATGGGGCCGCGCGTGCGAGGCGGGCGCAAACCGGAGCCGTCCCGGGGCGTGTCGGCCGTGCTCATGCGCTTCGTCTTCGCTGCGCTCATCTACAATTTCGGGTTTACGAGCGGCCTGTCCATCGCCCACGCCACCCAGCCATCCTGGGCCGCCACCTGGGCTGGGATCGGGGCGGGGCTATTCGTGCTGGCGACGACATTCGCGCTCGAGATGCCGTCCGCCCGTATGCCGACTCAGCCACTGAAGAGCGAGCTGCTGGAGCTGTTGCCGCTTTCACGGCTGTCCAAGCTCGTGCTCACGCTTGCGCAAGCCGGGCTCATGCTGCCGCTCGCGTTGGGGCTCGCCATCACCCTTCACGCCGAGCTTTCGCCGGAGCAGAGCCTCGTCGGCGCGGTCGTGCTCGGAATCGGCCTGTTCTCGTCTTTTGCGCTCATGGGCGCGAGCTTGGGCAAGGTGCTCAAGCTCATTTTATCGCCCTACGCCGCTTCGCGGGTGAGCTGGCTGTCGGCGGTACCGATGCTCGCCGGACTGTTGCTGCTCCAGAGCGGGCAGGCGCGCAGCTGGCTACCGCGCCCATTCTTCGGCGACGCGCTGGGAGGAGCGCTACTCGGTGAACGCACCTGGCTCGTCACGGCTGTGGTTTACGGCGCCGCCGCGCTGCTGGGAGCCGCCTTCTTCCAGCTGGAAGCGCGGCACGAGCTCTCCGAGCCCGTGCGCCCCGGCGCGACGCGCTCGGCTCTGAGCCGCGGCGCGGACATGGCTCGCCTCGAGCGGATCTTGAACCGCCGCGAACCGGGCGGACTGCTGCAAGCGCCGCTCGTGACGGCTCTCAGCGCGCTGTTCATCGGTCTCGCCGCCTGGACGCAAACGGAGCAGGTCCCCGGCAAGGGGCTCGGCCTGGTGTGGAACATGGCGGCGCTGCTCACTCTCCAATTGGTGAGCTCACTGGGCATGCAACGCGCGACGCGCGGCGCCACACGGGACACCTTGGCCCGTCCACTGCTCGGCGCTTTGCCGATCTCGCCAAGTGACACGTTGGCGAGCAAGGCCCACGCGCTGCGGGTGCTCCTGCTCTCCGTCGCCGCGCCGCTTCTTCTCGTGCTGCTGGTGCTACGCCACGAGCCCTCCTTCTGGACCGAGCTCGCCTGGCGGCTGACCGCCTCGCTCACCGCGGTCGCGATCTATGCCTCGGCCGTGGTCTACGTGGCGTTTCTCACGACCGGGCTCGGCGCAGTGAAGCCGAAAGGCGGCGTTTTCGGGTCCTTGGAGTCGTTCTTGCTCGCGGTGCCGTTCGCGAGCGTGCTGTTCGCCCCTGGTCCGGGCAGCGCG
>JAQSWN010000024.1 GCA_029266615.1 Polyangiaceae bacterium
TGAGCGGACCGAGCGAGCTGGATGAGCCGACACAGGAGCGCGTAGCCGTGCAGATCGCCCGGCTCATCACCGAGCTGCAATCCGTGCCCACCGCGCCCCTACGCTCGAAGGGCCTGCCGGAAGCGGACCTGCATGCGGATGTGACTGAGCAACACGGCGCGTGGCACGGACTACGAAGCGACTTGCCGCAGGGCGTGTTCGACTATGTGGAGCGGCGCTTTCAGGAGTACCTGGCGGAGCCGACGTTTTACCGCGAAGAGCGGCGCTTCATCCACGCGGATCTGTCGCCCGATCACTGGCTCTTCGACGCCGCGCGCGGTGAGCTCTCCGGCATCATCGACTTCGGCGACTGCGAGCTTTGCGACCCCGACTACGAATACCTCTACTTGTTGGAGGACGCGGGCGAAGCATTCACGCGCCGCGTGCTGACGCTCCAAGGCGCGCCCGACATCGACGCGCGCCTCTGCAAACTTCGTTACTTGGTCACGTTCGACCACGCCCAAGGGGTGCTGGCGAGCGCGCGCTACGGCAAGCCGGAATGGCGCCAAGAATGCCTGGAAGCGCTCGAAGCCGAGCGCCTTCGCGCCGGCTGAGCCGTGCGCTCTTGCCAGCGGCGCGCGCCGGGCGGAGCATCCGCTCCATGGTCACCAGGCTCCATCTGATTCGGCACGGCGCGACCACGCTCAGCGCCGAGGATCGCTTTGCGGGGGCGATAGACGTCCCCCTCTCGGACGAAGGGCGCGCCCAAGCCGCGCGGCTGGGCGAGCGCCTCTCGAGCACGAAGCTGTGCGCGATCTACGCGAGCCCGCTTTCCCGCACGATGGAGACGGCGCGGCTCGTCGGCGGCCCCCAGCAGTTGGAACCGAGGCCCGAGCCCGGTCTCAAGGAGATCGCGCACGGCCACTGGGAGGAGAAGCGCCGCAAAGAGGTGGAGGAGCAGTACAAAGCCGAATACGACGCGTGGGAAGAGGATCCCTTCACGTACGCGCCCCCCGGCGGAGAGACGGGCCTGGCCGTGATGGCCCGCGCGCTGCCGGTAATCCGCGAGATCGTCACGCGGCACCCGGACGAGAACATCGCGGTCGTGTCGCACAAGGCCACCATTCGCTTGCTGCTCTCGAGCCTGCTCGGCTTCGACGCGCGCGGCTACCGTGACCGCTTGGATCAGGCCCCCGCGTGCCTCAACATCGTAGATTTCAAGGATCCGGTGCGGGCTCGCTTGATGCTCTACAACGACACCTCGCACTACGCGCAGGAAGCGCGCCGCGCGAGTGGCCTCTCCAAGTGGTGGGACAAGAGCTCGGGCTAGCGCTTCTTCGGTCGCCGCACGGCGCGGACCTTGCCGCTGTTGCCGCCGCCGCAGAAAAAGCGCCCATCGCCATCGCTCTCGAGCCCGCTCACCATGGCGCCGCTCGGCATCTCCAGCCGCTCCAACACCTCCCCCGTATCGGGAGCGACGCGCCGCAGCTCGCTCTGCTCGTCTTCCCACGTGGCATGCCAAAGCTCACCGTCGACCCACGTGACGCCCGTGACGAAGCGGTCGGATTCCAGCGTCTTCAGGATCGCGCCGGTGTTCGGGTCGATACAGTGAATCTTGCGGTCGCGGTATTGACCGACCCAGAGCGCACCTTCCGCCCAGGTGAGGCCGGAGTCGCGGCCCTGCCCCGGTGAGGGGATCGCGGCCAACACCTTGCCGGTTTTGGCGTCCAGCTTTTGGATGACCTCGCCGGTGATCTGATAAAAATGCTTGCCGTCGAATGCGGTGCCCGCGTCCGCGGCCGCCGGTAGGCGCGCGCCCACTTCACCCGTTTCGGGATCGAACGCTTGCAGGTGCGCGCCCGCAGCGAGCCAGGCGCGCTCGCCGTCGAAAGTGACGCCAGCGACGGAGTCGGCCTCAGGAAATGGGCCATATTCTCGGAGGATTTCCGCTTTGGCGGGGCGAGGAGCGGTTTTGGTCACCGATGAACATCTAGCCTAGCGTACCGGGAGCGACGAGTAACAACGTGGTCGCGATTCCGGCCGAAGGCGTCGCGACCCAGCGCTGCGCGCGGCCTTGCCCCACCGCCTGCGCCTTGCCGGCTTGGGAAAGCTCGCCCAGCGCGCGCTGTACGGCGCGCTGACTCTTCCCCAGCGCGGCCGCGAGCGCGGAGGTGGCCCAAGCTTCGCCGCCGCGCAAGAGCGACAACAGGGCGCTCGCCTCACCCGGCGCCGGCGGGAGCAGCACGAGCACGCGCGCACCGCCGCGCGGCGCAAGCTCGAAGCCGGACGGCGTAGCGCGCAGCTCCGCTAAGTCGGCGAGCAGCTGGCGTAGGCGCCCGACCTCCACGCGCAACCTGACACGATGTGACTCGTTGACGCGGCGCGCGCCGAACGCTCGCGCGATCAACTCCTCGCGGGGCACGTCGCTGGGGGCGCGCTCCGCGAGGGCCACGAGCAGCTCGAGCAGCAACGGCCGCTTCACGAGTGACACGACGGTCTTACCAAGGCGTGCTTCGCGCCGGCACGCGTCCACGACCAACCGTGAGGAGCCGATGAGCTCCGGCAGCTCCGAAAGCGAAATCGCGTGCTCGGCGCCGTCCACCCGCACGCGCGCGACGGGGGCGCCGAGCTGTTTCTCGGCGGCGATGACCTCGGCCAAGAGCGCGGGAATGCGCGCGGAAAGGGCGGCGCGGCGAGCAGCCGAAAGGGCGCGAGACGCCGCGGCCGCATCGGCCCGCTTCATCGCCAAGTCCGCGGCCGTAAGCCCGGCGAGCGCTACCAAGCGGGGCGGAGCTCCCTCGACGTCGAGCCGAGAGAGCGCAACGGAGGCGGCTTCTACTTCGCCGAGCAGCGCCAAGCGTCGGACTCCTACGAGCCGGGCGAGAACCGAATTGGCCACGTCTCCGTGACGCGCGAGCAAGCGCGCCGCCGACTCGAGCTCGCGGTCGGTCGCGCCTAAGTCCCGCCGGGCCAGCGCCACTTCGGCTGCGGCCACGACGCTACGTGCACGACCGAGCGGCTCCGCTTCGCCGAAGGCGCTCACCGCGCGACGCAGCAATCCTCGCGCGGCCGTGAGCTCGCCCAACTGCGCCATGGCGATGCCTCGCAGCGCAAGCGCCGGAGCGTCGCTGCGGAGCGCGACGAGCTTCAGCGCTCCGAGCGGATCGCCGACCGAGAGCGCGCGCGCCGCCGTGCTGAGCGCGGAGTCCATGCGCTGCTCTTAGCGCCGACAGAGCGGCTGGCGAAACCCCTTCAGCGCGGCACAGCGCCGACTCCGCCGCCGATCACGCCCGCCTGAACGGCCTGGGCCTGCTGTTGCGCGATACGACGGCGCTGAAGCTCGGCGCCCGCAACCCCAGCCGCCACCGCGGCCTGTTCGTCCGCTGAAGCATCGGCCTCGTTACTGCTCGCGGTGGAGCGCGGTGTTACCGCCCGGCACGCGCAAGCGGTGGAGTACTCGCCGATGTAGATGAACGAGCCGAAGTCCAACTGACGGGCGGCGCACTGTCGCCGGCACCCATCCACACCCCCTGGAAACTTCGCCTCGCCTTCGAAAGAAGTCGGGGGCGTGCAGCTCACCAGCCCCAAAAGGCCCAAACTTACGCACCAGATCCCGATTATCCCGCGCCTCGCCGCCTTCACCATGGCGCGGGATATACATGAGGAAGCCGCCACTACGGCATGTTTCCCCGCTCATTTACGGGGCCGCGGCCTTACCGGAAGCGAAGCGGGCGAGCCCCGGCAAGCTGGTTGAACCAAATTTCTGCCGATTATTCCAATAGTTGGCGCTTCGACCGCGCCCCCAAAGCGGAAACGAGCTTGACGAAGGGGAGGCCGCGGAGCACCCTACAAAACCTCATGTCCGCTTCGACCTACATCGGCTCGACTCGCTCTTCGGAGCTGGCGTCGTCGGTGAAGTCGGATGTGGGTGTCGTCGTTGTCGTCGTTACCCTCGCGCTCGGGCTTATTAGCTCGGGTGCGGCGGCCAGCTGACGGAACGACGGTTCCCCCAAGCAGCCCCCGCACCCAAAAGGTCCGGGGGCTTTTTGCTTTTTACCCCGCCAACTGCAATAGCCAGCATCCAGAAATAGGAGACGCGCCGTGGCCGCACCGCTTCACAGCATTACCGAGCCCCAACCCACCTCGACCGGTCCGAAAACCCTGACCGGCTCCCAAGTCATCTGGGAAGCCCTGGTCAACGAAGGGGTCAAGACCGTCTTCGGGTATCCGGGCGGCGCGATCATGCCCGCCTACGACGCGCTGACGGACTACCCGCACCTGCGCCACATCCTCGTGCGTCACGAGCAAGGCGCGTCGCACATGGCTGACGGCTACGCGCGCGCTTCGGGCAAAGTCGGCGTTTGCGTCGCGACGAGCGGCCCCGGCGCGACGAACCTGGTGACCGGCATCGCGAACGCGATGATGGATTCGATCCCGATGGTCGCCATCACGGGTCAGGTCGGCTCGCACCTCATCGGCAGTGACGCCTTTCAAGAGGTGGACATCACCGGCATCACGCTGCCCATCACCAAGCACAACTTCTTGGTGACCAAGGCCGCTGATATCGGACCGACGATCCGTAAGGCATTCTATATCGCCGCCTCGGGTCGCCCCGGTCCGGTGCTGGTAGACATCACGAAGGACGCGCAGCAAGCGACCACGGAGTATCGCTACGATCCGTCGCCGGTCCGCATGCCCGGCTACCGTCCCGAGAAGCACCCGCTGCCGAGCGACATCGCAAAAGCGGTGGAGCTCATCAAGGCGAGCAAACGCCCGATCGTGTTTTCCGGTCACGGCGTCATCAAGAGCAACGCGACGGCGGCGCTCCTGGAGTTCGTCCAAAAAACGGGATTCCCCGTGGCGCAAACGCTGCTTGGTTTGGGCGGCTTTCCTGCCACGCACGACCGCAGCTTGGGCATGATGGGCATGCACGGCGAAGCTTGGGTCAACAAGGCCATTCAAGAGGCCGACCTGATCATCGCCCTCGGCATGCGCTTCGACGACCGGGTCACCGGCAACTTGAAGACCTACGCGCCCAACGCGAAGAAGATTCACGTCGAGCTGGACCCAGCGGAGATCAACAAGAACGTTCGAGTGGACGTGCCGCTGCTGGGAGACGTCCGCGAGATTCTGCGGCTCATCACCCCCCACGTGGACGGCGTGAACGTCACCGAGTGGGTCGCGCAGATCGAGCACGAAAAGGGCGACAGCGCCGTCCGCGAAATCACGAACCTGCCCGACAACGGCCGACTCTTCGCCGCCCACGTCATCCACGACCTCTGGCGCTACACGCAAGGCCGCGCGCTCGTGGTGACGGACGTGGGCCAGCATCAGATGTGGGAAGCCCAGTATTACAAGCACGACTACCCGCGTAAGCTCGTGACCTCCGGCGGCGCGGGCACGATGGGCTTCGCTTTGCCGGCCGCGATGGGCGCGCGTTTTGCCTGTCCCGACGACCAGATCTGGGTCGTAGCCGGGGACGGCGGCTTCCAGATGACGGCTTGTGAGCTCGCGACCTGCGCGCAAGAAGGCATCAAGGTCAACATCGCCGTCATCAACAATGGCTACCTCGGCATGGTGCGCCAGTGGCAGCAGTTCTTCTACGGCGGACGCTACGTCGCGACGCCGATCAAGAGCCCGGACTTCGTGAAGCTCGCGGAGGCGCATGGCCTCAAGGGCATTCGTGTCACCAAGCGCGACGAGGTGAAGGCGGCGGTAGAGGCTGCGCAAGCCTCCCCGGATACGTGCATCGTGGACTTCCGGGTCGAGCAGGAAGACAGCGTTTATCCGATGGTGCCGGCGGGCGCGGATCTGGACAACATGATTCGCCGCCCCAAGCCCGTGACGGACGACAATCACAACGCCATCTTCGAGACGGGGAAGGACAAGCTATGAGCACGCCGCAAACTCACACCTTCGTCGCTTACGTGGAGGACCAACCCGGTGTCCTGAACCGCGTGACGTCGCTCTTCCGCCGCCGCGGCTACAACATCGTCTCCCTCAACGTCGGCCGCACGAACCAGGAGGGCGTCTCGCGCATGACCATGGTCGTGGAAGCGAACGACGACTCGGCCGTGCGCATCGAGGCGAACCTCTACAAGATGGTGAACGTCATCAGCGTGGAGGACATCACCCACAAGCAGAACGTCTCGCGCGACATGGTCCTGATCAAGGTCAAGGCCACCCCCGACAAGCGTTCGGACATCTTCAAGCTGTGCGAGGTCTTCCGCGCGCACTTCATCGACGTCCACCCCGACACGCTCATCGTGGAGGTCACGGGCACCCAAGACAAGATCGACGGCCTCGTCACGATGCTGGCCCCCTTCGGCATCTTGGAAATGGTCCAGACCGGTACGATCGCGATGACGCGCGGCGGCAGAGGTGAAGCGGCGGAGGCGGTCGTCAACCCCGGCCCCAACCTGAAGCCGATCGCGGCCGCCTGATTTTCCCGTTCGACCGCGAGCCAATGATGAGAGCCGATGATTTTCACAAAGAGGGGAGGAGATAAGGAGCGAGAGTTTTTGGGTTCGCCGCGCCTGCAGCGCGCACGAGACGCGAGCAAGCTCGGCGGCGGCAGCGCGAACCCTAGAATCTCCGTGCCCTCCTGATCTCTTTGTGAATCTCTCGCGCCATTAGTGCGGAGCAGTGAGAGGAACCATGACAAGTCCAGTTACCAAGCCCGACCCTAGTTACGTACGCATCTTCGACACGACGTTGCGTGACGGTGAGCAATCACCGGGCGCGACGATGACCAGCGAAGAGAAGCTCGAGGTGGCGCGCGCGCTTTCTCGGCTCGGCGTGGACGTGATTGAGGCGGGCTTTCCCTCGGCGTCGCCCGACGACTTCGACGCCGTGCACGCGATCGCCGAGACCATTGGCAACGACGTGCCGCAGGGCCGCATCGCGACGGAGCCGCCCGTGATCTGCGGCCTCGCGCGAGCGACGGAGAAGGACATCCGCACCGCGCACGAGGCCGTGTCGGTCGCCAAGCACCCGCGCATTCATACGTTTTTGGCGACGAGCCCCATCCACCGCGAGCACAAGCTGAAGATGACCAAAGAGCAGGTCGTCACGCGTGCCCGCGAGATGGTGACGCTCGCTCGCTCGCTGTGTGAAGACATCGAGTTCAGTCCGGAGGACGCGGGCCGCACGGAGCCGGACTTCCTGTACGAGGTGCTCACGGCCGTCATCGAAGCAGGCGCCACGACGCTCAACATCCCTGACACGGTCGGCTACACGGTGCCGGAAGAGTTCGGCGCGCTCATCGCCGGCATCATGCAGAACGTGAAGGGCATCGAGAACGTCACCGTCTCGGTGCATTGTCACAACGACCTGGGCCTGGCTTCGGCCAACGCGCTCGCGGGTATCCGCAACGGCGCGCGGCAAGCGGAGGTCACCATCAATGGCATCGGCGAGCGCGCCGGCAACACTTCCTTGGAGGAGGTGGTGATGGCGCTGCACACGCGTACTCCGGTGTACGGCCTGCGTACCGGCATCGACACCACTCAGCTCACCCGCACCAGTCGCCTCGTGAGCCTCCGCACTGGCATGGTGGTGCAGCCGAACAAGGCGATCGTCGGCGCCAACGCCTTCGCCCACGAGGCGGGCATCCACCAAGACGGCATGCTCAAGCACTCGCAAACCTACGAGATCATGACGCCGGAGAGCGTCGGCGCGAGCAAGACGCTGCTCGTGCTCGGCAAGCACTCCGGGCGCCACGCCTTCGGGGTGCGCCTCCGCGAGCTGGGCCACGCGCTCGACGGCGAGGCTCTGGAGGCTGCGTTTCTGCGGTTCAAGGTCCTCGCGGACAAGAAAAAGCGCATTACAGACGCTGACTTGGAAGCGCTGGCGGCGTCCGAGGTCGGTCGGGCGCGCGAGTACTTTTCACTCGAAGCGGTTCAGGTTACGTGCGGCTCCAACGGCATGCCCACTGCCACCGTCAAGCTCCGCGGACCGAGCGGCGAGAACATCGTCCAGGCCGCCGTGGGCACCGGACCGGTGCACGCCGTGTTCACCGCCATCGACGAAATCGTCAAGGCGCCGAGCGAGCTCATCGAGTACTCGATCAACGCCGTGACGGAGGGCATCGACGCGCTCGGCCACGCCAGCGTGCGCCTGCGCGCGTCCGCGAGCGACGGCCGCGTGAACCCTCAACATGGCGCGGGAGGGACTCAGGTGTTCCACGGTAACGCAGCGGACTCGGACGTGATCGTTGCGAGTACCAAGGCCTACCTGGCTGCGCAAAACCGCCTGCTGGCCATGCTCGGCACCTACGACAAGGCCGAGAGCCCCGAAGCTACCGCGCGCGCGAGCGCCAACTGAATTCAGAGAGACGAAGAAAAGAGCCGATGGCAAAAACGCTGTTCCAAAAGGTCTGGGAAAATCACCTCGTCGTGGAGGAGCCGGGGCGCCCGAGCGTGCTCTACATCGACCTGCACCTCATTCACGAAGTGACGTCACCGCAGGCCTTCGCCGGTCTCCGCGCACGCGGCATCGGAGTCCGCCGCCCGGACCGCACGGTCGCGACGATGGATCATTCGACCCCCACGCTTCCGAAGCACCTTCAGGTGATCGACGAACAGGCTCGCGCGCAGCTCTCGCAGCTCGAGAAAAACTGTGCGGAGTTTGGGATTCGCTTGTTCCCCCTGGGGGATTCGAAGAACGGCATCGTGCACGTGGTCGGTCCAGAACGCGGCTTCACGCAGCCGGGCATGACCATCGTCTGCGGTGACAGCCATACGTCCACCCACGGCGCGTTCGGCTCGCTCGCGTTCGGCATCGGCACGAGCGAAGTCGAGCATGTGCTCGCGTCGCAGTGCCTGCTCCAGACGACGCCGAAGACGATGGAAGTACGCGTCGAAGGGTCGCTTGCGCCGGGCGTCACCGCCAAGGACATCATCCTGGCGCTGATCGCCAAGATTGGCACCGCGGGCGGCACCGGTTACGTGCTCGAGTACACGGGCTCGGCCATTCGCGCGTTGGAGATGGAAGCGCGCATGACCGTCTGCAACATGAGCATCGAAGGCGGAGCTCGTGCCGGCATGATCGCGCCGGACGACTACACGTACCAGTTCGTCGCGGGCCGTGAGTTCGCGCCCCAGGGCGCCGACTTCGACAAGGCCGTCGAACGCTGGAAGAAGCTCCCCAGCGATCCGGGCAGCACCTACGATGCAACCGTGGACATCGACGCGAGCGTGCTCGAGCCGATGATCACGTACGGCACGCATCCGGGCATGGGCGTCGGCATCACGCAGGCGCTGCCATCGGCTTCGGACTTCAGCGGCGCCGAGCGCGCCGCCTTCGAAAAAGCCATGACTTACATGGGCTTGGAAGACGGAAAGCCGCTCCTCGGTCACAAGGTGGACGTGGTGTTCGTCGGCAGCTGCACCAACTCGCGCATCTCGGACCTGCGCGCCGCGGCCAGCATCATGAAGGGCCGCAAGGTCGCGACGGGCGTCCGCACGCTCGTCGTCCCGGGCTCGCACGACATCAAGAAGCAAGCCGAGGCCGAAGGCCTCGATCGCATCTTCACGGACGCCGGCGCAGAGTGGCGCGAGCCGGGCTGCTCGATGTGCATCGCCATGAACGGCGACCAGCTCTCGCCCGGTCAGTACGCCGTCAGCACCAGCAACCGCAACTTCGAAGGTCGCCAGGGCAAAGGCGGCCGAACCTTCCTCGCCTCCCCCCTCACCGCGGCCGCCGCCGCCGTCACCGGCAAAGTGACGGACGTTCGCACCCTCGGCTAACCCCTATGGGGCCGAAGCCTCACAGGAGACAAGAGACAGGAGCTACGTGAGCGAGAATTTTAGGGTTTGCGCTGCCGCCGGCGAGCTCCCCGCATGTCATGCGCGGCGCAGGCGCGGCGAACCCCAGAAAACTCACGTGCCTCCCGTCTCCCCTCTCCTGTGAATCTCGGCCCTCCGCATCAGAGCTAAACAGTATGGCAAGCTTTACGACTCTCACTTCGCACGCTGCGCTCCTCTCGGCCGAAAACGTCGACACGGATCAGATCATCCCCGCGCGTTTCCTGAAGACGCTGGACAAGAACGGGCTTGGGAAACAGCTGTTCTTCGACTGGCGCTACCTGCCTGACGGCTCGGACAACCCGGACTTCGTGCTCAATAAGCCCGAGGCTCAGGGCGCGCAAATCCTCGTCGCGGGCGACAACTTCGGTTGCGGCTCCTCGCGCGAGCACGCGCCCTGGTCGCTCATGGGCTGGGGACTGCGCGCTGTCGTCAGCACGTCCTTCGCCGACATCTTCAAGGGCAACAGCCTGAAGAACGGCCTCCTACCGATCGTGGTGGACGCGCCGACGCATGCGAAGATCGTCGCGGCCGTGAAGGCGAACCCGAAGGCAGAGCTCAAGGTGGACCTCGCCAAGACGGAGCTCACGCTGCCGGACGGCGCGGTCGTGAAGTTCCCAATCGACGGTTTTGCCCAGCACTGCTTGCTGAACGGCATCGATCAGCTCGGCTACATCTTGTCGTTCGACGACAAGATCAAGGCGTTCGAAGCCGCGCAGCCATGAGCTAGCTCGCGCTCGCGGGCGCGTCGTCGGCAGCCGACGCGCCCCGCGACGCCGCGCCGGCTGGTGCAGCGCGAGTGAGATGCCAGCAACTTTTTCAACCGGCGCTGCATTAGGCCCTAAACAAGCAGACGCGCGTCGCCTATCGCTTGTTTAGGGGCTAGGCGGACGCGACGCGCGGACTCGGGGTCTGGCGCGAAGCCCCAGCGAGGAACCTTAGTAGGGGCCACGCTGCGGAGCGCACC
Source organism: Polyangiaceae bacterium (assembly GCA_029266615.1). Classification (GTDB taxonomy): domain Bacteria; phylum Myxococcota_A; class Polyangia; order Polyangiales; family Polyangiaceae; genus PMG-095. Next base: position 10,750 of record JAQSWN010000024.1, read on the forward strand.
ACCGCGGGCTCAGCCACTGACCGACCTTCAGGAGGTCGGCCCCGTGTACTCACCTCGAGCCCCGATCAATTCGGGATGCTCGCTGGAAAATCCTTTTTTCGTCCAGGGGCAGCCGGCCTGCGTCGAAATGAGCCGAAGGGGCGGGCGGCCTCCGACCATTCACGGGTATGTGCCCGCGCTCAGGACTCCTGGCGTGCGTCCCTCGCGCGCTGGCGCGAGAGCGCGCGCAAGAAAGCTTTGCGCGCGCGGTGCAAGCGCGAATAAACCGTGCCCACGGGAACGCCGATGTTCTCACCGATCTGGTCGCAGGTGAGCCCTTCCAGCTCGAACATGGTGAAGACCACCCGCTGCTCCAGGTTGAGCGAGCTCAAGATGTCCTGAAGGCGATCGGCCGCCTGACGCTTCTCCACTTCACGTTCCGGGGTCGGCGTGGGTGCGGCGACGTAGGCCACCGACGCGGCGTCCGGCACCAACTGCTCGCGACGGAAATGCGCGCGGCGCCGGTAGCCCGCCGTTACGCGGAAGCACACCTCGAACAGCCACGTGGTGATGGCGCAGTGACCAGCATAGGAGTCCAGCCGGCGATGCACGACCAGGAACACCTCCTGGTAGACGTCCTCCAAGTGGGGGGAACGCACGCCCATGCGGTACAGCGTCTTCCAAATGAACTCGCCGTGGCGCGCGTGCACCTCGGCGACGGTGAGCCGCGGGCGCGCGAGGGCGGAATCCGCAAAACCTTCGAACGTGTTGATGAGCTCGGTCATGGGCATTGCTCGGGCAGACGACGACCACGCCGCGCGGCCAGCCCGGACGGCGGCCACGCGGATCAACCAACGGCTGAGATGAGGACGGCGGACGAAGGCGCTCGCGTGCGAGCTACCTCATCCAACGTGGTCTTGACTGTATCTTCCGAAAACCAGCTAGTCAAGCGGTTGACTAGAAGGGTGACCACAGCGCGCAACTCCGCGGCTTCGAAAATGAAAGCGCAGCTCGGACGCCATTCCTCGCGCGAATACAGCGCAAAAAAAATCACGCGGTCTGAACCACCAGCTTGAAAAGCTCCACTCCTCCTACCAAACCAGCGCCGGCTCTCACGTCCATCGCGCTCACCCCTCCGGCTGGGCCCGCGTCAGGCGCGCTCCGCGCCGATGTAGTAAGCATGAGACCGTTGGAAAAGCGGCCTCGCGTCACCATCACGGACCTGGCGGAGATGCTCGGCATGGATAAGTCGAGCGTATCGCTGGCGCTGCGCGACAGCCCCAAAGTTTCGCTCGCAACCCGCGCGCGCGTTCGGCAGGCCGCCGCGGAGCACAACTACATCCCCAACTGGGCCGCCAAGCGCCTCGCGGGCTCGAGCGGTCATGCCGTGGGGCTCGTGATGCCGAGCGCGTTCGGTTGCCTCACGGATCCGCCGGTCGTGCGCACCGCCCAGGCGCTCGCCAGGCTGGCGGCAAATCGACAGCTCACCTTGAATTTAATGGCGCACGAGCAGCTCGCCGAATCGAATGGCGAGAACAGCCTGCCCCTTCACGCGGACGGGCTGCTCGTCTGGGGGGACGTCCCCGCGCCCGCGGCGGTGCGCTTCTCGAGCGCATATGCGCGGCCCTCAATCGTGCTGGATCCCCATCATCCGAGCTACGCCAAGTACAAGGGCAACACGATCGCCATCGACAACCGCGGAGGGGCGAGCGCGCTCGTCCGTCACCTGCACGAGCGCGGTACCAAGACCCTCACGTTCGTACAAGTCGAGGACCTGCACCTCTCGCACGTCGCGCGCTGGAAAGGGACGCAGGAGACCTGGCAGGAGCTCGCGAAAGCCGAGACGCTCACGAAGCTCACCCTCGCCGAGCTCGACGACGACAAGCTGCGGGAGCTAGCCGAGCGCGGCGAGGCCGGCGTCTTTTGCTCGAACGACCACGGCGCGATGCAGCTGTGGCACCGCATGCGCCGCCTGGGCATCAGCGCCCCCCGCGACCTGCGCTTGGTCGGGTTCGATGGCGACGAGTATGGGGAGCTCGTCGGGCTCACCACGGCCGTGTTCGACTCCGAGCTCATGGCGGAGACGGCGTTCACGCGCCTGATCGGCTTGCTTTCGAACCAGCTGACGACGGTGACGGAGTCCATCCCCGTCACTGTTCGCACCGGCACCACCAGCTGAGCACGGCTGCCCCGTAGCACCGTTTTCGACACACTCGCGAGCTTGGCGCGGGCTATGCAACGTCACGGGGTATGGAGCACGTCACGCCCCCTGATGAACCGGTGATCATCGAGACCACGGGCGAGGAGATTCCGGCCAGCGCACGGCCGCGTCGTTCGGAAAATCCCGCCGTTCGCGCCTCTTCGGAACACCGTCCGGACGTCATCCCATTCGCTTCGACGTTGCGGCACCTCGCCCCGGAAGCTGCATTCTGGCCCAAGGCCGTCTGATAGAGGCTGAACCTGCCCCCGCGCAGGATGGGCGGCGGAGTTGACTTACGTCCCCGGGGCTGCCCGTCGGCGGCGTACTCGTCCGTCTGCCTCCAGGTTCCGCGGCGGAGCCGCCAGCGCGGATAGCACCGCTTCGAGGCGAGGAGTCGCGGCTACACTGCGGACATGAACCGTACCGCTGGCTTGTTGCTCGTGAGCGCCTCGTTACTGCTCGGTTGCTCCAAGCCGAAGCCGCCGACGCTCACGCCTCGCTCCGCGCAAGTGACGGCCGTGCTTCCGAGCGGCGTGGAGCTCGGGGTCGAGCTGAACGCCTACAACCCCAACGGCTTTCCGTTGATGTGCAGCCAAGTCGATTCAACCTTCGAGCTGCAAGACGGTACGCCGCTGGGCAGCGCGACCAGCAACGAGCCGTTCACGCTGCCGGCCGAGGGTGACGCGACCATTCGGGCCAAGCTGCAGGTGCGCTTCAGCAGCGCCGCGGCGCTGGCCCCGTATGCGCTCGCAGCCAAGCCGGTGCCGTATCGCCTTCGCGGCAGCGCGCGCATCGGCGGCGAGCACCTCAACGTGGACGTGCCGTTCACGCTCGACGGCGTGCTCACGGCCGAGCAGGTGATCGCCGCGGGCTTGCACGGAGCTGCGAACCTGCTGAACAAGCCGTGACAGGCGGGCCATCGCCTTGACGCCCCTCCGCTCCAGGTTCAAGGTTCTGCGCCTCATGCTGCGCTGCCCGCCCCCGCTCCGCTCCTCGGCGCCTTCGGCGGCCGCAAGTCTGATTCGCTCTGCATCCGGGCTGATTATCGGCTCGGGTGCGGCGGCAAACTGACGGAAAATCCGGCAGTTTCGTTCCCCCGCGCCGCTCGGTTCGGGGGATTTTTGCTTTGTGCCGCGTTAGCTCGTACTCAAGTCGCAGAAAATCGACCCTCCCATGGATAGCTACAGCCCGTCCGAACGTGATCTTCGCCCCGCCGTAGACGTCTACGACACCACCCTGCGCGACGGCTCGCAGCGTGAGGGCATTTCGTACACGCTGGACGACAAGCTGCGCATCGCCGACCGGCTGGACGCGTTCGGCGTCAGCTACATCGAGGGCGGGTGGCCGGGCTCGAATCCCAAGGACATGGAGTTCTTCGAGCGCGGCCGCGAGCGGACTTGGAAGCACGCCAAGCTGTCGGCCTTCGGCATGACCAGGCGCGCCAACACCCGCGCGGAGGACGACAAGAACCTTCAGGCACTCCTGCTCGCGGAGACTCCTGCGTGCACGGTCGTTGGTAAGACCTCCGTTTTGCACGTGACCGAGGTCGTACGCACCACGCTCGAAGAGAACCTGAAGATGATCGAGGAATCGGTCGCCTTCTTGCGCTCCAAGGGGCGGGAGGTGATCTACGACGCGGAGCACTTCTTCGACGGCTACGCGCTCGACCCCGTGTACGCGGTGGAGAGCTTGCGGGCGGCGAAGCGCGGAGGCGCACGCGTGCTGGTGCTGTGCGAGACGAACGGGGGCGGCCTTCCGTGGGACGTGCAGGCCGTCGTCGCCAAGGTCGCGGCGGAGCTCCAACATCCGCTCGGTATCCACGCCCATGACGACACCGGCTGCGGCGTCGCGAACAGCCTGGCCGCGGTGCTCGGCGGCGCGCGCCACGTTCAGGGCACCATCAATGGTTTCGGCGAGCGCTGTGGCAACGCGAACCTCTCCGTGATCGTGCCGAACCTGGAGCTGAAGCTCGGCTTCAAGGCCCTCCCGGCCGGGAAGCTCGTGGAGCTGGCGGAGCTTTCCCGGTTCGTCGCGGACGTGGCCAACGTGACCCACGACGCGCACATGGCGTACGTGGGCCGCAGCGCGTTCGCGCACAAAGGCGGTATCCACGTCGCGGCCATGCGCCGACACGCCGACTCCTACCAACATGTGGCGCCCGAAACCGTGGGCAACGTGATGCGGGTGGTGGTGAGCGAGCTCTCCGGGCGCGGCTCGGTGCTTTCCAAGGCAGAGGAGCTGGGCCTCAAAATCAGCGAAGGCGCAGACCTGGAAACGCTGAACGAAATCAAGGCCGCCGAAGCGCGCGGGCTTTCGTTCGAGAGCGCCGAAGCGTCCGTCGCGCTGCTCATGCTTCGTAAGGCCCCCGGCTATACGCCCCTCTTCGAGCTGCTGGACTACGAGGCTCAGGTCGGCAAACGCCAGGGCACGGAAATGTACGCCGAAGGCATCGTGAAAGTCCGCGTCGGGACCCAAGTTCTTCATACCGTGGCGGACGGAAACGGCCCCGTCAGCGCTCTAGACGCGGCGCTCCGCAAAGCTCTTGCGCCCATGTACCCGGCCGTGGAACACATGCGCCTCGCGGATTACAAAGTGCGTATCCTGGACGGAACCGAAGGAACTTCAGCCATCACGCGCGTGCTGATCGACAGCCGTGACGACCATGGGGACTGGAGCACCGTCGGCGCGTCGCCCAACATCATCGAGGCTTCCATGCACGCGCTGGTAGACTCCATCGAGTACGGGCTCGTCAAAGCCGGGGTCACGCACGCGACCGGTCCCGCCAGCGGCCGCGCCCAGGCGAGCAAGCCTGCGGCCGAGGTCGCTCGGGCGCCTCGTAACTGAAGAGAAGCAGGATAAGAATGAAAGCCAAGATTGTCGTTCTCGGGGGTGATGGTGTCGGTCCGGAAGTCGTGGCGGAGGCCCGCAAGGTGCTGGAAGCCGTGGCCAGCAAGAACGGTCACGAGCTGTCGTTCGAGAACCAGCTGATCGGCGGCATCGCCATCGACGAGACGGGTGACCCGCTGCCGGAAGCGACACTGAACGCCTGCAAGGGCAGCGACGCGGTGCTGCTCGGCGCCGTGGGCGGACCGAAGTGGGACGACCCCAACGCCAAAACTCGTCCGGAGAAGGGCCTCTTGGCGATTCGCAAAGGCCTGGGCTTGTACGCGAACCTACGCCCCGTGAAGAGCTACCCCGAGCTCATCGATTCGTCGCCGCTCAAGCCGGAGCGAATCGCGGGCGTGAACATGCTCCTCATTCGGGAGCTGACGGGCGGGCTGTATTTCGGCAAGCAATACCGCGAAAAGACCGAGACCGGCATCAAGGTCGTGGACACCCTAGAGTACACGGACAAGGAAATCGAGCGCGTGTGCCGCCTCGCGTTCGAGCTGGCGCGAGGCCGTAGCAAGAAGGTCACCAGCATCGACAAAGCCAACGTGCTGGAGTCTTCGCGCGTGTGGCGCCAGGTGGCGGTGGAGCTGGGCAAGCAGTACAGCGACATCACGCTCGAGCACCAGCTGGTGGACAGCTGCGCGATGCGCCTCGTCACCGCCCCTGGCAGCTTCGACGTCATGGTGACGGAGAACATGTTCGGCGACATTTTGTCGGACGAAGCCGCGGTGCTCACCGGCTCACTCGGTATGCTCCCCAGCGCTTCCCTCGGCGAAGGCAAGCTCGGCCTGTACGAGCCGATCCACGGCTCGGCGCCGGACATCGCCGGCAAAGGCATCTGCAACCCGCTCGGCACGATCTTGAGTGCAGCCATGCTGCTCCGCCACAGCTTGGGTCTCGAGGCGGAAGCGCAGTCGGTCGAGCGCGCGGTGGAGGCAGCGCTCGCGGCCGGCGCCCGCACCAAGGACCTCGATCCGAAGGCGGAAAAGCCCCTGTCGACCAGCGCTATGGGCGACGCCGTGGTCAGCCGTTTGGGCTGAAGGCGACGGCAACGTCAATCGTTGCCTCAATTTCGGCGTGGTGCGCGCACTAACCCAAGAGGGAGCGCACCATGCCGAGACTGGGATTGAGTCGGAGGGCTGTACTGAGGGGTGCCGGGGGCGTGGCGGTAGCGCTGCCCTGGCTGGAAATCATGCAACCGGAGCGGAGCGCCCGAGCGGCAGCGGCCCCCGCGCAGCGGCTCCTCTGCGTGTTCACGCCCGGCGGTACCGTTCTAGATAATTGGCGCCCCAGCGGCACGGAGGACGACTTTCAGTTCGGGCCCATCTTGGCGCCCCTGACTCCGCTTCAAGATCGCGTCTTGGTGCTGGACGGCGTGGACATGAAGTCGGCGAAGGGGGAGCAAAATCAGGCGGGTCTGGTCGCGTGGCTCACCGGGAGCGCCCAAGGTCTTCTGAACGGTTTCGCGTCGGGCCCATCCATCGACCAAGTCCTGGCGGGTCGGCTGTCGCGCGGCTGTCGACTGCCGAGCTTGGAGGTCGCAGTGCGCTGGGGCACCGGCAAGTCGCGCGGGCTGCGGTCGCCATTCAATATCACCGCCTTCGCGGACACGCCGACTTTCGATCCGATCATGCCGCGGCTGGATCCGGCAAAGATCTGGGAAGAGCTGTTCGGCGCGGCTCCCGCGGATCCGCGAGGTGTCGCCTGGGATCGCTCGATTTTGGACGCGGTGAGCGAGCGCTACGCGAAGCTGAGCCGAAAAGTGGGCGCGGCCGACAGGCAACGCTTGGAACGCCATGGGGACGCGATCCGAGAGCTGGAGAAAAGCCTGGGATCCGTCAGCGAGTGTCGCGGTCCGGAGCGGGTCGACACGAGTGACTACGACCCTCTCTCCGGTATCCATCACCCCTCGGACGCGGGCGAAGATCGCGACCCGGTCACGGACGCCGCGATCCCCAAGGTGGGAAAGCTGATGATCGACATGCTGGTGATGGCGCTCGCCTGCGACATCACGGCCGTGGCGACGCTGCAGTGGAGCGACACGGAGGCCAAGCACACATTTCCTTGGCTCGGTTTGAGCGAGCACCTGCACTTCTACATGAACGACGGTGGCTACCAGCCGGAGCCGCTGACGGAAATCTTCACCTGGTACGCCACCCAGCACGCGTACCTGCTCGAGCAGCTCGGCCAAGCTCGTACTACCGAGGACCGCAGCCTGCTGGACGACAGCATCGTCTTCTTCGGCTCACAGCTGCAGCACCCCGCCAATCACGCGAAGACGGACATGCCGTTCTTACTCGCGGGCAACGGCGGTGGTCTCCGGACCGGGCGCTACGTTCGACAAGCTAGCCAGTCGCACAACGACTTGCTCGTCTCGTTGCTCAACCTCTGTGGCGATAGCCGCACGACGTTTGGCACGCCCGAATATTGCAGCGGCGCCATGCAGGGGCTCACATGAAAGCGCGCTTGGCCATCGCCCTGTCGTTGGTGCTCGGCTGCGGGCGAACGTCGACGATCACGCCTACCCCGTCGACGGCGGGTGGGAGCGCGAGCACGCCGGGCCCGGTCGGCGCGGGCGCGGGTATGGCCGGTACCGCCGGTACCGCCGAGGTGCCGCCGACTTGCGACGCGAGCCAAGGCTCCGCGTCGCCCCTCGCGGCGTTGAATGACGTGGAGCTTTCGCGCTCCGTTCGCGCCGTGCTTTTGGAACCCGCACCTCCGCGGGAGTCGCCCGAGAAGCACATCGGGTTCGAGCCGGTCGAGCATGGGCCGAGCTCGGCTCTGGCGTTGCACGAACGAGCGCACGCCATCGCGCTGCGCGTGAGTCAATCGGCACCGCAACTACTGGAGCTCGCCGGCTGTAGTCCGGTCACGAGCGAAGAGGAGCAGTGCCGCGGACAATTCCTCGACCGCTTCCTGCGACGTGCCTTCCGTCGCCCGGTCACGGACGAAGACCGGAGCGACATGGGAGTGGTGTTCGACCGCGGGCGCGAGCTGGGAGGTGACTTCGCGAGCGGCGCGCGCGCCGTGATCGAGGTGGCCCTCCAGAGCCCCGAGTTTCTGTACCTGGTCGAGCAGGGCAACGGCGTCGTTCGAGGGAGCTCCACGGAGCTCACGTCTCACGAGGTCGCGGCGCGGCTTTCCTACTTTCTCACCGGCGCGCCACCCGACGACGAGCTCGCCGCCATCGCCAACCTCGGCACGTTCGACGCGGTCGCGCGACGCGAGCAAGCGGAGCGGCTCATTGGCTCGGAGCCGAACCGGCGGCAGGTGCAAGCGCTGTACGAACGCTGGTTCTCCACCCGTTACGCGGGAGCAGAAGACGACGCCTCGTTCCCGCCCGAGCTCGCGGCCGCGGCCGTTCAAGAGACCCGGCGCTTCATCGATGACGTGACGTTCGATGGCGCCGGCACCTTCCGCGCTTTACTGACCGAGCCTTCGACCTGGGTGAACGAGCCGCTCGCGCGCCTTTACGGAAACCTCGAGGTGAGCGGCGATGAGTTCCAGAAAATAGCGCTGGATCCGCGGGAGCGGGGCGGCATCTTCACTCAACCGGGCTTTCTCCGCGCCGGCTCTCGGTCGAACGAGACCGATCCGATCTGGCGCGGAAACGTGGTGCTGAGCGCGCTCCTTTGCGTGAAGGTCCCGCCGCCGCCAGACGTGAGCCCGGTCCCGCCGCCAGTCACGGGCGCGACCCGCCGCGCCATGTTCGAGGCGTTGACCGCAGGAAATGCGTGTCAATCTTGTCATCGCGACCTCAACGGCGCTGGGTTCCCCTTCGAGAGCTACGACGCGTTCGGGCGGTTTCGCGACACCGAAAACGGCGCACCGATCGACGCGAGCGGTGAGCTCTTCGCCGGGAACAGCGCCGGAAAGGTGGGAAATGCGCTAGAGATGATGGTTCAAATCGCGCAGAGCGAAACGGCGCGGGAATGCTTCGTGACCCACTGGTTGGAGCAGTCACGGCGCCGTGCGGCCACGCCCGAAGACGCGTGCGCTCTCGACCGCCTCAAGCGCGCCTTCGCCGAGACGGACGGCAACGTGACGGAGCTCATGCTGCAGATCGCCACGAGTCCGGAGCTGGGTTTGCGCCCTAATCGGGAGCTTGCGCCCTAGGATTGACGGGCGCCGCCCCGCACGCGATCCTGCGTCGGCGTGGCACCCAAATACGATGCGATCGTGATAGGTGGCGGGCCGAGCGGCTCGACGGTAGCGACTCGTCTCGCTCAACGCGGGCGCAACGTGCTGCTGCTCGAAAAGGAGCGCTTCCCGCGCTTCCACATCGGCGAGTCCTTGCTGCCTTGCTCGATGCCGTTGATCGAGCAACTGGGCGCCATGCCCGCGATGGAGGCGCACGGCTTCCTCGTGAAATACGCGGCCGAGTTCGTGACCGGGGACGGAACGATGACCCGCCGCTACGCCTTCGCGGACGGGCTGATCGCCGGAGCGCCGTCCGCGTTCGAGGTCGACCGCGCCGAGTTCGATCACTTGCTGCTCAAGAACGCGGCGCGGCTCGGGGTCGAAGTCCGAGAGCAGACGGCCGTGACCCGTTTCGAGATCACTCCCGACGGCGCGACCGTCGTCGCGCGCGACGCCCAGGGCAAGGAGAGCGAGCTCTCGGCGCACCTGCTGATCGACGCGACCGGGCAAAGCTCGTTCATGGCCGGCAAGCTCGGCATGCGGGAGATGGACCAGAGCCTGAAGAACTTCGCCGTCTTCTCGCACTTCGAGGGCGCGACGCGCCACGAAGGCAAGCAAGAGGGTGACATTTCCGTGGTGCTCGTGCCGGGCGGGTGGTGGTGGGTCATCCCGCTCGCGGACGGCCGCACCAGCGTGGGCCAAGTCGGGCCGCGCACGCTGCTTGGCGGTCGCAAGCCGGACGAAGCCTATTTTCACGAGCAGATCGCGGCCACGCCCTACTTGGCCAAGCGGCTCGAAAGGGCCACGCGCGTCGCGCAAGTTCGTACGATTTCTGACTACTCGTACGTGTCCAAGAAGCTGGCCGGCGATCGCTTCGTGCTCGTTGGGGACGCGGGCGCCTTCATCGACCCGGTGTTCTCGACCGGCGTCTACTTGGGCATGGTCGGCGCCTTCAAGGCCGCGGAAGCGGTGGACGCCGCCTTGACCGCCCAGCGTTTCTCACGCCGAGAGTTCGCGGCCTACGAGGCGTGGGTCCTCAAGCAGGTGGAGGCCTACAAGAAGTTCGTGCGGGGCTTCTATCGTCCCGAGTTCGTGGAGCTGCTCATGGCCCCGAGCGACTTTCTGGACCTGCGGGCCGCCATCACTTCTTTGCTGGCCGGCTTCGGCGTGGACCGGCCGGAGATCAACGCGCGCGTGCTCGTGTTCTTGGGACTCGCGCGCCTGAACAAGCGCTTCAGCTTGGCGCCGCGTATCAAGGAGCGCCGCTCCGTTCAGTCGGGCGAGCAGGGTCTGTGATCCATTCACTCCAAGAGCCGGCGTAAAGTCGCGGAACAGGCAGCCCCGCGCGTGCAAACGCGAGCACGTCGTGACACGCCGTGACCCCGCTGCCGCAGTAGACGACGGCTGACTCGGGCCGCGTTCCGTCCAGCGCGGCCGCTAGGCGCGCGCGCAGCTCCGCCGGCGGAAGAAACCGACCGTCGCGCAAGTTGCCGGCGAAGGGCAGGTTCACGGCTCCCGGGATGTGACCTGCCACGGGATCGATCGGCTCCACGTCGCCGCGAAACCGCTCGGGCGCGCGCGCGTCGAACACCTTGCGAGCAGTCGACTCCAGCGTCGCCAGCTCCCGCGCAGAAACGAGCAACTCCGGGCGCGGTTCCCCTGCGAAGTCGCCGGCGGGCACGCTGACGACTTCGTCCGTCACCGGCCAGCCCTCCCCCACCCAAGCTGGAAAGCCGCCATCCAGCACCGCCACCGCGTCGTGCCCGAGCCAGCGCAGCATCCACCAAAGGCGGGCCGCGAAGGCCCCCGCCGCGTCGTCGTAGACCACCACTTGGTGCGTGCCGCTGATTCCCCAGCGGCGGAGCTTGGCGACGAAGGCGTCCACCGCCGGCAGCGGGTGGCGCCCCGTTCGTCCGGGCACGACGGGCCCGGAAAGATCTTCGAGCAGATCTGCGAAGACGGCGCGCGGAACGTGGCTCTTGGCGTAAGCCTCGCGACCCGCAGTGAGGCTTTGCAGGGACGCACGGCAGTCCACGACGCGCAGCGTGGGCTCGGCCAAGCGCGCCTGAAGCTCGGTCGGGGAAATGAGGTCGCGGAATCGGGTCACGGCTTCCGAATCGAGCACGGCCGGGTGTTTCTCGTCCAGCGCCGTGAACGTTCCGGAGCCGAGCGGGCACGGAGCACGAAACGAGGACATCATGGGCAAATTCACCCTTATTTTAGTGGGCCTGGCCGCGCTGGGCTCGTCAGCGTGCGCGGACGGCGTGGACGGCAACGGGGACCGGGTCGAGAAGGCGCGTAGCGTGGACGCTTTCACGCGTATTCGCACGGATTGCGAGCTATCCGTCCAGGTCCGCCAGGGGGACGAGCCGTCGGTCGTCGTCGCCATCGACTCCAATTTGCAGGACTTGGTGCGAACGTCCGTGGTGGACGGCACCTTGAACATCGACCTCAGGGAGGACGTGAACGACGTCGTCTCCGGACCTCATGTTCGCGTCACCGTGCCGGCGCTCAGCGCGGCCAAGCTGGACGGCTCGGGAAGGCTCGCGGTGGCGCTGGACGCACCGACCGCGCCGTTCGACTTGTTCCTCAGCGGCTCGGGCGACGTGCGCTACGAAGGGCGCAGCGCGGCGCTCGGCGCTCACCTGAGCGGCTCCGGCGAGATGCGCCTCGCCGGCGAAACCAGCGACGTGGACATCGCGCTGAGCGGCTCGGGCGAGGTCTCGGCAAGGGACCTTCGCGCCGAGAGTGGCACCCTCGATCTGAGCGGCTCCGGCCAGATATCGGCCACCGTCACCGAGTCGGTGCGAGTGTTGCTGTCCGGTTCCGGCGATATCGACCTGTACGGCGGCGCGAGCGTGGACGAGCTACGCCGGAGCGGCAGCGGTGAATTCGACCGGCACTGAGCGCGTCACGAAAACGGCAAAAACAGCTTGCGACTACGCGCGTCCAGCTGCTCGACGCGAGGCAGCACGTAGCGCATGCCGTGCGAGTCCGTGATGAGGTGGCGCCCATCGGCCAAGCGACGAATGTGATCCTCCTGCTCGACCACGAAGCGACGCAGACCGCGCTCGGTGAGCACCTGCCAGCGCGACTGCGTCGCCTCCTCGCGCAGGCTCTCGATCGCCTCTACGCGGGGCAGGAGCTCGTGCGAGGCGAGCGCGGACGTGAGCGCCTCGCGGTAGGACGGCTCGAGCGCGGAGATGGACTCGATGCATGCGCGTTCGTGGCCGCGCGCGTCTACCAAGCTCACGTGGTGCTCCGGATCCGTCAGCGGGAAACAGCGCCGCGCGGAGACGACGAGCGGACCGGCCGCGGACTGCAGGGTGAGCGTGTCCGTCTCCGGGGACCAGTGCAGCCGAACCGCGGCGTCCGCTACGGCTACCACCGGCGGCTCTTCCTCGACCGGCGGCTCTTCCTCGACCGGCTCCGCGGGCTCGCTTGGCTCCACCTGCTGCTGCGTGCGTTGGAGCTTGGCGTACTCGCCCCCCGCCGCCAATAGCTCGGCGTGGGTGCCCGTCTCGACGACCCGGCCGTCTTTCAACACCAGCAGTCGGTCCGCCTTGGCCAACGTGCTCAGGCGGTGAGCGATGGCGATGGTGGTGCGCCCCGCCACCACGTTGTCGAGGGCGCGCTGAATCTCTCGTTCGGTTTGCACATCTACGGCGCTGGTCGCTTCGTCCAGCACCAAAATCTGCGGATCGACGAGGATGGCGCGCGCGATCGCGACGCGTTGCCGCTCCCCGCCGGAGAGAGACTGACCGCGCTCTCCGACGAGCGAATCGTACGCCTCCGGCAGCTTGAGCACGAACTCGTGAGCGCGCGCGGCCCGAGCGGCATCCAGCACCTTGGTGAGTGGCGCGTCCGGCACCCCGTACGCGACGTTTTCCGCGATGGTGCCGAAGAAAAGGAACGAATCTTGGAGCACGATACCGATGTGGCGGCGGTACTGCTCCACGGAAAGGGTCGTCACGTCCGTGCCGTCGAGCCGCACACGCCCGTCGGTCGCGTCGTAGAAGCGGCACACGAGGTTCGCGACCGTGCTTTTCCCGGAGCCGGTATGACCCACGATGCCCAGCATCTGCCCTGGTGCGACCGTGAAGCTGACGTCGTTCAGGACCAGCCGGGTGCCGTAGCGGAACGAAACGTGCTCGAACGCGAGCTCGCCCTTGACGCTGCCGAGAGGCACCTCCGCGCGCGGCACCATCGCGCTCGGAGCGCGGTCCAAGATCTCGAAGAGTCGCTGGGCCGCGGCGGACGCGCGCTGGGTGAGGCCCAGCATGCGGCTCATGCTCTCCACGCGGGTATAGAAACGCCCGACGTAAGCGATGGCCGCGGTGAGCCCGCCGACCGTGATCTCGTGATGATAAACCTGGTAAGCGCCGACCCCCCACACCACCAGAAGGCCGATGCTGTTGAGCAGCACCACCAGCGGCCAAAACGACGTCCACAGCCGGTTGTTGCGGTTGTTCACGTCCACCACGCGCTGGTTGGCTTGCTCGAACCGCTGAATTTCGCGCGCTTCTTGCGAGAACGCCTTCACCACCCGAATGCCCGGGATCGTGTCCGCCAAAATGTTGTTGAGGTGCGCCCACACGCGCCCGCTGCGCAGAAAGCCATGGGTGAGCGAGCCGCGCACTTTGACCATGAACCACGCGATCGGCGGAAAAGAGACGAGCGCCGCTAGCGCGAGCGTGCCGTTGAGCTTGAACAGCACGATCGCGGTGCCCACGATCATGAGCACGTCCGTGATGAAGTCGATGAGCGTGTCGGACAGGAACGAGCACAGCCGATCCGTCTCGGTGCTGATGCGCGCGATCAAATCGCCGGTGCGCTTGCCGCCGAAGTAGCGGATGCTCAAGCGCGTCAGGTGCGCGAAGGTGCGGTTGCGCAGATCCGCGGCGATGACCTCGCTCACCCACGCCAGCACCGCTCCCTGGGCCCACGCGAGCAGCCATGTCACGATCGCAGCGAGCAGGAAGCCGCCGAGGTACGTGAACAGCACGCGCACCTCGGGGTCGGCTCCGGGCGCGACTTGCGCCTGCCAAGGGACGAGCACGTCGTCGACGAGAGGCATGGTCAGGTACGGCGGCACCAGACCAACCGCCGTCGACGCGACCGTGAGGCAGAGCGCGAACACGACGATCCCGAGACGCGGCCGAGCCAGAGCCAACAGGCGAAGCAGCGGTGCGCGTACGGGAGGGGCGGCGACTTCCGCCTCTTCTTCGTCCGGAGCCGCGTCGTTGGATACTTCCGGCGCGCGACCGAGCGCCTCCGCGAGGTTCGCGGCGTCTCTCGCCTGCGCCAACGTGTAGCGAAAGCGGGCGCTCTCGGCGCCCCGACGCAGAAAGAGCTCGCACACGCCAGCGTGCTCTCGGCGTTCCACGGAGATGGGCTCGTCGCGGTGAAGCTCGCCGCCTTGGCCGTTTTCGTCTCGGAACCACACCCGCGACGTCGTGACCACCACGATGCCGTCCGCGAAGCGCAGGGCCGGGCTCAGGTCCGGGCGAAACACGGCCAAGATCCGCTCGCCGGGCGCGACCTCGAGCCCCGAAACGTCGCTTCTTTCTGCGCTACTCACGGGATTTTTCATGGCACCGGCCGGCGCTCCAGCAGGGCATCGGTCGAATCGGGCGCCGAACGTGACCCGCGGGTGGGGGTCGAGTCAACGCGGCGAAGTGGCGCGGCAGCCTTTCTGCGAATAAGGATGACCTACCCTCCTCGCGCTCCCATGCAGATCCGAAAAATCTTCGACCTGAATGGCCCGAACATCTGGACCAACACCCCCGCCCTCGAGGCGTGGGTAGATCTCGGGCACTTCGAGGAGCTGCCGACCAACAAGCTCCCCGGCTTCACGGAGCGGATCATGGCTCATCTGCCCTCGCTCATCGAGCACCGCTGCAGCATCGGCGAGCGGGGGGGCTTCCTTCAGCGACTGGAGACTGGCACCTGGCTCGGCCACGTGCTCGAGCACGTCACGCTGGAGCTTCAGTCCATGGCGTTCGCGCCCGTCGGCTTCGGGCGAGCACGGGAGACGCTCGAGTACGGCGTCTACAAGGTGGTCGTGCGGTGTGAGAACGCGCGCTTCGCCGAGACCTGCATGCGCTCCGCGCGCGAGCTAATCCTCGCCACCATCGAGGATCGGCCCTTCGATTTGGAGGGCGAGCTCAAGCGCCTGCGCGGCGTCGGTGACCAGTGGTGCCTCGGTCCCGGTACCCGCGCGATCGTGGAAGCGGCGCGCGCGCGCGGCGTGCCACATCTGCGGCTCAATGACGGCAATTTAATCCAGCTCGGCTACGGCAAGGCCCAGCGCCGCATCTGGACCGCCGAGACGGATTGCACCTCCGCCGTCGCGGAGAGTATCGCCCAGGACAAAGATCTCACCCGACGCCTGCTCGCCGCCGCGGGAGTGCCGGTTCCGGCGGGGCGCGCGGTGTCCAGCGCTGCAGACGCGTGGCTCGCGGCACAGGAGCTGGAGGGGCCGGTCGTGGTCAAGCCCATCGACGGCAACTACGGCCGCGGCGTCTCGATCAAGCTCGATACGGAGGCGGCAATCCGCGAAGCGTACGATTTGGCGGCCAAGGAAGGCAGCGGTGTCGTGGTCGAGAGCTTCATCCCCGGCACCCAACACCGCGTGCTCGTCGTGGGGGACAAGGCCGTCGCGTCCGTACGGGGCGACGCGGACGTGCTCACCGGAGACGGCGTCTCGACCATCGTCCAGCTCGTCGAGCAGGCCAACCGTGATCCGCGCCGCGGCCAAGATCACCAAACCTGGGTGCTCACGCGCATCGAGCTCACACCCATCGTGCTCGAGCTCCTGCACCGCCAAGATCTCGCGCCGGACTCCATCCCGGCCGCCGGCCAGCAGGTGCTCATCCAGCTCCACGGTGATCTGACGGTGGACGAGACAGAGCGCATCCATCCGGAGGTGGCCGCCATGTGCGTGCTCGCGGTGCAGACCGTCGGCCTAGATATCGCCGGCTTGGACGTGGTGGCCGCCGACATCGGAGTGCCCCTGAGCGATCAGGGCGGGGCCGTTATCGAGGTCAACGCCAGCCCAGGCCTCCTCGCGCACTTGAAGCCGCTCGCCGGCAAACCCCAGCCGGTGGGCGAAGCCATCGTCGATCGGCTGTTCGCAGGCGAGGACCAAGGTCGGATCCCGTTGGTCGCCGTGTCGGGTACGGAAGGGCGCGCCAAAACGACACAATCTATTGCCCGATGCTTGGCGGCCGCAGGGCACCAAGTAGTGAGGGCCGACAGCTCCGGTCTCTTTCTGGGCGAACGCGCCCTCAGGCCGGGGGCGGCTGACAACGCGCTGGGAGCGCGCCACGCGCTGATGAACCCCGGCGCTGACGCGGCCGTGCTCGAGGTCAGTGAGCTGTCGGTCCTGGAGGAAGGGCTCTGCTTCGACGCGTGCCAAGTCGCGGTGGTGACGACGACGCGGGGAGCCGAAGCGGTCGCCCGACCCGGAGTAGAAGACCGGACCGCGATCGACAAGGCCATCCGTGCGCCAGCCGACGTCGTTATTTCTGACGGATTTTCGGTCCTCAATGCGGACGACGAAGCGGTCGTCGCCATGGCCGAACGGGTGACGGGCAACCTGATGTGGTTCGGCGGCTCTCTGCAGGCTTCTCCCGTCAAAGAGCACGTAGAGAGTGGTGGCGCGGCGCTGGTTCGGCTGGGCAGCCAGCTCCAGTGGTGGGTCCGAGGGGAGTTGCGGGCGGCCTTCGGCGTAGCCTGGATGACTGAATCAACCCCGCGGACGCTCGTCGAACCCCTGATGGCAGCCGCCGCCGCAGTCCTCGCGCTTGGGGTGTCGCGCGGCGCCGTGATGGATTTAATCAATAAATCCGCACAGTAAGGGCGGCCGTTGGGCGGCTGCCCAAGGGTCTGCTATGCGTCCGCCCAGTTTCGCCCCGGCTTCAACGATGAAAATCGAATCCGTTCGCTCACTTCGCGGCCCCAACCTCTGGTCGAACCACACGGTGCTCGAAGCTGTCCTCAGCTTCGACGGAGACTTGGCAGCCGCTCGGCAAGTAGCGCAGCGCGCGCTGGACCTACAGCAAGCCGTCGGCTCGCCCGTCGCGTTCTGCGAGGTGCGTCCGATCTCCGCGCAGCAATGCCGGCTCTTGGTGCAGCCTGGTCCAGTTCGGGATGGGCTCGCGCATGCGCCGCATCTGGGCCGCGGAGACGGATCGCACGAGCGCTATCGGCGAAGCCATCGCCCAGGACAAGGAGCTCACCAAGAGCCTCCTCTCCTCTATCGGCGTGCCTGTTCCCGAAGGCTCCGTTTGCACTACTGCTGAACAGGCGTGGGCAGCCGCCCAAGCGATTGGCGTGCCGGTCGCCATCAAGCCGCGGAAGGGCAACCAGGGTAAAGGCGTTTCGACCGGCCTCGAGACGAAGGAAGCCGTCATCACCGCCTTCCAGATCGCGGTGACGCACGATGGTCAAACCATCGTGGAGCGGCACCTGCACGGCGCGGACCATCGCCTGCTCGTAGTCGGGGACCGCCTCGTGGCCGCTGCGCGGCGAGAGCCTCCGAGCGTCGTTGGGAACGGCCGCTCGAGCATCGCGGAGCTCGTGGCCGAAGAGAACGAGAACCCGCTGCGCGGGGACGACCACTCGACGAGCTTGAGCAAGCTCCGCCTCGACGCCATCGGTGTCGAGCATTTAGCCGAGCTCGGTCTGACCCCGGAGAGCGTGCCGGCGGTGGGTCAAAAAGTGTCGCTGCGCCGCAATGCCAACCTCAGCACCGGCGGTAGCGCGACGGACGTGACGGACACGGTGCATCCGGAAGTCGCCGCTCGCGCTGTGGAAGCCGCCAAAATGGTCGGCTTGGACGTGGCCGGCATCGACATCGTCGCTCCCCGAATCGACCAGCCGCTCGAGGTGACGCGCGGCGCGATCGTGGAAGTGAACGCAGCGCCCGGGCTCCGCATGCACTTGGAGCCGTCGGCCGGCAAAGGCCGCGCGGTGGGCGAGGCCATCGTGGACATGATGTTCCAGCCGGGCGACGACGCCCGCATCCCCATCGTCTCCGTCACGGGCACGAACGGGAAGACGACGACGACGCGCTGCATCGCGCACATTTTGTCGCGCACCGGCTTGCGCGTCGGCATGACGTGCACGGACGGCATCTACGTCGAGGGCCGCCGCATCGACACGGGAGATTGCAGCGGGCCCAAGAGCGCGCGCGCCGTCCTCGCCCATCCGCGGGTGGACGCAGCGGTGCTGGAAACGGCGCGCGGCGGCATCCTTCGGGAAGGCTTGGGCTTCGACTTGTGCGACGTGGCCATCGTCACGAACGTCGGCGAGGGCGACCACCTGGGCCTCAACGGCATCGACGAAATCCGCGACTTGGCCCGTGTGAAGGCGGTTCCGGTGCGCGCGGTGTCGTCGCGTGGCGCGGCCGTGCTCAACGCGGACGACGCGCTGGTCGTCGAAATGGCCAAGCTGTGCCGCGGCACCGTCGTTTACTTCAGCCGTAACCCAAGCTCGCCCGTGTTGGCCGCGCACCGCGCCGCCGGCGGGACCGTCGTGACCGTGATCGACGGGCAGATCGCGATCGCCCGAGGCCGCCAGGTGACATCGGTCGCCAAGGTGGAGCAGCTACCGCTCACGGTGGGTGGACGCGTCGGCTTTCAGGTCGACAACCTGCTCGCTTCCGTAGCGGCCGCGCACTGGCTGGGCTTGCCGCTGGAAGCGATTCGGCTGGGCATCCGCACCTTCACGAGTGACGTCGCGAGCGCTCCTGGCCGCTTCAACGTGCTCACGCACCAAGGCAGCACCATCGTGCTGGATTATGGGCACAACTCGTCGGCGCTCATCGCGCTGCACGACGCGCTCGCCAAGTTCCCGCACAAGCGCCGCAAGGTCGTGTACACCGCCGCTGGCGACCGCCGCGACGTGGACATCCGCCGCCAAGCCGAGCTTCTCGCCGGCTTCTTCGACGAAATTTACATCTACGAGGACCAGTGCACGCGCGGTCGCGGGGACGGTGAGATCATCCGCCTGATGCGTGAAGGCTTCGTCGCGTCTCAGCGCAAGCCGCGCGTGTTGCAAGCTCCCGGGGAAATGGCCGCCATCGGCGCCGCCATCGCCAAGCTGGAACCCGGCGACTTGCTCCTGTGCCAAGTCGATCAGGTCGAGGAAGCGCTCAGCTTCGTCACCGGCATGCTCAAGCAAGTCGAAGGCAGCCATCGCTCGCTCGGCTCCGTCACCGCGCATTTCGCGGCCGCCGTGCTCGTCGTCCTCGGCGGCATGAGCGGCGCCTAACCGCGCCCACCGCCAAGCTCCGCCCGCACGAGCCAAGGCACCAAACAAACGGACAGGCGCTGCCCGTCGGAGGCGGCAGCGCGAACCCCCCAATATCTCGCTCCTCCCCTCCTCCCCTCTTTGTGAAATTCGCCCGCACCAACTGGACCGAACACGGCACGAAGTGACTGCAGGCGGGCTGCGGGGGCGGCAGCCAAAAAGAAGGACGGGCGGAGCTAGGCGAAGAACTCGCGGATCTCGTCGGCGCGCGCGCGCGCGTCGGCTTTGCCGACTTCGATGAGCTCGTGGGCGAAGCCTCCGTCGAAGAGCATGTAGGAGGCCCAGTCGGCTTCGGTCTCCGCGGAGTCGCGCGCGGCGCGCTCCAGCAGATAACGGGCGATGCCTGTCAGGCCCTTCAGGGTGACGGACTTTCGCATGTACTCGGCGGCGAGGCGGCCGAGGTCGCGCGACGGCGTGAAGGTGAGCGTCTTGATGCGACGGTACGCGCTGCCGCGGTGGCGCACCCAGACGCGGTGGAAGCGCTCGAGATCTTCGGGCGAGAGCGTCTCTTCCAACACTTCCATCATTTGGTTGACGCGGTCGAGCACTTGCAAGTCGTACTGGACGGGGTCGAGCAACAGCGCGTTGAGCAGCTTGCCAACGAGGAAGACCGGGCTGAGATTTTGCATCTCCGCGTGGTCGGCGGCTTCGACGGCCGCGACCTCACGCACGGAGCGCGCGTGGCGCACGGAGACGACGACGAGGCGCTCCGCGCCGGCGCGGATGGCGGGCGCGATCGGCGTGTTGAAGCGGAGGCCGCCGTCGCAGTAGTAGTGCTCACCCAGCTTGCGCGTCGGGAACAAGAGCGGGATGGCCGCGGATGCGAGCACGTGGTCGGCCGTGATGCGCTCGAAGGCGGTGACGCGGCGCTCGTCGCGCGTGTCCGCGATGTGCACTCCGGGGGCGCCTTCGGTGAACATGGTGGTACGGCCGGAGACGACGTGCAGCGCCGCGACCATGAGCGCGCGGACGATGCCGGCGTCCACGTTTCGGTGGAGGCGCTCCCAATCCACCGTACGGCGCACCAGCACCTCCACCGCCCGCGTATCCAGCAAGGATTTGCCGAGCAAGGTGGACTTGGCGAAACGCGAGAGGGTTTCCGGCATCGGGGTGAGGCCGAGCAGGCGTACTCGCGCGTGGTCGTTCAGACGCAGGCTCTGCCAAGTGTCCACCAGGCGCTCGACACGGTGATCGTGCGCGTCCGCGTTGGCGGCGAAGTAAGCGGCGTTGATGGCGCCCACCGAGGTGCCGGCGAAGATATCGAACAGGGCCGGCGTGCCCGGGTCCGTATCCAGCACCTCCGCGATGCCGGCCACGACGCCCACTTCGTACGCGCCGCGCGTCCCGCCGCCGGAGAGCACCAGAGCCGTCGGCGGCCGAGGGGGGCGCATCACTTCATTGTGACTCAATCCCCGGGCCTAAGTCCAAAAACGGCGCGGGAAAGGGTTTTCAAGCGTGCGCTCCGCTGCGACACTCACCGCTCGAGCATGACAGCAGACACCGCTTTTTCAGCCGGCACGCGCCCGCAAGCGGCCTTGACCCTGAAAGCGGCCGGCCGAACTGACATCGGCAAGCGCCGTCAGCACAACGAGGACGTGGTGCTGGTGCGGGAGGACTTGGGGTTGTTCGTCGTGGCCGACGGCGCGGGAGGGCACAACGCGGGTGAGGTCGCCAGCGCGCTCGCGGCCCGGTCGATGGAAAACTACTTCGGCGCGACCATCCGGGCGACGCACGACGCTCCTGAGTTCAATCGGCTCGGCCTTCCCAATGGCGCGCGGCGGCTCTCTTCCGCGGTGCACAAGGCCAATCGGGACGTCGTGGAGATTGCGCGGACCTCGCCCAAGCACCGTGGCATGGGGACGACGGTCGTAGCCGCGTGTTTTTCGCCGCGCTCGGGGCTCATGCACGTCGCCCACGTCGGGGACAGCCGCTGCTACCGCATGAGGAACGGGGATTTGGAGCTTCTCACCCAAGACCATTCGCTGCTCACGGACGTGCTCGAGCAACGGCCGGACATCGACGAAGAGGTCCTGGCCGGCCTTCCGAAGAACATTGTCACCCGCGCCATCGGGCTAGACGGACAGCTGCGCGTCTCCATCCGCTCGTACGCGGTCGTGGAAGGAGACCGCTACCTGTTGTGCTCGGACGGCCTGAGCGGCCCCGTAACGGCTTCGGAGGTCGCGGAGCTGCTCGCCCTGGCGGAGCCAGCGGGGGCCGTGGTGGAGCGTCTGCTCGCACGCGCACTGGCGAACGGCGGGCCCGACAACATCGCGGCGTTGGTCATCGACTGCCAAGGCGGGCACAAGGCCGCGCTGCCGGCGGACAGCGTGCCGCCTCCCTCGAGCGATGCGGAAGCGGCGCCGGAGCCGGAGCTGCTCATTTTGGGCATTCAAGATTTGGACGTGGCGGACGCCGTGAGTGCCAGCGACGACCTGTTGAAAGCGATCGAGGATCTACTTGGAAACCATTGAAGAGCGCGGCGACGTCACGCTGCACGAGCCGCCCGTTGCGTACCCGGATTTGCCGCCCGTCGGCGGCCGCGTCGGGCCGGAGCCGGAAGACTTTCGCGTCGACGAGGTGCCGGCCTACGCCGCAAGCGGTAAGGGCGAGCACCAGTACGTTCGAGCCCAGAAGCGGCTCATCACGACGCAGGAGCTGGCCAAGCGCCTCGGGCGCGCCGCGGGCGTACAAGAGCGAGACGTCGGCTACGCGGGAATGAAGGACAAATACGCGGTCACGACCCAGTGGCTCAGCGTCTCCAGCAAAACGCCGCTCACGAAGGAGCTGGATCTGGGTCCCGGCGTCGAGATCCTCGAGGTGACACGGCACGAGAACAAGCTGCGCACCGGGCACCTCCTGGGCAACCGCTTCACGATCACGCTCGTGGGTGTGCACGAGGATGGCCTGGCGCGCGCGACCGCCATCGTGGCGCGGCTTCGCGAGGACGGCCTGCCCAACTACTTCGGCGCGCAGCGCTTCGGACACGGTGGCCGCAACTTGCCGGACGCGCTCTCCTGGCTTGCGCGGGGCGGGCGCGGGCGTGGTCGCTTCGAGCAAAAGCTGTTTCCCAGTGTGGTGCAGTCGGAGCTCTTCAATCGCTACCTCACCGCGCGGCTCGCGCTCGGCGCGCGCCAGCTCATCGAAGGTGAGGTGGTGCGCTTGGAAGGGGCAGGCGCGATGTTCCGCGTGGAAGACCTCGCCGCCGAGCAGCCACGGCTGGAAAAGCGAGACCTTCACCTCACGGGGCCCATGCTGGGACCCAAGCTGCGACCTGCCTCCGCGGACGCGCTCGCTTTGGAGCAGCGCCTGACCGCCGAGCTCGGCCTGAACGAAGCGATGCTGGGCACGCTGGGTCGCGAGGCGCCCGGCGTGCGCCGCGATCTGTTCGCGCCCCTAGAGGATTTGAGCATCCAGGCCGTGACGGGCCGTGACGCGCCGGCGCTATCGCTTTCGTTCACGTTACCGGCGGGCGGCTACGCAACAGAAGTGCTGCGACAGCTCACCCACGAGCCGTTTCTGAGTGGCTCCGGTCACGGCGCGCCCAGCAAATCCGCAGAGCCGGCCGCGACGGACGACGCCTAGGGCTTATAGAAGCCGGTTTGTTGCCTCGGTCGCGCGGGGGTTGCCAAAATTCCGCGCGTGACGCCGGTGCTCTACCGCTTGCTCGTTGCCCTGCTTCCCATCGCGCTGCTGCCGGGGTGCGCCCGTGAAGCCGGAGAGGCTCAATCGCCAGCTCCCGGCTGGGCCGCCGGCTGGGTCATTCCCCTCGACGAGCAGTACGAATTTCCGCCCAAAACTCTGCCGCGCAAGGTGGAGCGCGCGGCGTCTTCGGGCCCCGCACCTACGCGCGGCAACGTGCTCAAGCCGGAGCCGGTGACGCTCTCACCCCTGCGGTTCGCGGCCGCGCCCGGCGTTCCAACGTACGCCGACGGGCGGCCGCGCCCCCTACCGCCGGAGCTGATCGCGGCGGAGTTCCCGACCGGGGACGCCTGCCTCGAGCAGCTGCGCGGCGCGGGCGTTTCATTCCACGCGCTGGAGGACAAGCGCGGCGTCCAGACCCCGGTCGAAATCGACGGGTCGATCGGAGGCGTGCGCTACTGGACGGTGGGAGCCGGGCCGATGGTGTCGGATTGCCGGCTGGTGCTCGCCCTTGCGCGGGTCGCGCCGGAGCTGCGCGGTCTCGGAATCAGCGCGATTCGCTTCTCCGGAGCCTATTCGTATCGCATGGCGCGCGTCGGCCGGCTCAGCTTGCACGCCTACGGGCTCGCGCTGGACGTGCACGAGGTGACGGCAGACGGAAAGAGCTACGTCGTCGCGCGCGACTTCCGCCGCGGACTCACGAACGGATGCGCCGAAGAAGCGCCGCTGCTGAATCGCTTGGCGTGCCGCTTCGCGCAGACGCGCCTCTTCCAAGAGCTGCTCACGCCGGACAGTAACGCCGACCACCGCGACCACCTGCACTTCGCGATTGCCCGTGCGCCCGGTTGAGTCGAGAATTTTACGACTCGCTCCTCCCCTCCTTACCTCTTTGCAAAATCTCCCGCGCTTCAGACGAGCCGAGAAAAGTCCGAGCGTTCGAGCAGGATACGCGCGGCTCGTTCCAGGCCGGCGGCGTCCTCCGCGTCGAAGCGTGCGAGCTCCGGGCTGTCCACATCCAAGACGCCGAGCAGCGTTCCGTCTTGGATGAGCGGGACCACGATCTCCGAGCGCGACGCCGAGTCGCAGGCGATGTGACCGGGAAATTCGTGCACGTCGGGCACGACTACCGTCTCGCGCCGCACCGCGGCGGTGCCGCACACGCCGCGGCCTAGTGCGATGCGCACGCACGCCATTTTGCCCTGGAACGGCCCGAGCACGAGCTCATCACCGCGGCGGAGGTAGAACCCGACCCAGTTCAAGCCAGGCAGGTGTTGGAACAACAGGGCCGAGAAGTTGGCGGTGTTGGCGAGAGCGTCGGTTTCGCCAGCGAACAGCGCCTCGAGCTCGGCGGCGACGTCACGGTAAAGCTCGGGCTTGGAAGCCATGCGCGGCAGCTTAGCGCGGCAGCGCGAAGTGTCGGGCCAAGAGCGACCCGGTGAAGCTCGGCCTCAAGTAGAAACCGCGCGGCAGGGCCGCAAACGGCGCACCCTCCGCGTCGAAGCCCAGCCGCCGAGCGCGCGAGTGCGCAGCTTTTGGCCGAATTTGTAGGACTTTTCCGAAGTGGCCGCGCAGCTCTTCCACGTGGCCGCGGCCGATGTAGCCGGAGAGCTCCTCCCAATCCGCGCGCAGCAGCGCTTCGTCTTCCGCCGTGAGCTCGTACAGCAACGCCTGACCGATGCGTCGCTCCGCGACGACAATCGTGCGTTCCCCCTCCACCGGCACCCAGAGCACGCGCGACAGCTTGCGGCGCACGCGCGACTCCGCCCACTCCACCTCGCCAATCTCCGCGAGCGGAATCGTGCACACGAACGTCGACTCCACCGGGGAGCCGCCGCGATCCACGGGCAGGGTCTTGAGCTCGATGTGCAGGTCCGGAAAGTCCGGAACCGCTCGTGAGCCCGCGGTGGCGCCGAGCGCGCGCTCCAAGAGCCCTCCGACGAAGCCCTTGGCGCGGCGCAAGTCCGGTGGGACCGCCACCGCGAAACGCCCGGCCAGCTCCGCGAGCCGCAGACCGGCCAGCTCCGCCGCGCGAGCCAAGAGCTCGGCTTCGTCGCGCGGAGGCAGCACGATCATGACTGCGCTCGGTAGCGAGCCACCAAGAGCGCAATGTCGTCTTGCTGCTCGTGCATGAACGCGCGAACCCCGTCGGTCAGGGCGTCACGCACGGCCGCCACCGGCTGCTCGGCAACGCTGCCAAAAGCCTGCTTCAGTCGCTCCGAGCCGAAGTACTCGCCGGCCGTGCTGCGTGCCTCGGTCACGCCGTCCGTATACAGCAAAAGCACGTCGCCGTCCGCGAGCGAAAGCTCGCTGTCTTGGGTCACGTCGTCGATGTCGCGCGTCGCCCCGACCCAGGTGCCGAGCGTCGGCACGACCTCCACCCGAGCGCTCGCCGCGCGGTACACGAGCATGTCCTCGTGAGCGCCCGCGAACGTGAGCCGCCCGTCGGCTCGGTAGCGAATCAAGCTCAACGTCGCGTGCTCGTCCTGTTCCAGCCGCGTGCGCACGTTGTCGTGCAGCACCGCGTTGAGGACGCGTAAAACCTCGCGCGGGGCCGCATCCGGCCGCTGCCGTACCAAGGAAGCGACGATGCTCTGCAGCATCATCATCACCAGGCCCGAGCGGAGCCCGTGCCCAGCGACGTCCCCGATGCCGATCCAGCAACCGTCGTCCGTCGGCAGCACGTCGTAGTAGTCCCCGCCGACTTCCGTCGCCGGGAGCATCGTGGCCGCGATGTCCAGGCCGCGCACCGCGAGATCGCGCGGCAAAATCGAAGTTTGGATCCGGGTCGCGATGGAGAGCTCCGATTCGAGCCGCTGCTTTTCGGCGTGCTCGCGCGCCGCCGCCTCCACTTGGACGCGCCGCATCAGCTCCGCGCCGTGTAGGGCCGCGCTCACGAGCTCGCGCAAGAGCTCGTACACCACGCGGCGGCGCGGGCCCAGCTCGAGCAGCGCGAAGCCGAGCTGCGCGTTCTCGAAGAACAGCGGCTCGACGACCATGGCGTGCCGGCGGGCGTCCAACAGGCCGGGTGGCGCGAGCTCCAGGGTGTCGAACAGGAGCCCACCGGGAGGCAGGTCGAGGAGGCGGCTGCGATCGTACGCCACGATCAGGCGCGACTTCGCGGGGGGCGTGCCGAACCCGTCGTAGAGCGCCACGAAGCAGCTACGAATGCCGAGCGCGGGGAGGCGATCCGCGAGCGCGCGCGGCAAGCTCTCCACGTCGAAGGACGTGATGAGAGATTCGCTCGTATCCGTCAGAATGCTGGCGGACCGCTCGGCCTCCGTGCGCAGCGCCCGCTGCTCGCGATCCACCGCGTCCGCGATCAAGACGCGGAGGCGCTGCCACACGTCCTCCATGCGCATCCAACGCTTGGCGTCGCCGCGCACGGCGGGCAAGAGCTTGCGCCGCAGCTCGGAGAGCGTCGTTTGCCACGCGACCACGTCGCCGCCGGACTCGATGGTGCGGGACAGCACTTGGTCCAGCCGGTCGATGAGCCGCCGATCCGAGACGTGGTCCAGCGCCTCGCCCAGCCCATCCAGCAATCCGTGCTCGAAGCCGCTCTCTGCGTTGGCGCGCGCGCGCCGCGCGGAGGCGACGAGCTCTCGCGCCAACTGGGGCCGCAGCCGCTCGAACGCGTCGCGGAACGGCTCCGAAACCGTGCTGAGCGATGGCGGGGCGTCGGAGGGCGCGCCGTCGGAGAGGCAGCCGCAGGAGCGACGGCGCACCAGGCGCGAGCCGAGCACCAGCCGCTCTGGCGGCGGCTTCCCGTCCATCATGAGCGCGAGCGTATCCAGAGCGTGGGTGGCGAGCTCGAAATAGGGCTGCCGGACCGTGCTGAGGGTCGGGGTTGCCCCGCGTGCTTCGTCCGCGTCGTCGAACCCAATCACGGCGACCTGGTGTGGCACGTTGATGTCCCGCTCGCGCAGCACCTCCAGCGCGCCGAGCGTAGAGAAATCGTTTGCGCCCACCACGGCGTCGAAATCTACACGTCGGTCCAGGAAGTCCCGCATCGCGCGGCGCCCCGCGTCGGCCCCGAACTCCCCCTGCAGCACCAGCGCCGGGTCGTAGCTGAGCCCGAAGTCCAGCAGCGCGTCGCGGTACGCCTGAAAGCGCGTTTGCGCCTCTTGATTCGTCGTTGGTCCACGCAAGAACACGAGCCGGCGCCGACCGTGCGCGCTGATCAGGTGTACGACCGCTTCGCGCATACCGGCGGCGTTGTCGGCCGCGACCACCGGCACGCCCGGCACCACGTGCCCGACCGTGACCTTCGGCAGGCCCGGATAGCGCGCCAGGAAGGACTCGATGACCTCGCTCGAGGCGGTCAGGCTCAACACCGCTATCGCGTCGAGCGAGCGCGTCGACACCAAGTCGTAGCAGCGGTTGCGAGACAGCTCGTGACCGGCCAGCGAATGCAGCGCCCCGCCCGCGAAGCAGTAGAGGTCCAGCTCCCGCGCGCGCGCTTCGAATTCGAAGGCGGTGACGAGGAGGCTCGCGTACTCGTTGTAGAGCGCGTCGAGCAGCACGCCGATGCGGCGCCGCGCACGTGGCGGCGCCGGCAGGCTAGTTGCGGGCGGCGCCAGGTTCACGGCTGTCGATCATACACAGAAGAGCCGCGGGGCCCCTCGCTTACTTGTCCTTGTAGGTCACGGACCCGATGAAGTCCCCCTTCCCTAAATCCACCCCGTTGTGCCGCAAAATCGCGTACGCCATGCTGGCGTGAAAGTACACGTTCGGCAGCTGGCGTTCGGTCAAGTAGTCCGCGCCCGTCATTCCCTTTCCCTCCGGGAAGAATGGCAGGGAAATCAGCCGCTCCGCCGTGCCTTCGAAGTCAGCGGGCGTGAACGTATCCAGGTAAGCGATGACCGAGTGTAGGCGCTTGCGTAACTCGTCGAACGTCTCCTCCGTGTCCGCGTGCTTGGGTGGGTCTTTGGCGGTCAAACGCGCACAGGTCAGCTTGCATTGGTCAGCGACCGACTGAACCTGGCGGACGAGCGCAAACTGGTCCGGAGCGAGCCGGGCCGTGAGCAGCGTGTTGGGGTCGAACTTCTTGGACTCGGCGAAGGCGACGGACTTGTCGATCCAACGCTCCACATTCTGGAGGAGGCGCTTGAACTGCGGAACAGTGGCTGAGTAGAGGTTCATCGGAATTTCCTTCTCGGGCCGGGGTTCTAGAGCCCGCCGAGCGCCGCCGTAAGTGCCCCACCCGCCGGACGCGCAACCTCCGCCGAATTGGCGCGGATTTGGCGCGTTCTCGACGCCTGGGCTACGGTCGGCCCGTGCGTGCCCTCGCGCTAGTTTTTTTCAGTCCTCTCGCCCTCGGAGGCTGCGCACGCGCCGAGCCCAGCGCGCACGCGTCGCCGGCCGTCCCCGCTTCCGTAAGTGCAGCTCCGCCGCCCACGCGCGAGCCAACGACGGCCCTGGCCCCGGCCCCGCCAGCGCCGGCCGTTCCCGAAGGGCCGCGCGTTTACGCCAAGACGCGCTTCGTTTGGATCCGCCAGGAGCCGGACACCTCCAAGCAGTGGATCGGCTACTTGTGGTCGGGCGAATCCGCCAAGCTTGCCACCGGCAAGGTCGTTTACGGCCCTGGCTGCGACACCTGGTATGCGGTCGAGCCGGTCGGCTTCGTGTGCGTGGACGGCCTGCGCGCCACCTTGGACGAAAGCGACCCTGGCTACGTCGCCACTAAAAAATACGCGGCGGATCTCAGCTCGCCGTGGCCTCATCGATACGGGGAGGCGCAGACCATGAAGCGCCTGCTCACCGTCGCCGGCTCCCCGCTCAACTTCCCGAACCTGCCCAATAGCGTGCAGGACGGACGAGTGCAGATGCGCAAGGGCTCCACTGTCGCGTTCGTTTCGGACGTCCAAATCGACAGCCAGAGTTACCTGCTCGGCGCGGACCTCACTTACATCCCCAAAGAGCGCATCACGCCGCTTCCGCGCTCCGACTTTCACGGCATCGAGCTGGGAGCCGAGCAGAAGCTGCCGCTCGCGCTCTTCCGGGGCAAAGACCGGCCGAAGCTCAAGCGCGAAGGCGACCGCTTCGTGGAAACCGGCGAAAAATTCGCGCGGCTTTCGCACGTGTCACTCACGGGCAAAACCGACGGCGCCGGCGCCGACAAGCTGCTGGAAACCGCCGATGGGAGCTGGGTGCGTGCGAGCGACGCCGTCGTGCCCGTGGCGAGTGAAAAGCCCCCCTGGGGCACGGCAACGCCCAAGGGCCGCGCGACGTGGATGGAGGTCTCCGTAAACGGCGGCTGGCTCATCGCTTACGAGAACACCACGCCCGTTTTCGTTACGCTCGTCTCCCCCGGCCGCGGTGGCCCCGCGAAAAAGGACGAGGACCCGATCCCAGAAGCGCGAACCCCGCTCGGCGTCTTCCCCATCTCCGGCAAGTTCGCGACCGCCACCATGGAAGCGCCTGGAAACTTGCTGCACAGCGCGGTGCCGTGGACGCAAAACTTCTCCGGCCCTCACGCACTTCACACCGCGTACTGGCATGACGACTGGGGCAGTCCCAAAAGCGGCGGATGCATCAACGTCTCCCCGTTGGATGGCAAAAGGCTCTTCGCCTGGACCGAGCCCGCGCTCCCCGAAGGTTGGCACGGCACCCGGTGGATGCCTTGGCGCGGGCCCGCTACGATCCTCATCGTTCATCGCTAAAACAGGGTGGATAGGCGCTCTTTCGAGCGATACTCGCGCCATGACACGGCTCGCGCCCGCTTCGCTTCTGCTCATGCTGCTGTCCGCCTGCCCCGGGGGTAATTCCAGCAAGCCTGCGCCGCCCCCCTGCACGAAGCTCGGCGAACAATGTGTGTTCGAGCCCGGCAAGCTCGGCGCCTGCTCCTACCGTGCCAATTGCGACGGCCCGAATTGCCTCTATTGCCAGTCGCAGCACTGAAACTCTACGCGGCTACGGCTCGATGCACGGGTCGCCTCCCATGGCGTGCGGACAGTGCTCGTCGTGGGCGCCTTGCTCGAGGCCGGCCGCCAGATGGTACGTCCGGCAATAGATGGTGTTGCCGATGAACGACGAAGGCTCGGCGCTAGCGGAGGAAGAGTACGCCGTCGGGTCGTCCTCGTGAGTGGGGATGCCGCCGCACGCTTCGAGGCACGCCTGAGAGGAGTCGTAGTAACTCGGCTCGAGGTTGCCTTCGGTACTGAGCGGCGTGCACGCGGACTGCATCAGCGAGCAGTAAGAGACGCAGTTGGAGCCGCACTTGCCCGTGCCCAACGGCCCCGCGGATTTACAGTAGACGAACGGCTCGCTCTCCGCGAAATCCGCCTGCCGAACGCGGCATTCCGCGGTGTTGACGTCCTCGTCGCCGGTCTGTCCGGGCGGAAGTCGCTTGCAGACCTCGATGCATTGATCGAACGAGCGGTACTGCTCGTACTTGCCCTTGCAGTGGGTCATCACTTTGTCGCAGTAGCGCTCGCAAAGCGTGGGTGGGGTGGGCTCGTCAGGGCTTCCCCCTGCGTTGGGCACGCCCGCCGCGCCTGGCAACACGCTGCTGTTGCCCGATTTGCCCCCCGTGGCAACGGGCCCAGAGGTTTCGTCCCCACCGTCGGCGGTCGACGCGGAACCGGAAGTAGCCAGGGCGCCGCCCTTGCCGGCGGTGATGGCCGGCTCGGTCAGGGACGTATCGACGCGAGCGTCTTCGATCCCGAGGACTTGCGTGCACGCGGCCAGCATCGGCAGCACGATGCACCATAGTCGAGCGTAGCGCGTCATCACCAAGTCCCCGTCAGGCTGACGGCCACTTGCGCGGTCTGTCTCGGCGCGCCCGGCTCCGCTGCCCGCTCGCTGCTGGGAGCGGTGATGACCAGCGCAAGCCCCGTAACCGTGAGACCGGCCCCACTGATGGTGGCGATGGTGGAGAGCGCCGCCGCCGCTTTGGCATCTTCACGTTGTTCGACGCCATCGGAAGTGCAGGCGTTCGGATCGTCCGCCCGGCAATCGCCCTTGGACGTCTTGTCGAGCTTGTAGGCGCGGTAGCCGAGCACGCCGCCCGCCGCGAGCGCGACGATACCGGCCGCTCCGATCACGTACCCGATCGTCTTCTGCGTGGAGCTCGCGGCAGGCTTCTCGACGGCGAGGACCGCCGCGCGCGGAGCGTCGGCCAGGCGCGGTACTTCCAGCGACTTCACGGTCGCTCCACTTTCGATCTGGAGCCGCGTCGACCAGGGTTTCTTTCCAGGCGCCCGTGCCTCGACGACGGCATCACCGGGGTCGATTGGCATGGGCCCGTTCCACGAAGCCGCCGGTACCGCCGCGCCGTTGATGCTCAGCGAAAGGCCCGCCGAGCGCGTCGCTGGGGGCACCGTCAAAGTCAGCTTCGAAAGTCGCGTCTCCAGGCTTGCGGCGCGTTCCGCCGCAATTTGCTCGCGCTCGGGTTGACCGGCACGCTTCGATTTTTCGGCTGCTTCTCGGAAAAGAGCCCAGGCGCTGGCGGTCCGGCCCGACTGCTCGTAGCAGTCGGCGAGGTAGAGCAGCGTTCCCAACGCCGGGTCCAATTCCTGGCTTCCCGCGAGCTTCTCGCAAGCTTCCGCGAAGCGCTTTTGGTCCATCAACGCCGTCGCTTGCTGGAACAGCGCTTCAGCCGTGGCGCGCTGCGCGGCCGTGGTCTCGGCCCACGCAGTCCCGGCGCCGAGGTGAAGGCAACAGCCGCAGAGCGCGGCGGAGGCGAGCCTACGAAACGAGCGACTCATGGCACTGCCGCCGTGAAGCCGGCCGTCTCCGTGCCGTGCAAGTCTCCAGCGATCTCGTCGCCGTGGGCCAGGTACAGCGGCATTCCCTTGTAAGCGAGCTGGAGGCCGCCCTTGCCTTGGCGCACGAAGACACTGAAGTCCGTCGGCTCCAGCGAGCTGACTGCGCTCAGGTGCTTTTCGTGAAAGGGCGCGAACGCGTCCAAGCAGTCCCCGCTACAGCTGCTGACTGGGTCTTCGCTGCCGCCGGGCGTGTCGCCCGCGGAGACGTAGAGCGTGCGACCATTCCTGTCGGCGAGGTACTTGGCCGTTCCCGCCTTCATGATGACGACCGAAGGGAGCGCGAGCTCGGCGGCGTGCCACGTTTTGCCTTTGCCCTGCCCGGTGAGCTGCCCGAGCGCGAGGTCCGCTTTGTAATAGTACAGAGGCCAGCCGTAGTACGTCGCTTGAGACGAGCCGTCTCCACGAAGGATGCTGCCGAAGGCAGCGTCGTCTAGACCCGCACCCAGAACGCGCTGCCCCCCGCTGAAGGTGGGCCAGGAGACGAGACAGTCCGCTTCGCAGCGCGAGACGGGCGCGCTCTCGCAATCACCGGGAAGGTCCGCGCCGTAGGTGTAGAGGGTTCGGCCCGCGGCGTCGGTCAGGTAGGCGCCCAAGAAGGGACTCTGCTGCACCACCACGTCCGCGGCAGGAGGCACAGGTCCTGCGCCACCGGTCGCATCGACGGGGGGTGGGGCCTGGGTGTGGAACACGCAGCTCATGGCGACGGAAGGCTCATCCGCGCCGCCTTCGCCGCCCCCGGGCTCACTGAACGCGCCGCCGAGCGCGGCCACGCCGCCCGAGCCAAGCGGGGGCTCGCCGGGCTCGCCGCCTTCGCCTCGCGGCGCTCCTGCGCTCCCGCTCCCGCCCCCGCTCGTGGTGCCGCCGGAGACCGCGCTTCCGGCCGAGCCGGCGACGCTCTTGGTCCCCGCCTCGGTCTGTGTCGCCTCACCGGCGTTGCCCGATGGCTCGCTAGGAATACCCGTCTCGTCGGCCACGCACGCCGTAGCGACGGCTGCGCCAGCGAGCCAAGCGAGCAGCAAGGGGCGACGCATGGCGCGAGAGGCGGGAGTGATGTTGGCGATTGCTTGGTGTTTCATAAGGTTACCTCGTGGGTCAGTGACGACCACCGAATGCGTTGCGATCCCACGCGTTGGTCGAAGCGGCTGGGGTCGGTGCGGGCGGCGCGGCGGCGGCAGCGGAGGGGACGACGGCGACCGCGACCGGAGCCTTCGTGGCTCCGTTGTCGGAGCTGGCTGGCGCGGCGAGCGCGCGAATGGGACGCGCCGAATGATCCTTAGAGCCTCGTTTCTTCGGCTTTTCGGCCTCCGCGTCGGCGAGTGAGTCAGAGGGCGCGGTCGCTACGGGAGGCGCGCTGGGCTGGGGACGTAGGTCCTCGCCACGCGCTTCGCTCGCGTTGTCCAAGGACGCCATCGGAACCGGGCTGGACGCGGTCGTGCGAGCATCGCTCGCCCCGCCCCCACGAAGTAGCAGCGGCGCAGCCACGCCGAGCGCAAGCGCGACGACGGCGCCCCCCACGTACAGCCGGCGCTTGCGGGAGTTGTCTGGCCGCGGCTGCGAGCTGGGCGTGCTCACCTGGGTCGTACCGACGGCCTCGACCACGATTTGCGGCGAGGACGAGCTGGGGCTGCCACCTTGGTCGATAGCCAACGCACGCAAGGTAGCGACGCTGATCGAAGAGCTCGACTCGCCTCGCGCTCGGTCGACATGCTCCTGCGCCATGCGCAAGGCCGCGCGTCGCTCGGAAGGGCGGCTCCCGAACAGAGTCTTCATGTACTCGGCCACGGTCGCGTCGAAGCTCGCTTCGAGCGGGCCCGGCATCGCATCCTCCAGAGCCGCGAGCATCTCCGTCGCGGTGCCGAAGCGCGCGTTCGGGTCTTTGGCGATGGACTTCATCACCACTTGCTCCAGGGCGGCGGGGTAGTCGGCGACGAACGAGCTCGGCGGGGCCGGCGCTGTTTCGGCGCAGATGTTCTGCAGCGTTTGGGCCGGGTGATCCCCCCGAAACGGATGCTTTCCGGTCGTGAGCGCGTAGAGCAGGATGCCGAGCGCGAACAAGTCCGTGCGGGCGTCGAGCTTCCCCCCTCGGACCTGTTCCGGGGCCATGTACGCGAACTTCCCCTTGATCTCGCCGGCTTCGGTGAGGCCGGAGGCTTTGCTGGTGGCCTTGGCAATCCCGAAGTCAACGAGCTTGGCCGTGCCGCCGTAAGTGACGAGGATGTTCTGCGGAGACACGTCGCGGTGGACGACGCCGAGCAGCGCGCCGTAGTCGTCTCGCAAATCGTGCGCGGCATGCAAGCCCTGGCACGCCTGGCCGATGAGATTCACACCGATCGCGAGCGGCACGCCTCCGTTCGCCATCGCCTTGGTCAGCACCGCGTTCAGCGGCTCACCCTCCACCCATTCCATGACTAGGTAGAGCACGCCGTCTTGCTCTCCCAAGTCGTGCGTCGCGACCACGTTCGGGTGGTGAATCTGTGAAGCGAGCTGCGCCTCCTCCAGAAACATTTGCTCCATGCGGGTGCTGTCCACGGCGCCCGCCAGGATCGTCTTGATGGCGACGAGCTTTTGAAACCCGCGCGTCCCTCGCATGCGCGCCGCCCACACCATCGCCATGCCTCCCTTGGCGATGGGGAGGAGCAGCTCGTAGCGTCCGAGGCTGCAGCCGGCTCGAAGGTCGGGTGGGGGCGCGTCGTTCATGGAATTTCCAGCTCGTTCGGGCTCAGCCGTGCGTGCTGGAGCCGCTCAGGGGATGGGTGGGGCCGCGCGTGGGGTGGGGGCGGTCGTTCAAGAAGTTTTCGAAGATCTGCTTCCTCGCCGGCAGGAGGTGGTCGACGAGCGTGTCGGATATGCGGAAGCGCACCTGTCCGCCGACCGTTTCGGTCTCGCGCTCGGTGATGTGCGTGAAGCCTTGCGAAGCCGGCCAGGTCAAGCCGCCGCCCAAGCTCACGTTGTTGCTCAACCGATGACAGCCCGCGCACGTCTGGGTCTGCGCACGCTTGACGATGTCGTCGGGCGTGAGGGTGCTCCCGCGGCTGGTCAGCTCCGTCTGCAGCGCAGTCCGCAGCGGGCTCGCGGCGGTGCCGAAGTGGTCCGGATAGCGCATCTCGGCCGCGCTGCTGCCGGAGGCCTGGCTTTGCGCGCTATTGAACACGTCGGGCGTGGCCATGTCCAAGCCGGCGACGCTCGTGCCCGAAAGCTTGGCGACTTGAGAGGGGAAGAAGGTGCGAAAGTCTGCCGCGCTCGTCAGAGTGGAGGCAGGCGCGAACAGCGGTCCGTAGGGGTTGTTCTTGTTCGTCACCGGCACGAGGGTGACCGCGCTGCAGCTGGCCCCCGCGCAAGTGCGGAACAGCTTGAATTCGCGCAGCGACCAGCCCGTCGTCGTGTTGGAGAACTGGTTGGTGCGAATTTGTCCGACGCCCTGTGGGTTGTCTCCGAAGTTCGAGATCGAGACGACGGGCTCGACCGCGCCCTCCCCCTCGAAGTAGAACTCCTCGAGCGCGTCCGCGCGACGTTCGATGTCGCCTTCCTTGGACAGGTCGTACCAGGTGTCGGCGATTTGTTGGCAACCCTTCAGCCCCTGCTGAGGGTGCGGGTTCGGAAGAACGGCTTCGAAGATGATCAGGTTACGGTCGGACGTCGAGGTGATGCCCGACTCCTTGGCGTACACGATGCGATACTCGCCGCAGTGCGCGCCGTTCTCGGGCGCTTGATCGAAGCGATTGAAGAGCCCGATGGGAATGTACGCACACGCGCTACCCGCCGCGAACGGATCGCAGGAAGCTTGCGTGCCCTCCGCGCCGTAGCGGCAGAAGTACGGGTACCCGTTGATGACGGTGCCCTGGGCGGGATCGGATACCGCGTCGCAGTGTGGGCCCACGTAAGTTCCCGGCGCCGGGTTCTGCGTATCCCACCATTGCTGAAACAGCTGGAGCCCGCTCGTGCCGGGCACGTTGGCTTGAGTTGCGAGCTGCGTCATGACCCGCGCGAGCGAGAAACGAGCTAGGATAATTTGTTCGCTGACGACCAGGGATCGTCGGACATCGATCGTGCGTTGCTGCACCGCTTGCTGAATGAAATCAGTTCCAGCTTCGGGGTCCGCCACGCCGGAACAGCCCGAAATAGCCGCCAAACCCGCCAACGATAGGGCGCCAAGGCGCAGTGCAGAATTTGCAGATGGATGCATGCTCGCTTTTTTCCCCGTCCCGCCCCTAGAGGAGCGTCCTGTTTCGGCTCTCGTCCCCCCGAAAGTGTCGAGTGGGACGGCCGTGCTCATAAAACGGCGTCCCTGCCCGCCACTAAAGCCCTGGGCGTGAGTTCGCTACGCTCATGTCAGCCTTGGCCCGACGATGTGCGGCAGCGGACGCGCGCCACCCCTTTCGAAAAAGACTCTCACCTGTCAGCGGAGAAGGCCGTTCAACTCCACGCGCTCGACGTCGAGGCAGACAATCGATCGGGGTGGTGAATACACGATGACCGGACCAAACGTGCTCAGCCTTTGTCTCCTGCTGGTGGGCGCCGCGGCGGCGTGCGTGGCAGAGCCTGAAGGGATCCACCCCCTCACGGGCTCGACCGCAGGGAGTCCCGCGAGCGAAGGAGCCAGCGGCGCTTCGCCCGCAGCGGTCGACGCCTGTGAAGCCATGCGGATCTTGGCCGAGAAGTGCGAGCGCTGTCATGGGGAGCCCCTCGCGCATGGGGCTCCGTTCTCGTTTTCCACCAGCGACGACCGGGCGCGAGTCGACGCGAAGGGCGTCTCCCGCAGCGAGCGCATGGCTCAGGCCATCGAGCGAGGCAACATGCCCGCGCTCTTCATCGAGCTCGAGCCGCCGGTCGAGAGCTTGACTGACGAGGAGCGCGACACCCTCGTGGGCTGGCTGCGCACTTCGGGCACCGCCAGCGAGCCTGCCGCATGCGAATGAGACCCGTCGCCGCGCGTTGGCGAGCGCTTGTCAGGTGCCGAGCACGTGGCGCCGCAGCTCGGCGAGCTCGCGCTCGTAGCCGCCGGAGAGGATCGGGAAGCGACACCAGGTCTTCGGATCCAGGTTCTCGTCGTCGAAATGGAAGGAAGGCGCGTAGCGCTCCCGCTTCCACTGGTTGCGCGTGAAGAGTCGGAAAAAGCGCTCCAGCCAGGTGACGAGCTGGGGCGCGTCGTACTGCGGGAAGAGCACGTGCATCAGCTCGTACACTTCCACCGGCCCGCGCTTGTCCCGAATGGCCGCGCGCTCGATCGCGTCGAGCAGGTCGTACGGCATGAGGTCCCCCTCATCGGTCTGGTTTTCCGCGGCCGGGCGCAGCTCTGCGGTCGGCGCTTGAGCGGTAACGGCCGAGAGCGCGGCGATGGGGCCGAGCCCAGACGGCCCTTCTTGCTCGAGCCAAACCAGCCACTTTCTTAGATATGCTTTGTCGATCCCCGCTATCGGCGCGAGCCCGCCTGCGGTGTCGCCGTCCATGGTCGCGTAGCCGACGGCAGCCTCCGAGCGATTGCTGGTCGACAGCAGGAGCGCGCCGAACAGGTTGGCCAAGAGCCAGACGCTCGGGGCGCGAGTGCGCGCCTGGATGTTCTGCAGCGCGATGTCGTCGGTCTTCCAATCCAGCTCGCGGCCGAGCGCGACCTCCACCATGCCGATGTAGCCTTGGACCTGCGCGTCCACGTCGAGCTCCAAGTGGCGCGCGCCGATGCCCTCCGCCACGGTGCGCGCCGCGCGGCGCGTCACCTCCCCGCTGTTGCGCGTCGACTGGTACACGGTCGTCAGGAGCGCGTGCACGAGCTCGCGCGCGTCGTTCGCAGCGTTGACTCCCGGCACGTAG
This sequence comes from Polyangiaceae bacterium, assembly GCA_029266615.1. Taxonomy (GTDB): domain Bacteria; phylum Myxococcota_A; class Polyangia; order Polyangiales; family Polyangiaceae; genus PMG-095. The sequence goes on from JAQSWN010000024.1 coordinate 48,487, forward strand.
CCGAGCACGTCCTTGACGCCGGCGAGTCCGAGGTCGCGCAGGGCGAAGCCGGCCATGCACGCGCAGGCGCAAGCAATCGCGGCCGAGTCCGCCCCGCCCGACAGGGACACCACGAAGCCTCGCGATCGACTCTTGCGCACGTAGTCGAACAAGCCGAGCGCGAGCGCGCGCGCCAGCTCCTCTTCTTTGACGTTTGCGCCTTGTTCCCAGCTGCGGACCTCGAAGCCGATAGGGGTGGGGGCGAGCTTCGGGAAGGTGAACGCCGCCGTGACCAGACTCCCGGGCGCTTCGCTCACGTTGGGCGAGAAGCCGGAAAGAGCGCCGTGACGAAGGCGAGGAAGCTCGAGATCCACGACCGCGCTGGTGAGCACGCCTTCCGCGAAGCCGAAGCGCGGCGACTCCGCCACCAACGCACCGCCAGAGGCGATGATCGCGTCGCCATCGTAGATGGCGCGACCAGCTTCGTTGCCGAGCAGGTTGGCATACAGGTACGTGACCCCGAAGGCCCGAGAGCCTTCCAACACCAAGCGGCGCCGCACGAGGTGTTTGCCGAACGCGAAGTGGCTGGCGGAGGGGTTACAGATCACGTCGACGCCCGAAAGCGCAAGCGCCGCGCCGCGCCGATCCGCCATCCACGCGTCTTCGCAGATCTCGAAGCCGAGCCGCACGCCCCCGCAGTCGAACACCACGTCCCCGAGGGGCAGCTCCTGCCCGCCTACGGAGGTGAACACGCGCGCCCCCGTCGGCCACGGCTTGAACCAGCGCGGCTCGTAGTGGATGCCGTCGCCGGCGAGCGCACGCTTGGCGACGAAGCCGCACAGCTTGCCGTCCACCGCGAGCGCGCACACGTTGTAGACGCCTTTCTGGTGCGCGAGCGGTAAGCCAAAGCTCACGATCATGCCGGGGGTCTCCGGCACCAGCGCGGCCAGCACTTGCAAAGCCGTTGCTCGCACCGAAGGCGAGAGGAACGCGTCTTCGCACCCGTAGCCGGTGATGCACAGCTCCGGCAGGCACAAGATGCTCACGCCTTCACTGCGGGCGCGGGCGAGCATCTCCCGGATGCGGCGTTCGTTGCCGTCCCAGTCGAGGGGCGTCTGGTTCAACGTCGCGGCGGCGACTTTCACGAGCTGCATGGCGACGGAAGCTTAGCGCACGCCCGGTGCATGCGGAAATCATTGAGATTTCTAGTAAAACCGGCCGCCCGCACACCGTAACAATTATGCTCCCGCCACACTCATGGCCGAAGAGCTCGTCGTCACCACCAAACCGAACCTCTTGCGCCGGCGCGGCATCGAGGTCGCCGTCGGCACCCTTTCGGGCTTGGTCCTCGCTTGTCTGTTCGGCCCGCAGTTGGTGAGCCTCCAATACAAGCCGCTCAGCGGCTCCGCCACGATCCAATGCGGCAATGACGTGACCGCGGCGCTCAGCGAGCTCGTCAAGCTCCAGCTCATCGCGGGCGTGGTCGGCGGCTTCCTTCTATTGCTCATGTCGTTCTTCTTCCGCCGCATGCTGCGAAAGCGACGCGAGGCGCGGGCGGTGCCTAGCGCATGAAGAGCTGGGCGGTCGCGGTCTCTAGCTTGGCCATCGCGGGGGCCTTGGTCGGCGCCGGTCTGCTCGGTGTTCGCGCGCAGGCCAACGCCGAGAGCGCTTCCAATGCGCTCGTTCTCGCCGAGCGCGCGTCCTTGAGCCAAACCAAGCGAGCGGCGCCGGCCACCGAACGCGTCGCAGAAGCGGCACCCTCCCCTGCTCCTTCCCCTGCTCCCGCACTGGCCGCACCCGTCAGCTTCCGCCAGACCTCGACCTACAACGGCGCGCCCGTGTACGTGCCGCAAGACTGCCAAGGACCGTACGACCTCGTCCTGCACTTTCACGGGGTGCACACGCTCGTGCGCGACAAGCTGCAAAGCGCTGGTATTCCCGCGGTACTGGCCGTTTTCAACGCGGGTAACGGCGCCGAGAAGTACTCGCAAGCCTACCAGGCGACAGGCACGTTGAGCTCGCTCTTGCGCCAGATCGAGTCCGCGGTCGCGCCCCTGTGCGGAGGCGAAGACAACAAGCCGCGCCGCATTGCGCTGCTGGGCTTCAGCGCCGGCTACGCGGCGGTGGAGAAGCTGCTGAGCCGTGCGGAAGACCGCGAGCGCGTGGACGCGGCGCTCCTCGCCGACGGGCTGCATGCCGGTTTCACGGACGTGCTGAAGCGGCAGATGGCACCCAACGCGCTCCAAGCTTTTCGCGACTTCGGAGAGCAGGCCAAGCAGGGGAAGAAGCTGCTCGCCATCACCCACTCGAGCATCATGACCGACGGCTACGCCAGCACCACCGAGTGCTCGCGTTACTTGCTCACCGCGCTCGACGTACCCATCGAGGGCGACTTGGTGAGCGGAAAGTCGGGCGACTTTTCGGTAGAGGGCTCGGCCGGGAACGACAAGACCGCGCACATCGTGCAGTTCCGCCAGATGGACGCCACGCTCCTCGGCAAGCTGCGCGCGCGCTGGTCGCGTTGAGCACGGACTTTCACCTCGAGCCGGCTCGGGCCGAAGACTTGGACGAGCTCGTGGCGCTGCGCATCGCGGCCATGCGGGAGAGCTTGACCGCCATCGGCCGCTTCGACCCCATGCGCGCTCGGGAGCGCTTCGCGAACGGCTTCGAGCCGGCGTGGACCCGGCACATCGTCGTGGCGGGGGTGCGCGTCGGGTTCGTGGTGTTGAAACCTCAGGCAGACGGCCTACTGCTCGATCACCTCTACGTGAGCCCGGGCGAGCAAGGCCGCGGATTGGGCGGCGCCGTGCTGGGTCGTATCCTCGCGGAGGCGGACGACCGCGGCCTTTCGCTCATGGTAGGGGCGCTGCGCACCAGCCGGGCCAATCGCTTCTACGAGCGCCACGGCTTCATTCTGGATGGTGAGGGAGAGTGGGATCTTTATTACCGGCGAGCGCCTTGCGTTCGCCCGTCACCGTGATAACTGTCAACGCAGTGACGCGCTCCGTGATGCACCACCATCTCTGAAGCGCCGCCGGGCAAAGGCTCCGTGCGGCACGCAGAGGTCGTGTCCGGAGCCAGCCGAAAATTTCGCTGTTTTCGCTCCGGGCGCGGGTCTCGTTACCGACCCCCACCAGGAGAAACGAACATGTTGAGAGGCACCCGAATCATTCAAGGCCGAGAAGCAACGCGCTATGTGCGCCTGACCGACGAGCTCCGGAGGTTACTTCACCGGCGCTGGCTATGAGGAGGTCATCGTTCCCGCGCTGTGGGAGCAGCAAACCTTCATCGAGAAAGGCGGCCCGGAAATCGTGCAGCAAATGTACGCCTTTCTCGACAAAAAACAGCGCTCCATCTGCCTCGTTCCCGAGGTCACCGGACTCCTTCAGGAGACGTACAACCGTGACTGGGCGAAGCGGGAGAGAGGCCCCAAACGCGTCTTCTACGTCGCGCGCTGCTACCGTTACGAGCGCCCCCAAGCGGGGCGCTACCGCGAGTTCACGCAGGTTGGTGTCGAGCTCTTCGGTGGCCGGGCCCCGAGCGATCGGCAAGAAGTGGAGCGACTGCTCGTCGACGCATTGGACGGAGCCGGCGTTCGGTACGAGCTGGACCGCGAGGTGAAGCGTGGCCTCGGCTACTACGTCGAGGACGGCTTCGAAGCGCGCTGTCCGGAGCTGGGCGCGCAGCAGCAGGTGGCTGGCGGCGGTCGTTACGCGGAAGGCATCGGCTGGGCCATCGGCCTCGACCGGCTGCTTTTTGCTCTGGGGAAACCTTGAAAGCGCGCTTACTGGCGGACGGAGCTCTTGGCGAATTTGCGCACGCCGGCGAGGCAGCTGCGCACCGCCTGAGAGAGCTGAGCGGCATCGATCGGCTTGTGAAGCACGGGCCCCGCGAAGGTGGCGAGGAAGCTCATGACCGACGGCGTGCCGGACGCGCCCGTCGCGACGGCGAAGCGCTGGCGAAAGGATGGCTCCGCCGCCACGGCGCGTTGGTAAACCTCGATACCCGAAATGTCGGGAAGCAGCATGTCGCACACGACCGCGTCCGGCGGCGTGTCCGACAGTATGCGGCGCAAGGCTTGCCCGCCGGAGAGCGCAAATTCTATCGACATGTCGTCGTTTTGTAGGTGACGACGGAAGCCGGACAGCACGCTCATGTCGTCATCGACGAGCAACACCGTCGGCGCGTCTAACCTGAGGGTGCCGCTCGCGCGGCGCGCGGCGCTCAAACCGCTGGCGGAGTCGCTCGCGGAACCAGAGGTAGGCGCCGCCGCCAAGCGCGTGCTGCTCATCCTTTCATCGCCGGAGGTGACGATCGCGGCGCGCATGTTACCGCTGTTGGGCGAGCGCTTGAGCCAGCGCGCGACCTCGCGCACCAGCCCGAACGGGTCCCCGCTCTTCTGCATGAAGCCGTGCGCGCCCGCGGTCGTGACCTTCGCTCGCAGCACCTCCGCCGAGAGGCTCGAGTGCAAGAGCACGATCGTATCGCTCGTGGGCGCCGCTTTACCGAGCACGCTCACGATGGTGTCCCCGCCGAGGCCCGGCATGTTGACGTCCATCAAAACCAGGTCGGGCTTTTCGTGGAGGATCAAGGCCACGCATCCGGCAGGTCGATCGTGGGTCACCACGTCGTAACCAGCGCCTTCGAGGGCGCTCTTCGTGACTTCGAGGACTATCTCGCTGTCGTCGATGACTACGATTTTTGGTTTGCGAAGCGACACGTCACTGCTTTCCGCTCGCGCTCTGCGCTCGATGTCCGAATGCTGGCTTCATTAACCGCCCCTTGCTCGGCTCGGTCAACACTCGCTCGTAGTGCTAGAGCGATTCATCTAAGTACCAGTCCCGAGCGACCCGCCCCCCGCCTCACCGACCTTTGTACGTCTGGATTCGTCCGGGACTTAAGTCAGCCGCTGAGCCTGAGGAGCCCCGAAACGTAGGAAACAGCCCACCGTTGTCGACACTATCCTCGGGCCTGCCACCTCCCCCGCCTGGGAGGCGAATGACTTCACGCCCATCGTGTGGCCTCCGCCCCCACGATCGAGTTGGCTACGCCAGCAAGTTTTCCACCGCCCGCGAGTGGATGATACCGTGACCGCTCTGCTGGGCGGCAATCATCACCCGTAGGGTAATACAGCTCCGGCGGCGAGGCACAAACAGGGTCGGACCATGATGCGAGCGTTCGTGCCCGCGAGAATCGCACAGGCTTGGGTGCTGCTAGACGCCGAGCACATCAGGGAGATCTTGGGCGCCGAAGCCTGGCTCCCCATCCCGGGTGCTCGGGCAGAAATGCCGGGCGTCATCGCGTGGCGCGGCCGTGCGATCCCAGTCGTGGATCTGGCGGCGCCTTTCGGGTCCGAGCGCCTCGGCCCGGGGGAGCAGCGAGCCCGGACCCTGATCGCGTCGGTGGCCGATAGCATCGTGGCGGTGCCGGTAGACGCGGCGCGCGAGGTCCACACGTTCGCCGGCTCGGAGCTGAAGCCGGTTGCCATCACGCAGCTGCCCTACGCCGCCGCGGAAGCAGAGCTGTTCGAGCGCGTGCTGGCTGTCGTCGATCTTCCGCGCTTCGTGGCCGAAATTCTGGGCGGCGCCACGCCCGAGCTGGGACGCGAAGGAATGAGCCCGCATGTCAGCGCCGACTGAGCCCGCCCCACGGCCGACGACGCTGCTCACGGTGCAGGCTGGCGGCGGCTGCTGGGCCATCCCCAGCGCGGCTGTCACCAACGTGGAGCGTCTGACCGCGGGCTCGCCGAGCGACGCCCCGGACGCGCTCGGTCTACTGGGCCTGACTCCGCTCGGCGAAGAGGCGGCGCGCCGCATCGTCGTCGTGCGCGCCGCCGGTGAGCAAGCTCGTATCCTGGTGAGCGGCGACATCGCTCTCGTCGAGGCGGCGCCGAGCGAGCTCTTGCCACTTCCGCGCGAGCTTCGTACGGCCGCGCCGCTGGTGAGTCATGTCGCGGTGCTCTCCGGCCGTCCCGCGCTCTTCGTGGTGTCACCGGAGCGCCTGCTGCGCGCGGCGCGGGACACCGCTCTGTTCAACGACACCGACGCCGATCGAGGAACCTCATGCTGAAGACCCTGACTCTGAGAGCCACCCTGACCTACGCGGTCCTGGATCTGCTCTTCGCCCCATTCGTCATCCTGGCGTTCTCGCTCCTGCTCGGAAGCGTCAATTCCTCCGATCCGATGCTCCTGCTCGCGGGGCTCACGGTGGTAAAAATCGCGGCCTGGGCCGGGTACCTCAGCTACCAGCTGTCTCCCTGGGAACGATTCGACCGCACCTCGAAGAAGGGGCGCAGCGCCGAGCTCGTGCAGCGCGCCGATCGCGCGTTGCAGAGCTTGCCGCTCCGCTTCGCGATCTTCTACGGCTTGACGTGGATCGTCACCTACGGAGCCGCTTTCTTGATCGTGAAAGGCTACGGTCCCGAGCGCGCGCCGCTGCCACCTCAGGCCGACAACGCGATCGCCATCTTGTGCCTCGCCGTGTTCTTCGGTGGATTTGCGTTCGCGTACCCGCTCGCCTCGACCGTGACTTCGGACGCGGCCAGCGAGTGCTCGGCCCTCGCGCGCGCGGGCGGCTACTCGCTGGATCGCAGCCCCAGCTCGCTCCAGCTGCGAATAGCGGTCGTCGCGATGTCCCTCAGCCTTGGGCCGATGTTGTGGATGGTCGCGCTCGGCTACATGAAGCAGGTGGAGAGCAGTCACGAGGAGCGCGTGGTTCAGGCGCAGGTCTACAGCAGCGAGCTGGCGCTGGCCACGGCCCAGCTGGGCGCGACGGAGAGCGCGGTTTCGTTGCTGGAGCGCTTCGAAAAGCGCGGCATAGACGGGCTGATCTTGAGTTCCGGCGCTGCCGAAGGCGTGGAAGCCGCGACGCGTCTGCTGGCCGCGGATCCAGGTCTGGGGCGCTGGCTGCAAACCCAGTCGGCCCGCGTCAATTCGGCAACGCGGGCTCGCATCGATCTGCCGAACGTCGTTTCGTTTCATCGCGTCGATCCCAGCCGCGTCGCCGTCATCGTGCACTCCGCTCCCGTGGCGGCGTCCTCGAGCTTCGTTTGGAGCTCGGTCGTGTTCACGATCCTGGTCTGCGTCTGGGCACCGGTGTGCGCGTACGCGCTAGGTCGCGCCGTCTCCCGCCCAATCGGAAAGTTGACCGCGATTTCGCGGCGCATCGTCGAGCAAGGCGACCTCAAGGAGATCGGCACCGTCGCGGTGTCGACCAACGACGAAATCGGGGTCTTGACGGACAAGGTGAACGACGTCTTGGATCTGATGCGCGACGTGAGCGTCGCCGCGCACGCCATCGCCAAGGGCGACTTGCGAGCCGTGGTCCAAGGCACGGGCGAGCTACCCGACTCCTTCCGCGGCATGTTGGAGAGCCTCCATGGCATGGTGACGCAAATACGCGAGACGTCTGTCGATCTAGCGAGCGCGGCCGCAGAGATCTTCGCCGCCTCGCAAGAGCAAGAAGCTGCGGCCGCGTCGCAGTCGAGCGCGATGGTCGAAATCAGTCGCACCATGGACTCGCTGTCCGAGTCCGCAGCGCACGTGTCGGACGCCGTACAGGGGGTGCTCGGCAACGCGGAGCGCACGCTGCACAATACGGACGACATGGTCCGCCGCATCGGCGAGCTCACCGGCCACGCCAATCGCATCGGCGAAATCCTCGAGGTGATTCGAGACATCGCCGATCGCAGCGACCTCTTGGCGCTGAACGGATCTCTGGAAGCGAGCCACGCCGGGGAGGGCGGCCGCGGCTTCGCGCTCGTAGCGAGCGAGATGCGCCGACTGGCGGAGCGCGTCACCGCCTCCGTGTCGGACGTGAAGAAGCTGGTCTCGGACATTCGCGACTCGGGCTCCTCGACCGTGATGGCCACCGAAGAGAGCAAGAAGCTGGCGGAGGGAACCACGGACGCGGCGCGGCAAATAACGTTCGTGACCCAGCAACAGCGCAGCGGCACCGAGCAGGTATCGCAGAGCATCAAGGGCATCGCGGACGTCGTGTCCCAGGCCGTGAGCGCGACCTCGCAGACGCGCACGTCGGCGCAAGGTCTGAAAACGCAAGCCGACAAGCTCTCGGCATTGGTCAAGCGCTTCGAGCTGACCGCGGAGGCTCCATGACCCAGCCGCGCGAGGCCCTCCTCGCGCGATTCCGGGCCGGCCTCATCGAGCGCGTGCGCGCTACCCAGCGCCTGGTCGACGAGTTCCAAAGCACGAGCGACCCCGAGCGCCTTCAGCTCGCGCTGGGCGAGCTGCACACGCTCAAAGGCGAGTCGCGCATGCTCGGCCTCTCGGAGATATCCGAGCTTTCCCACGCGCTGGAGACGGAGCTCGGGGCCGCGCAGCGCTTCTCGCTCGCGCTCGGCGCGTTCGACGCGATGTTGAACGCGCTGATCGGCGGCGAAGGGAACGAAGCCTTGCGCGCGGCGCTCGTCAGCTTGCAAGGTGAACGGCCCGCCACGTCGCTGCCGCCAGCTGCGCCGGACGCTTCGGAGGTTGCCCCCGCGCCTGAACGCCGAAAAAAAGTGGGTGACCGCTTCATGCAAGTCGATGCTGGGCTCATCGACTTGCTTTGCGAGCGCGTCGCAGAGCTCACGGCTGCGTTCGGCCAGCTGGAAACGAACGCCGACGCTCTCATCGACCGCAGCGTGCGTCACGCCCGTACGGCCAAGCTGACGGACGCCTTCGAGCGGTGCCGCGCCCTGTTGGACGAAGCCACGTCGACCGCGTGGACCCTTCGGCTCGTCTCGATCGACCCGCTGCTGGAGGAGCTTGCGCGGCACGCGCGCAACGCCGCGGAGCGCCAGCACAAGCTGGTCGAGGTGCAGACGATCGCCGGGGGCGTGCAACTCGAGCGCGACGTCGCGGACCAGCTCTGGGAATCGTTGCTTCACCTCGTGCAGAACGCGGTGGATCACGGCATCGAGGAGCCGGAAGCGCGCGGGGCCAAGCCGCCCGTCGCGCGGCTCCGGCTGAGCGCGGAGTCCGTGGGCCCGAACGTGGTCCTGCGCGTAGAAGACGACGGGCGCGGCATCGATCCGACGAAAATTCGCGAGGCCGCAGTCGCGCGCGGCGTTCTCAGCGCCGAGGTGGCGAGCGAGCTGAGCGACACCCAGGCCACGGAGCTGCTGTTCGAGCACGGCTTTTCGACGCGCAGCGTCACCTCCCGCACATCGGGGCGCGGGGTTGGGCTGGACGTCGTGCGGCGCCGGGTGGAGTCGCTCGGCGGTCACGTCGGCATCGAGAGCCAGCCCGGCCTAGGAACGCGCTTTTCGCTCGGGGTGCCGTTCGCCATCACCAAAGAGAAACTGCTCGTCGTTGAGCTCAGTGGCGCGCCGTACGGCTTCCCTGCGCGCGTCGTCCGGGCCGTGCTCGGGCCGAGCGCGCGTCCGCTACCCGGTCAAGACAGCGTCGTCCGTCACAACGGCGAGCTCTTGCCGTTTCGGAGCCTGTGCGACGCGCTGAGCTTGCCGCAGACCGGCGACGAGAACGTGGTGCTGGTGCTCGAGCTTTCGGGCCGCAAGTTCGGGGCGAGCGTGGGCCGCATCATCGGCGAGCGAGAGCTCATTCGTCGCCCGGCCGAGAAGCTGCTGCACCAGACGGGAATCGGCGCCAGCGCGGTCTTGGAGGACGGACGCATCGTGCTCTTGCCAGAGCTCAACTACGTGAACCGGGCTTTGCGCGCGCGCGCCGGGCAAGTTGTTCCAGGCGCGGTAGACCCGGAGCGTCGTCGGCAGCGCGTTCTGGTGGCGGACGACTCCCCCGTCGTGCGGGAGCTAGTCACGGAAATTTTGAGCGCGGCCGGGCTGATCGTGCAGCAGGCGGTAGACGGCGCCTCGGCGCTCGAAAGCATCCTTCAGAGCGAGCCGGACCTGGTCGTAAGCGACGTAGAGATGCCCCGGATGAACGGCTTCGACCTGCTGGCGGAGGTACGGAAACGTACGCAGCGACTGCCGGTCATCATGCTCAGCACCCGCGGCTCGGTAGAAGACCGCAAGCGCGCGACACGCTTGGGCGCCAACGCGTACCTCGTGAAGACCGAGTTTCATAGCGAGAGCCTGCTCGAGGTCGTGCGGCGCTTCGTGAACCTGCGCGGCTAATGGCAATCCGTGTCTTACTCCTGGACGACTCCGCGATTTGCCGCGCCCAGCTGCGCGACATCCTGGAAGCCGACGACCAAATCGACGTCGTCGCGGAGGCGAACAACGGCGACCAGGTGCTGCGGCTGATCGACGAGGCGTCACCACAAATCCTCCTGGTCGACCTGCAGATGCCGGGCACGGGCGGTCAGGAGACGATCGAGCGCGTCATGGCCCACCACCCGCTCCCGATTCTGATCGTCACCGGGCAGCCGGAGGGGGTGCGCCGCCAAGCGGTGTTCGAGGCGATCCGGCGCGGTGCGCTAGATCTCGCCGAAAAACCCCGGCACGGGGACGCCAAGGCCGAGGCCAAGCTCCGCGCGATGGTGCGGGAGCTTTCGCGTGTGCGCGTGGTGCGGCACGTGGCGGGCAAGCTTTCGCGGCGCGACGGGGGCCCCGGGTTACCGACGCCCGTCCCACCGCGTCCGGTAGACGGCTCGAACAGCCCGCTCGTCGTCGGCGTCGCGGCATCGGCGGGCGGCCCCAAAGCTCTCGTCAGCTTGCTCGCGTCGTGGCCCGCAGACTTCGGAGCCGCGGTCACGGTCGTCCAGCACTTGCCGAACGGGTTCACCACCGCCTTCGCCGAGTTTTTGCAGAGCCGCATTCCACTCCGGGTCGTGATCGTCAAGCAGCTGACGAAGCTCGAGCCGGGGCGCGTTTACCTTCCGAGCGACGACCAACACCTGGTAGCGCTCAACGACAAGCAAGTTGGTCCTGATCGCGGCCCCACCGTGGAAGGGCACCGCGCCTCGGCGACGGTGCTCTTCGAGTCACTCGCGGCCCGCCTTGGCGCGCGCTGCTGCGGGGTGATCTTGTCCGGCATGGGGAAAGACGGCGTCGCGGGGATGCTGAAGATGAAGGCGCGGGGCGCGCTCACGCTCTCGCAAGAAGAGGCCGGCTGCGCCGTGTATGGCATGCCCAAGGCCGCGGTCGAAGCCGGCGCGTCCATCGCCGCGCTCGATCCGACTAGCCTCGCGCGCGAGGTGAGCACGTGGATCTCGCTGCAGCCGTCGCTGATTCCCCGGGGACCATGAACGCGCGAAGAGAGCTGAATCGGCTCCTGGAGAGCCAGACCGGCATCGAGGTCACGCGCGGAGGCATCGACGCCAGCGTGGACACGTTCTTGGCGCGTCGCCTGAAAGAGCTGAAGCTCACGAGCGTGGAAGACTACCTCCCGCGCCTGTCGGCGGCAGGGGGCGAGCTAGAGGTGCTGCTCAACGCCATCACGGTGACGCACACCTGGTTCATGCGCGACCCTGGCCAGCTGTCGATCGTGAGCGCGCTGTTCGAGGCCCGCTCGCCTTCGGCCTCGCCCCTTCGGGTTTGGGTACCGGGCTGCGCGACCGGCGAAGACCCTTACTCGATTGCCATGCTGGCGGAGCAAGCGGGGCGCAGCGTGGAGGTCATGGGCAGTGACATCAACTCCGCCGCCTTGCGGCGCGCGGCTGCAGGCGTCTACGGCAGCTGGTCGGTGCGCGACATCGTCGACGTGGAGCGCTACTTCGAGCGCAGTGAGCGCAGCAGCTTCAGCATTGCCCCGCGGCTGAAGCGACACGTCCGCTTCGAGCGGCACAATTTGCTCGAGCAAGTTTTGCCCGGCGAGTGGGACGTCATCTTGTGTCGCAACGTCCTCATCTATTTGTCACGGGAGCGCGCCCGCGGAGTGGTGGAGCGCTTGGCGGAAGCTCTCGCGCCGGGAGGGTACCTACTGCTCGGAGCCAGCGAGGTCGTGTTCGAGGTGCCGCAGCCGCTCGAAGCGACTTACCTCGCCGGGCGGCTCGCGCTCCGGCGCGTCAGCGCGTCGGAAAAGGTGCGAATCTCGCGTGCGGAGCCGCCGAGTGGGAGCCTGGTTCCGCGAACGCCAGCACCAGCCTGGGAAGCGCCCCTCCCCGCTCTGCCGCGCGCAGCCGCCAGCATCGCGGAGCCGCGCTCGGCGCCTACGGGCTCGCTGGGCGTCGACTCCTTGCTGACGCGCGGGCACGACTACCTGGATCGCTCGGAGCTGCCGGAAGCCATCATCGAGTACGAGCTGGCGGTTGAACAGGATGCGACGCGCGCCGAGCCCCACATGTACTTGGGGATCGCTCTTTACCTGAACGGCGCCATCGAAGCGGCCTTACACGAGCTACGCGCGGCCGTGTTCCTCGACGCGGCACTGTGGCCAGCCGCCTTCTATCTGGCCGTCTGCCACGAGGCGTTGGGGCAGCTGGTGGAGGCCCAACGTGAGTACCGCCACGTCGTGCGGGTCGCGTCGCGTGGCGGCGCTTCACTCCTTTCTCGCCGCCACAGCGCCTGGCACGACGACTTGCTGGATCTGGCGCGGAAGCGTGCCGGGAGCGCAGCCTAAGCTATGCTCGCGCCGTGACTCGACCCGAGTGGCAGGAGCTGACGGAGCGGTTTGCCCTCGCGTGCGCGGAGGCGGGGCTGGACCTCTCGACGGCCTTCAACGTCCGCAAGTACAACCTGCAAGCGTTCGGCAACGAGCGTCTCTTCGACTTCGAGCGCCCGGACGCGCTCGGCATTCTGGTCGGCAACACCCGCCGCCTCTGGCCGGTGTTCAAGCGCGCTTTCGAACGGGACCCGGGGCTGCGGGCGGACGCGAACCCGGTGGACCGCTACGTGACGGAGCAGCTCCGAAAGCTCGCCTCGAGCACGCTGGGACGGCCTTTTCAGCTGCTATTTGCGCACGCCACCGCTCCCAAGCCCTTCCCGTTCCAGCGCTTGGCGGAAGCGGTGGACTTCGCGACCGTGTCCCCCAGCCACCTCGCCGTGCATCCGGAGCACGGTCCGTGGATCGCGCTTCGCGCAGTCGTGCTCGTCGACGTGGAGGGCCCGCCGCCTTCGCTACAGCAGCTCGTCTCGCCGTGCCGCGGCTGCAGCGCGCCTTGCGTACCGGCCCTGCGGCGCGCCTTAGAGGTGACGCCGCCTCCGCTTTCGGAGGCGGCGATCGCCGAGCACGCCGCAGATTGGATCGCCATCCGCGACGCGTGCCCGGTCGGGCGTGCCTCTCGCTATGACGACGAGCAGCTGGCGTACCACTACACGAAGTCGCCGCTGCTCGTCTCTTGATTCAGGGATCGTAACCGAGGTTCGGCCCGAGCCAGCGCTCGACCTCTTGCACGGTCATGCCCTTGCGTTCGGCGTAGTCCGCCACTTGATCGCGATCGATCTTGCCCAAGCTGAAGTACTGCGCTTCGGGGTGCGCGAAGTAGAGCCCGCTCACGCTGGAGCCGGGCCACATCGCGTAGGATTCCGTGAGCTTCACCCCCGCGTTCTCCTCCGCGTCCAGCAGCTTCCAGAGTGGTCCCTTCTCGGTGTGGTCGGGGCACGCGGGGTAGCCCGCCGCGGGGCGAATTCCGCGGTATTTCTCCTGAATCAGCTCCGCGTTCGTCAGGTTTTCCGTCTTGCCGTAGCCCCAGGCTTGTCGCACCTGCTGGTGCAGGCACTCCGCGAACGCCTCCGCCAAGCGATCCGCCAGCGCTTCGGCCATGATCGCGTTGTAGTCGTCGCTTGCGGCCTTGTACTTCATGACCAGCTCATGCAAGCCGAGACCGGTCGTCACCGCGAAGCCTGCGATGTGATCGGCAAGGCCCGTATCGCGGGGGGCGATGAAGTCGGACAAGGAGCGATTCGGCTCGCCCTTGTCCTTCTCCTTGGCTTGCTGTTGGCGCAAAAAGCACAGCTTGCCCAAAAGCTTGGTGCGGCTCGCGTCCGTGTAGAGCTCCACGTCGTCTCCCGCCGAGTTCGCGGGAAAGAAGCCGTACACGCCGCGCGCGCGGATCAGCTTCTGCTCGATGATTTGGTCGAGCAGGGCGTTGCCCTCGGCGAAGATCTGCCTCGCTTGCTCGCCGTATTTCTCGTGATCTAGGATGCGCGGGTACACGCCCTTGAGCTCCCAGGTGTGGAAGAACGGCGTCCAGTCGATGTATTCGCGCAACGTGGCGAGCGGGAAGTCTTCCAGCACGCGTAAGCCAAGGTGCTCGGGCGTCGGTACGTCCTCCGCCCGCCACGCGAATTTCGGCCGATTGTCGCGCGCTTCCGCGAGGCTCACCAGCTTCTGCTTCGAGCCGCCGTGGATCTCCCGCAGCCGCTTGTACTCGGCGTCGTGCTGCAGGACGAACGCGGCCTTGCCCTCGTCGCTCAGGAGGCTGGTCGTGACCGGCACCGCGCGGCTGGCGTCCAACACGTGGACGACCGGCTGACTGTAGTGCGGCGCGATCTTCACGGCCGTGTGCGCCTTGCTCGTCGTAGCGCCGCCGATCAGGAGCGGCAGCTTGAAGCCCTGCCGTTCCATCTCGCGAGCGACGTGCGTCATCTCGTCGAGCGACGGGGTGATGAGGCCGCTCAAGCCGATCATGTCCGCCTTTTCGGCCTTGGCGCGCTCCAGGATCTTCTCGCACGGGACCATCACGCCCATGTCGAAGACCTCGTAGTTGTTGCAGGCCAACACCACGCCCACGATGTTCTTGCCGATGTCGTGCACGTCGCCCTTCACGGTCGCCAGCACGATCTTGCCCTGCGTCTTGACCGCTTCGCCGCGCGCCGCCATCTCCGCTTTCTCGGCTTCCATGAACGGCGTCAGGTACGCGACCGCTTTCTTCATCACGCGCGCGCTCTTCACGACCTGCGGTAGGAACATCTTGCCCGCGCCGAACAAGTCCCCGACCACGCTCATGCCGTCCATGAGCGGACCTTCGATCACGGAAAGGGGGCGCCCCAGCTTGGCGCGCGCCTCTTCCGTGTCGGTGTCGATGTAGGCGTCGATCCCTTTGACGAGGGAGTGGGCAAGGCGCGCTTCCACCGTTCCTTTACGCCATTCCTCTTCCTTCTTTTCGTCGACGACGTTCCCGGAGGCTTTGCTCTTCAGCTTCTCGCCGAAGTTGACGAGGTGCTCGGTCGCGTCGGGCCGACGATTGAGCAGCACGTCCTCCACCAGGACCTTCAGCTCCGGGTCG
Source organism: Polyangiaceae bacterium (assembly GCA_029266615.1). GTDB lineage: Bacteria > Myxococcota_A > Polyangia > Polyangiales > Polyangiaceae > PMG-095. Next base: position 63,553 of record JAQSWN010000024.1, read on the forward strand.
ATTTCCTCGTACACCTCGAGCATGCCCGCGTTCACGATGCCCATGTCCATGCCGGCGTTGATGGCGTGGTACAGGAACGCCGAGTGCATCGCCTCGCGCACGGGGTTGTTGCCGCGGAAGCTGAAGGAGATGTTGGAGACGCCGCCGCTCACCTTCGCGTGCGGCAAGTTCTGCTTGATCCAGCGCGTCGCGTCGATGAAGTCCACCGCATAGTTGTTGTGCTCCTCCATGCCGGTGGCGACGGTGAGGATGTTCGGATCGAAGATGATGTCCTCGGGCGCCAGCCCCTCTTCGACCAAGATCCGGTAAGCGCGCTCGCAGATACGGATTTTGTCGGCGAAGGTCGCGGCCTGGCCCTGTTCGTCGAAGGCCATGACGACCACGGCCATGCCGTAGCGCTTCACGGTGCGCGCGTTCTGGCGGAACTTCTCCTCCCCCTCTTTGAGGGAGATGGAGTTCACGATGCCTTTGCCCTGCAAGCAGCGCAGACCAGCTTCGATGACCTCCCACTTGGAGGAGTCCACCATGAACGGCGCCTTCGCCACCTCCGGCTCACTGCCGAGCAGGGAGAGGAAGCGCGTCATGGCAGCGACGCCGTCAATCATGCCCTCGTCCATGCAGATATCGATGACGTTGGCGCCGTTTTCGACCTGCTGCCGCGCGATCGCGACGCCTTCCTCGTACTTGCCCTCTTTGATTAGCTTGGCGAACTTCGGCGAGCCGGCGACGTTCGTACGCTCGCCGATCATCATGTAAACGCCCTTCTGCTGAGTGAAGGGCTGCGAGCCGGACAGCCGCAGTGGGCGCCACGCGTCGTCCGGTACGGGCGTGCCGATGGAGATCGTCTTGTGCGCGCCCGGCTCGCCGAAGTCACGCCCATGCCGACCGTCCAGCGCCTTGGCGATGGCAGCGATGTGCTCGGGCGTGTTGCCGCAGCAACCGCCAGCGATGTTGATGAGACCCGATTCGGCGAATTGTCCCAAGTAGCGCGCCATGTCCGGCGGCTCCAAGTCGAAGCCCGTCGGCGAGAGCGGATTCGGCAAGCCGGCGTTCGGGTAGCAAGAGATGGCCGTCCCCGCCTTCTGCGAGAGCTCGCTCAAGAACGGGAACATCAAGTCCGGGCCGAGCGAGCAATTGAGCCCAATCGAAATCGGGTCCACGTGCTTCACCGCGTTCCAGAGCGCCTCCACCGTCTGTGCGGAGATCATCGTCTCACCGCCGCGACCGACGGCGGCCGACACCATGACGGGCAGCTTCTTGCCGTCTTGCTCGAAGACCTCCTGAATCGCGACCAGCGCCGCTTTGGCGTTGAGAGAGTCGAAGATGGTCTCGACCAAGAGCACGTCCGAGCCGCCCGCGATGAGCGCGCGCACCTGCTCTACGTAAGCAATTTTGACCTGGTCGAAGGTGCAAACTCGAAAGCCCGCGTCGTCGGCGTCCGGCGAGTTGGAAAGAGATACGGTCAGCGGACCTATCGCCCCCGCGACGAACCGCGGCTTGCCGTCTTGCTCGGCGACGCGGTCGGCCCATTCGCGACACTGCCGCGCCGATTGCTCGTTGATCTCCCAAGCCAAGTCTTGGAGCGACTTGGTCTCGATGATCTTTTGGTAAAACTCCGGGTCCTTGCGACCGCCATGCTCACGCGGGTCGTCGACGAAGAACTCGCTTTGGGTGATGCTGGTGGCCCCGAAGGTGTTCGTCTCGATGATGTCCGCGCCCGCCTCCAAGAAGCGGCGGTGAATGTCGCAGATCATCTTGGGCTGCGTCAGCGAGAACAAGTCGCCGTTGTTCAGCAGGTCCTTGCCGGAATCTTTGAAGCGCTCGCCGCGGATGTCGGCCTCGGTCATGCCGTAGGTGCGGATGGTCGTGCCCATCGCGCCGTCGATGATGGCGATGCGTTTTTGGAGGAGCTGCTGGAGAGGGTGCATGACAGATCGATTCGATGAGGGGTGTTACGAGACGGATACTGCGGGCTTGGTAGCGATCGCGAGCACGACTTGAAGGTGAGGCTTGCGGGACTCGCGGCACGCCACCTCGGAGGTGCGCACCGTGAGGCCCGTGCGGGCGAGGAGGTCACGCACGGCCGCGGGAGAAAATCCGGGGTGACGCTCGCCGTAAGGGGCGGTGACCTCGTGTTGCCGGTGCTCGTCCAAGCACAGGAGCACGAGCCGCCCGCCGGGGCGCAGTACACGTGCGCACTCCGATAGCGCGCGCGCCGGCCGGTCGGCATAGGTGAGCGTGTGGAACATGAGAACGGCGTCGAAGGAGCTCTCGACGAATGGCAAGTCGTGCACGTCGGCGACGCGGGCGCTCACGTGCTCGAGGCGGGTCAGACGCTCCCGCGCGGCTTCGATCATCTTGCCGCTGCTGTCGATGCAAGTCAGCGTGCGACAATAGGGAGCGAGCGAGCTTGCGGCGGCGCCGTCGCCAGAGCCGACGTCCAGCACGTCGCCCAAATCCAGGAGCGCGGCCAAACCTACGGCGAGGGATTGCCAGGTGCGGCCGGGCGAGTAGTACCGCTCGATGTCCTCACTGAATTCGGAGCCGCTACCGCGCCGTTCCGCTTCGAGCTCGCTGAGGCGACGCTGGTCACCTTCCAGCGTCGGGTCGCGGGAGTGGGCCGCCTCGTCCAGCACCGCGCGGGCGGTAGCCGGCAGCGCGTCCAGCGACAGTCCGTAGAACGACTGCTGCCCCTGGCGGCGATCGCGCACGAAGCCCGCTTCCCGCAGCCGCCCCAGGTGCGTGGAGACGCGCGACTGCGAGATACCGGTGATTCGGACCAAATCCGTTACGCACAGCTCCCGCTCTCGCAAGAGCGCGCACAGCCGGATTCGATTCTCGTCACCGAGCAGGTTGAGCGTTTCTACGAACTGCGTGAGGACCAAGTATCCTGCTATCCCGATTAGCGGATTGGTTTGGTCCCTCGCCAGACGCCTGTCAAGGGCGAGCGCGCTAAGTCTAGTAAGTACGAATAGTTAGCTACCGAGCTTGGGTGCCGGCCGCTCTCCCGCCGCTTTCAGCGCGGCCGCGAGGTCGTCGCCCTTTTTCGTGCGCAGGCACGCGAAGCAGTCTCGCAGGCCGAGGAAGCCGCAACCGCGGCGGTCGTTCATGCGGGTCAACGTGGGCACCAGGCGCGCGTCGCCGCTCTGCTGGATGCGTGGCAGGAGCTTCTTCACCGCCGCACAGCCGTCGGTTTTGGCTTTAGGTAGCTCCAAGACCAGCTTGAGTGCCGGGCTCTGGGCCGCGACGACGGGCTCGCTGTCCAAGAGCGCCTTCGCCTGCTTGGAAAGCGCGGCGTTGGCGGTGCGATTGCTGTCGTAGACTTCGTACAGAAGGTCCGCGCCGGGCGCGCCGAGCGTCGCCGCGACCTCCAGTGAGAGCGGCTGGTTTGGCACATCCGCAAGGCCGCGACGCACGTCGGCCATGACCTCGCTCGCTTCACCCAGCTTCGGGTCGAGCTTGCCGCCGGCGCGATACGCGCGAAGGCCTGCGTCGATCTGGCCGATCTTGAAGTAGCCGCGGCCGAGCGCTTGGTACACGCCGGCTTGCTTTGCCTCGGCGGCTCGGCCCGAAAGCTCGGCAAGCGCAGTGCGGTCTCCGCCCTCGGCGCGCTTCATCAGCTCCGAGATGTCGTCGTCCACGACCACCGCGATGCTTCCGGCCTTCGCGGCGGATGGGGCGGCCCCGCCGGAGACGGAGGCCAAGCCGAGCGCGATGACGATGGGTAACCCGACGAGCGCGCCCCCGATGGCGCCGAGCGGCACCTGTTTGCTCCCCAAGGGCACTCGACGTTTGGCGAGCTGCACGGCGGGGGCAAGCGCGGTTTTCGCGGCCGCGGAGGCGACGCGGATGCGTGAAACGAGCGTCGGGCGCAGCGCGGCCACGGGCGCTTCACCGACGACCGTGTTCGCGTACGCTTCGCCGACGACCGTGTTCGCGTGCGCGACGTCCGGCGATGTCGGCTGGGGTTTGCGAACCTGGGCCGAGACCGGCGCGAACGCGAGGCTAGGCGCCGGCGAAAAACCGAGGATGCCGTCGATGCGCGATACGAGCTCGGCCGCGCTTTGGGGACGGTCGCTCGGGGTGCGCTGGAGCAGCTTGAAGACGAGGTCGCGCGTCGCTTGCGAGACGTGCGCCGGCAAGGGGGGCGCGTCTTCCGTGAGCTTTTTGGTGAGCACGACGACGAACTCTTCGTGGCGGAACGGGGAGGTGCCCGCGAGCATTTCGTACAAGATGATGCCCAGCGTGTAGAGATCAGCGCGCGTGTCGACCGCCTCTCCTCGCGCTTGCTCGGGTGCCATGTACTCGGGCGTCCCCATCACCGTATTGAGCCGCGTGAGCGCCGGTTGATCAGCGGTCGTGCCCTCGATTTGAACTTTGGCGATGCCGAAATCCAGCACCTTCACGAAGTCGCTGCCGTCGTCTTTGGCGACGAGCATCACGTTGTCCGGCTTCAAGTCGCGGTGCACGATGCCGGAGCTGTGAGCCGCCGCCAGCGCGTCCGCGATTTGCCGCGCGACTACGAGTGCCCGCTCCTCCGGCAGGGAGCCGAGCTCCCCGATGAGCTGCCCGAGGCTTCTGCCTTCGATGAACTCAAGCACCAGGTAAAAGGAGCCGTTTTCCAGCTGGCCGAAGTCGGTCGCGGTGGCTACGTGAGGGTGCTCGATACGGGCGGCGGCGACGGCCTCCCTCTCGAAGCGAGCCACCACCTCCTTCACCTGGGTCATCTCCCGGTGCAGGACCTTCACCGCGCACGCCTTGCGCATGAGCACATGCTCGGCGCGGTACACCGAGCCCATGCCTCCCGAGCCGAGCAACCGCTCGATGCGGTACCGCCCGGCTAGCACGGTGCCGACCAGCGACGCCGCAGCGTCGGTCTCTATCTCGGTAGCTTGGTTCACGCTCACGCCATTCTGGAAAGCTTCAACGCCGGAGTCGAGCATTGCACGCGTAGCTCCGCTTGCAGCTACGACCTCTACACCTTCGCGCTTAACGAGGCAGAGGTGGGACAACCCACTACCTGGTGCCCGGCAGCTGACGAACGACACCGCCCGCGCTGGCTTTCACCCCACGATGCAGGACGATGTTGCGTCCGGCCGTCTGGCCACGCGAATAGGCCTCGCCGCCGCTGGAGACGGAATGGCGGGCCCAGCGCACCTGCGGATGACGGCGACGGAAGTAACCGCCGAGCTCCGGATCCCCCACCCACACCAAACCTTGCGCTTCCGAGCGTTGCCGCTCGCCCTCCAGCTTTTGATGGAAGCCGCTCATGACTCCGGCCAGAAACTTGCGACGCGCCCCGTGGGAGCGGTCCCCGCGCCGCCTGCGATCCGCGCGGTAGAGCGCGTCCGACGTGTACATCAGAAAGTCGTACACGTACGCCGCGAGCTCCACGTTTTCACGCGTGCCGCACACCTCCAAAAGGCTGCCTCGCTTGGCCTCGGTCACCCTCCACACCGGCACCCAAATGACCTGCACGAAAAAGAACTCGTCCAAAATCATGGCCAGCCGGCGTTCGTGCTCGGAGACGCGCCCGGTCGGCTTACCGAGGTGACGAAAGCAGTAGCTGGCGCGGCTACCGGAGACAGCGGCTTCGATGTTGTGCTTGAGCATCAGCCGCTGCGCAGCGCTCATGGCCGCTTGCGCCTCGTGCTCGTTGGGGCTCTCCGCCAACGCCAGCAGCTTGGCGATGCGATCGAGCACCGGATTCTGCGATGTCTCTTCCGAGGCGACGGGAGCACCCGCCGCGCGCGCGTCGATTCCGCGCTCTTCGCACACTTTGCGGAAGGCGGGACCGTGGGCGGCTTCGTCGTGGATACGGAGCACTTCGTCCACGTACTGATGCGCCATCTCGTGCTTGAGCACCTCTTCGAGCACGCCCCAGCCGTGGTGTAGCAGCAGGTCGCGCGAGAGCTCCAGCGTGCGGGCGGCCGGGACCCAGCGCCCGAGCCGCTCCGCGCCGGCGACGAGCTCGAACGCTGGCGGCCGCAGCTTGAAGCGAAAGAGCGAGCCGTTGACGTGCTCGTAGGTCTTCTGAATGGCGCGCACCGCTGCCTGCTCGAGCTCGATACGCAGCGACTCCGGGGCGGGCAAAGCGCGGGGATTATACCTGCCGCCCGGGCCAACGCTCGGGGTGTTTCCAGAACTCGCCCTGCCGCGAGCCGTAGTAACCACGAAGGGCGCGGTCCATCGCGTCCGAGGTGCGAGCAGCGGTCACGCCGGTGCTGGGACAACGGCCTCGGCCGAGCAGCTCGTCGACGACGGTTTGAATCAACGGGCCGTGGATGGTGCGTGGGTTGGGCAGCGTGAACGAATCGACGCCGGACGCGGTTTCGAGCTCCAACGGCGAGTCGCCGAACGTGGCGAGCCGCAGGTGGCCGAGCGAACCGTGAATGCTGATCGAGTCTTCTTTCGTCGGGCTCGTGAAGCTCCAAAACCCCCGACCGCTTGCGCCACACTCGGTCGTGAACTGCACCACGACGCGATCCTCCACGTCCCCGGGGGCGGCAACGCGCACGGCGTCTCCGATGAAATCTCGAAGAGGCCCGAACAAGAAATCGAGCACATCGAGAGTGTGGCTCGCGAGGTCGAGAAACAAACCCGCCCCCGCGTGCTCGGCCTGAACGCGCCACGGCAAGTTGCCGGCGTCGAGCCGCAGCTGCCCGTCGCTCGCGTAGCGCACGTCGATGCTGCGAATCTGCCCGAGACTACCGCCATCGACGATCTCCTTCGCTTTGAGGAACCTCGGGAGCGCTCGCCGGTAGTACGCCACGAAGAGCGGCTGACGGGCGAGCTCGAAGGCTTCCACCATGTCGAGACATTCCTCATGGCTGCGGGCCATGGGCTTCTCCACGTAGGCGGGCTTACCGGCAGCCGCCACTTTGAGGGCTAGCTCCAAGTGAGACCCCGGCGGGGAAGCGATGTAAACGGCGTCGACGTTCGGGTCCGCGATGAGGCGGTCCGCGTCGTCGTAGAAGGCCGGCACCTGGTGACGCCGCGCGAAGTCTTCGGCGAGCCGGCCGTCGCGCCGCATCACCGCAACCAGCTCGCTGTCCCGCGAGGTCTGGAACCCAGGGCCGCTCTTGACCTCGCAAACGTCGCCACAACCGAGAATTCCCCAGCGAACCGTCATCTTCGAAGGCTAAGCGAAGGAACCTCGACGAAACAAGCCATCTGCTTTGGTAGGGTTCCCCCATGTCCCGACGCGAAGAGGCACTCAAGTACCACTCGAGTGGCCGACCCGGAAAAATCGAGGTCACGTGGACCAAGCCGGTCGCCTCCCAATTGGACCTCTCCCTGGCGTACACGCCCGGGGTCGCCGAGCCCTGCCGAGAGATCGCCCTGGACCCCGAGCGAGTGGACCTTTACACGGCGCGCCGTAACCTCGTCGCGGTCGTCACGAACGGCACGGCCGTGCTCGGTCTCGGCAACATTGGTCCCTACGCCGCCAAGCCGGTCATGGAAGGCAAGGCGGTGCTGTTCAAGCGCTTCGCCGACATCGACGTGTTCGACCTCGAGCTCGCCGAAACCGATCCGGAGCGCTTCGTCAACATCGTGGCCGCGCTGGAGCCGACCTTCGGCGGCATCAACCTGGAAGACATCCGCGCCCCCGACTGCTTCGTGATCGAGAAGGCGCTGCGCGAGCGCATGAACATCCCGGTGTTTCATGACGACCAGCACGGAACCGCCATCATCACCACCGCCGCCATTCGCAACGCCGCGGAGCTGGTGGGCAAGCCGCTGGAGTCGCTCAAGGTCACGTGCATCGGCGCCGGCGCGGCCGCGATCAGCTGCATGCAAATGTGGGTGCGCTTGGGGGTGAAGCGCGAAAACATCACGATGACGGACGTGGGCGGCGTGCTCTACGCGGACCGCGGAGACATCGACGAGTTTCGCGCCCCGTTCGCGCGGCCCCGTGGTGACGGCCGGCGCACTCTCGCCGACGCGATGGTGGATGCGGACGTGATGATTGGTCTTTCCGCGGGCAATGTCGTCAGCCCGGCCATGCTCAAAACCATGGCCAAAAAGCCGATCATTTTCGCGCTCGCCAACCCGGATCCAGAGATCCCGTATCAGGTCGCGGTGGAGACTCGGCCCGACGCGCTGATCGCGACCGGCCGCAGCGACTACCCCAATCAGGTCAACAACGTGCTCGGCTTCCCGTACATGTTCCGCGGCGCGCTGGACGTGCGGGCCAAGACCATCACGGAGGAGATGAAGCTTGCCGCAGCCGAAGCCATCGCCGCCCTCGCGCGGGAAGACGTGCCGGACGACGTGCTGCGCGCGTACGGCCAACAACGGCTGCGCTTCGGCACCGAGTACATCATCCCCAAGCCGTTCGACAGCCGCGTCCTGTACTGGGTGGCGCCCGCGGTGGCGCGCGCGGCGATGGAGTCGGGCGTCGCGCGTGACTCCATCGACATCGAAGAGTACCGCCAACGATTGTACCGCACGATTTCGCCGGCCCGTCGCGTCCTGTTCCGTATCACGGAGACGGCCAAGAGCGACCCGCGCCGTATCGTCTACCCGGAGGCAGAGAGCGACAACATCCTGCGCGCTGCGCACCGTGTGCTGGAAGAAGGCCTCGCCAAGCCCATCCTCATCGGCTCGCCCCAGCGCATCCGCGAGCACGCGGAGAAGCTGGGTGTGGACTTGGAAGGCGCCCAAATCGTCAATCCGCGTGACGCGGACGACCTCGAGCGTTACGTGGACTCTTACTTCAGCAAGCGCCAGCGCCGCGGCGTCACGCGCCACCACGCCTACAAAGAGATCCGTCGTTCGCGCACCGCTTTCGGCCTGATGATGCTGGACGCCGGCCATGCCGACGGTCTCGTCGCCGGCGTGCGCCAAGACTACCCGGCCACAATCCGCCCTGCGCTGCAGATCATCGGCGTGCGCGAAGGCGTCAAGCGCGCCGCCGGCATGTACATGGTCGTCACCAAGACCGGGGTGCGCTTTTTGGCCGACACCACCATCAACATCGAGCCGGACTCGGACACGCTCGCCGAAATAGCGATCTTGGCCGCGGACACGGTGAGCGACCTCGGCATCGAGCCGCGCGTGGCGATGCTCAGCTTTTCCAACTTCGGCGACGCCCCGCACCCGGCGTCGCGCAAAGTCGCGGACGCGACCGCCAAGGTGAAGCGCCTCCGGCCGGACCTCATGATCGACGGCGAGATGCAAGCCACCGTCGCCCTGGACGAAGAAGCGCGCGCGCCCTACCCGTTCTGCACCCTAAAAGGAACGGCCAACGTGCTCATCTTCCCGAACCTGGACGCCGGCAACGCCGCCTACAAGCTGCTCGCCGCGACCGGCGGCGCCGAGATCATCGGACCTATCGTGCTCGGCATGCGCAAGCAGGTGAACGTGCTGCAACAAGGCGCCAGCGTGGACGCCATCGTCCACATGACCGCCATCACCGTGGCCCGCGCGATCCGTCGCGAAGCACTGGAAAAGAAGTCGGAAGCGCCGCCGGCGTAGGTCCGGCGGTCTCTCGACCGAGCTGACCTCGCAGTCCGGCGCGCCGCCAACAGTGAACGCTCAGCGGCTCCAGTCAAAACTCCGCTTCCACCAACGCCGCGGACAGAGCCATCGAACCGGTAGGACGAGATGGTGAGGCAGACCTCGTCATGGGGCGCTAGTCGACAGCTCTCGGAAGTACTGGATGGTCTGCGCGATCCCCTGGTCCAAGCTCGTCGTCGAGCGGAAGTCGTGGTCTTGGAGGAGCGAGTCGACGTCCGCGCGGATGCTGCGGATGTCGTTCGGCCACGGCGGCTGGTCCCGACGCACTAAGCGTGTTTTTCCCACGCGCTCCACGACGTCGATGAGCTCGTTGATGGAGCGTGAGATCCCGCTTCCTAGGTTGTAGATCGGACGCTTCGAGCCGCTCGCGAGGGCGAAGAAAGCGCGCGCGACGTCGTCCACGTACACGAAGTCGCGGCTTTGCCCGCCGTCGCCGTAGACGTCGATCTCCCGCGTTGCCGAAACGGCGTGCGCGAACTTGCAGGTGACGTTCGCGTATGGGTGGTTCGGGCTTTGCCGTGGACCGTAGACGTTGAACATTCGCAGCGACGTGTGGGAAAATCCGTGAATGGGCGCGTAGAGCGCGAGCAGGTGCTCGCCGGCAAGCTTGCTCAGCGCGTAAACCGTAATGGGAGCGGGCAGGGTTGATTCGCGTTTGGTGGTTTCTCCGGAGCTGCCGTAAACGGTAGAGCTCGACGCGAAGAGGATGCGGCGCGCGCCGACGCACGCGGCCGTCTGGATGACGCGGGTGGTGCCGGCAACGTTAATTTCTAGATATTTCTCCGGGTGCCGCAGGCTGTCCTGACTGCTGATCAGCGCCGCAAAGTGGTAGATGATCTCGACGCCCGACAACTCTTTCTCGAGCTGCGGCAGTTCCAATACGTCGGCGACGATGAGCCGGGCACGACCGGCGCGTGACAGGTTCTCGCGTGCACCGGAGGTCAGATTATCGACGACGACGACGTCGTGACCCGCCTCCAGCAACTTCTCGACCACGTGAGAGCCAATGAAGCCTGCGCCGCCGGTCACCAAGACTCAGTGCCAACCCTCGGTGAAGCGCGGCGCGTCGAAGAGGCCGCGGGCAGACCTCGACGAGCGGCGCGACACGGACGAGCTTCGTCATTGGGGCGTCGCTTCGTCGTCCTCCATCACGACAGCGGCTCTCGCCGTCTTTCTTCGTCGCCGCGCTTCGTTTCAAGCCGCAGCTCCGTCCGTGACGCCAAACGAACGAAGATGCGCAGCGCGCCGAGGCGCGGCGCATTTAGCACCGCACGACGACGCGCAGCGGGGAGGTAGCTTCAGAACGTCGGCAGCGCGCTGAGGTCGACGGAGTCGATCGGTTGGCTGATGAGCTGTCCGGGGCAGTCGGCGAGGAAGCTGGCTTGAGCGCTGACGGGGGGAGCGCCGAAACCGCCGGCGCGCGCGACATTCAAGATGCTGCGCTGGGCTTGGAATGGGACGCAGGTCGGGTGGACGTGCACCTGGAAGCGGACCGTCACTTCGCTGTTCGGCGCCAGCTCTCCGTCCCAGAGTACGACGATTTCTGGAGCGCCCGTCGGCCCTGGAGTCACCGCGAGGTTTGCTTCTAGGGGGAACGCCCCGCCCGGGCTCCTCACGGTAATGCCGCTCGGAAGAAACGGAGATGGATGTAGGGGTGACGGCAGTTGGTCGCGAATGTAGGCCGGCGCGGGGCCGGAGCCCCCTTCGTTCTTCAGGCGAATCTCGTAGGTAACCACGCCGCCTTGCGGGACCACCCCCTCGGCGTCCACCACGCGTTTCTCGAGCACCAAATTGCCGAGTTGTCCTGGCGGAGGTGGGATTTGCAGGACGTCTTCTGTCTCCCCGAGCGCGAAACTCTTGGCGGCGCTGAGTGGATGCGGCCCTCGCCCGTCCGGGAGCCCGACTGGCGGCGTCACGGCGGGAGCTTCGCTCAGCGTGAAGCGCATCCAGTGAGGGAGGCCCTCGGTGAGGTTCAGCACCCGCTCGGTTGGAACGTCCAAATCCGCGAAGGAGCCAGGCGCGATTTGCGTGAGGTCGACGGGGTGGTTGCGGACGATCCATTCCGAGCTGGCCTGGACGGGACCTCCGCTGGGCGGCGTGCAAGGCGCCGCGTCGCCGAAGTCCCCATCGCGCAAGCCGTCGAACCAGGTATTGAGGTACATCTGTTTTTTGGTTGCGCCGAGCGGGCGCGACACACGCACCTTGAGGGTTTGCTTGAGGCAGTTGTAAAAGCGGAAGTTGCGGTTACGCCAGCCGTCGTCTCCCCGATCCTGATCGGCGACGTTGCCGATGAGACCCGCCGCGTTCCTCAGGATGTTGTTGGGTCCATCCGCGTCGGGGCCGGCATCGGCCTCCTGTTCCCGTGAGATGAAGTTACCGAGGAACGCTTGCAAGGTGATGTTGTCGTGGCGCGGTCCCGCGGCTTGACCCGCGGGCACCTGGTAAACCGTCGGGAAGTTGCCGGGTACGCCCGGGTACGCGCTGTTCAACACTCCGTGGTGGTTGGTGCTGTCCGGCGCGTCGCCGCTGTCGGGAAAGGGTCCTTTCGGAGTAACGGGGAGAGAATATTTGATGACCAGGCGCGGCGGCAGCTGCTGCACGGCTTCCCTGGACCAGAACTGCTTCCCGCCCGGCGTGAGTGAGCGCAAACCGAACCCGTAGTTCTCTGCCCGCCCAGCGTGCCAGTTGCGCGCCATCTCGGTCACGTCCCAGCTGATGTCAGCTGCCGCGTCCCCCACTTCCGCGCTGGGGCCAGTCCATGCGATCGTCGGTTGGTTGTTCCAAGTGAGCGTGGTTTCGTCCCACGCGCCTTCGACCTGGCCAACATCGACGGTGTTGACTCCGGCGTAGTGACCATTGAAATAGAGCCTGAGCTCGGCCGACTCGATAATAGCGTCGACCGGGAGCGTCGTCAGATCGAACGCGACGAAGCTTTGATGTCCCTGCGTGTTCGTCCACAGAATGGGGCCATCGAAGTTCCCGTCTTCGCTGGGCGCTTGCGTGCGAGCATCTTGAGTAGCCAAGAGGTCGACGGTGCCGGTTTGCCGCGCCGTCGTGAGCTCGTGCGTCTGCGTCTCCAGCGGCTGCTCGGAGTCGACCGGACCACACGCGAGAGAGCCGAGGACGAGCGCGCTCACGGAGGAGAGCTGGCGAATCAATCGAGTAGACATGATGATGATCCCTTGTTGCTTTGAGGTGGGGCACCGGCGTGCCGAGCCGAAACTCTTCAAGGCGCATGCCACGCGCCTTCCGCGCCCTCGGCTGCGCGACTTCGCGCCAGATTGGCCAATTTGCGCGCAAGTTGAGCGCGAGCGGTGGCCGACGCAGAGCCTCTGTCTCATGGGACGCCAGGCCAGCTCCCATGGGGCTCCGGTCGGGACCTCGATCGCGGCCCGCAGTAGTCGCGCTCAGCGACGCCGGAGAAGCGGCCACTGGAAGGAACGCGGCGCCGTCGAGAAGCTAGGCCGCTCCCAAGTCAGACAACGCCGGCGGTGCGGCGCCGCGTGTTGTCGGATGAGTCCGACGCTATCGACCAATTTGGGGAAGCGACGGAAAGCTGGCCGCAGCACGCGACGTCTACTGCCGCTACCGCGGCCACCACCCGGGTTCGAGCTCGAGTCTGAGCCGCTCGCGAGCCGAGAGGACGAAGCACGCGCGAATCCAACGAGTCGCCATCATACCTACCTTCAGATGCATCTAGATGGCGGACGTGAGCAAGGTCGTGGCGCTTGCAAAATACGCTCATGAGACGCCACCCGAGTCTGCCTCAGCCTGACTGTTGCTTGTGCCTTGCGCTCGAGTCACCGAGTCGCGCCTAATAGGCGTGGTACAGTACCTTTTCGGCCAGGGCGCGCGCGACCGTTGGCCCCAAGGAGTTCCCGTTGCAACGACAGTTGAGCAAGGCCGCCCGTGTTTCGATCGCGAGCTTCGTTTTGGGAATGGCCGCTTGTGCGTCGGAGGTCCTGCCTGACGTCGGCGGTTCGATTCCGGGCGGTGGCGGCTCCGGTGGAGCAAGCTCGGGCGGCACGAGCGGCGGCGCCGCTGCCGGCAAAGGGGGAATGGTTGGTGCAGCCGGGACCACGAACAATCAGGCAGGCCTCGGTGGCAACAGTGCTGGCGCCGGCAATGGTGGGGCGGGCGCCGTGCCGCCGATCGGTGGACAGGGAGGCGATGGGGTAACCGGTGGCGCGGCGGGAGGTGGCGGCACGAGCGGAGCCGGCGGCGCGGCAGGCGCGGGTGGATTGGGCGGGGTCGGAGGCGGTACGGGCGGGGCGGGAGGAAAGGCCGGAGCCGGCGGTGCGGCCGGAACGGGAGGAGCCGCGGGGGCGGGCGGCGGCGGCGGCGGCGGAGCAGGCCCAGTGAACCTGGTCGACAACGCTGGCTTCGAGACCAACACCAGCGGCTGGTCCGTCTTCGGTGGGGGCGCGACGATTTCGACCGCCACGGCCCAGTCGCATTCAGGGACCCGCAGCTTGATGATCGCGGGGCGGACGCAAGCCTACCAAGGCCCGCAGTACAGCGTTCTGGGCGTCGTCGCGCCCGGAACGAGCTACACGCTCAGCGTTTGGGGCCGGCTCTCCGGAACCACGCCGACCGGTTCACTGACCGTCACCGGGTACTACGCGTGCAGCGGTGGCACGAGCAATGCCGACAATTACTTCCGCTGGGTGGAGCCCACGGAGGCTTCGGCTTCGAGCTGGACCCACCTCATGGCCGCACGCGTTTTTCCGACGTGTGCCGGGGCCGGCACCATGACCGCGGCGTCGTTCTACGTGGAGTCTCCCTCCGCGACGTTGTCCTACTACATCGACGACGTCGTGCTCACGACACCCTGACGCGGCGCGCTCAACGCCCCAGTTAGCGTTCGATCTGCGGCATGACCGCTACTCGCCCGGCGCGCTGCTCGCTTTTGAGCCGAAGTACACGTTGTCGAGGTAGCCGATGTCGTACTGGTTGCTGAATTCGCCGCGGATGCGGACGCGGGTCAGGTTAGCGAGCACGGCTTTGAACTGCGCGGCAGTGACGGCGGCGCCGGTGACGGTGGTCATCTTCCAGCCCGTCTCGCTCAGCGGGACGACGTAGCTTTGCCAGGCGGTGGTGGGGTTGGGAGTGCAGTCGTAGGCCAGCGTGGTTTGGTTGCTGGTGAGCTCGACGTCGGCGTACGCGAAGAATTCGCCCTCTGTTACGGCCGCTTTCAAATCGAAGCGTAGCTCTCCACCGTAGTAGGCCGAAGCGTCACCTAGGTACTTGCTTGGCGCGGTGAAGAACATCGTGCCGCTCGTGGCTTCCACGGCGCTGATGCTCCCGTTCGGCTTACCCCCGGTCGAGGAATACGTCACCGTCTTCGTCGTGTCGTCACCCGTGACGGACCAGCCCTCGGCGGAGACCACGAAGTCGTCGAACGCCTTGATTGCCGTAGCCGAAGCTCCGGCGCTGCCGGCGCTGCCTCCTTGAGCCGAGCCGCCACTGCCGCCCGTCATGTTAGAGGTGCCGCCGGCAGGGGCGCCACCGCTGTCCGCGCCGCTCTCGCCTTGATTGCCTTGGCCAGCCTGGCCGCCTTCGCCCGCGCGGCCGCCGTCTCCGGCTTCCCCCGCTTCATTGACGTGGCCGGCCGCGCCGTTATCGCGCCCGCCGCCGTTGGCGCCCGCGCTGGGCTCCCCGCCGCGGCCCGCAGAGCCCTCCTCCGCGTTGAAGTCCGCGCCACCGCAAGACGAGAGCGAAAGCGCGCCAACCACGCTTGGTACGGCCGCAAGCAACCCGACGTCGACCCACCTAAGGCGAAATCCCGGCTTCACGTGGTGTGCATACTCCCACCCCGCCCTCGGGGCTAGGTATTCGAGTTGTAACGATGCCGCACTCCGGGATGCTGCGAACCAAGAAGGCCGTCTCGGCGAATTGCGACATCGTGAGCCCCGGTGGGCGCGATGGGCGCCGACGCCGATTACACGGCGCAGCTCCTGTTAGAGTCGCCGAACCGCGCAACCTTCGCGCGTCCATGCCAAAAATCGTGCGTGGCGCCGCATGTCGCCACCTCACCAAGCCCTCAGGGGCCGCGTCCAGACCTTTGCCGTTGTCCTCGAGGGGAAAGTTCTCGCCGCACCCGTGCGCGGTGGCGTCGATCTCGCCGACGAAGTCCCGAAGCGAGGCTCCGTCCAGCGACATGTACTCGGCGATCAACGCCTGCCTCGTCTGCTTACCCGCGACGCCGTCCACCTTGAGCTTGCGCGTGCGCTGGTACCAGTGCACCGGGTCTTCCGCGCGAGGTTTGCCGACGAAATTCGGCATGGCGCTGATCATCAGCCGGTCTTCCACCTTGCCCCAACGCTTCTGCGCGGCGATGCCTTCCCCGTAGAACTCGTACCATTCGTCGCCGTCGTCCTTGAGGTACGCGACCATCGCGCGAGCGCGTTCGAGCGAGAGCGCGTCGTTGTAGGCGGGGCCCGCCGCCGTGTCGGCGTGGCCGACGACGAGCAGCTTGCAGGGTGAATTCTCCTCGTAGAGGCGACGCAGCAGGCGCACGCTCGGCAAGGCTGTCGGGAGTAAGAAAGCTTTGTTGGTGTTGAAAAACAGCTTCAGCTCCGCGAGCACGGAGCGAGGTACCGCCGCGAGCAAACGGACTTGCGGCTGACCGTCGTTCGGCTCGAGCGTGACCAGCGCGCTCTCCACGATGTCCATCGTCCGGTCGGGGTCGCCCTCTTCGAAAAAGTCGAGCGCCAAGGAAAGCTGGTAATCGCCGGGAAATACGCCTTCGTGGAGCAGCAGTCCGTTCTCGTCGGTCGTGCCTTCGAAAGATTGAGGCCCCGTGATCTTGTACGTTCGATTGGCGTGTTTGACGCGACCGGTGTGGTCCCAGAGCTCGACGAACAGCTTGCCGAGAGGTGGCTTGATCACCACCGTATTGGGGACTTCGGCCTTGAGATCGAAAGGGCCGAGCTCCGCGCCGCGGAAGACGACCTCTCGAGTGTTGGATTCATTGGGAGGCTTGCCGGGGCGGAGCTGTTCCCAGCGGGGGTCCAAAACCGTAGCGAGTGCGTCAGGATCCAGAACGGCGACGTTGGCGGACGAGGCGACGACGCCCTCGAGCAGAGCGATGCCCGCGGCGTTGGCGGCGCGCGTCTGGGGGCCGTCGGCGGTGAATTCGGCGTCGATGCCGGAGATCGCTTTGCCCACCTCGTCGACGAAGCGGACCTCGAGCGTGTGCGTGCCGGCTTCGCGAGGCGCGGGAGGGAGCGGCGGCGGTTCCGGTGGCGCGAAGTCGTTGCGCTCCGCCAGGGAGCTGATGCGCGTGCGCTCGACGACGAGCCGCCCCGCGAGCAGCGCCTCCTCCAGACGGGCAGCCGGGCCGCCAAAGGCGAGCTGGGGCGTAGCGCCCGCCAAGGCTCCGCCGAGACCGCGCCCGTCGGCGTCCCCGAAACCGTGAGAGAACTCGGAGCCACCACCCTCCAGACGCCTGAGCAGCTCTCCTGCGGCCGTCGCGACCCCAGCGTCACCCACGTCGATGCCCTGACGAAACTGGGAAGCGGCCCAATTGGCAAGGCGCTGCTCCTCGCCATTGATGGCCGAGCCAGAACGCCGGACCCGCACCACGAAGTCCTCGAACGGGGTTCTGCCACCACCGCGTCCAAGCCCAAAGCCACGAACGCACGGTACGCAAAGAGGCGTCCGAAGCGAAGCCTTCAGTGCGGTTTCCGTGGTCGATCCGGCACCGCCAGGCTCTAAGCCGCCGTTACTGAGGTTCTGCCTCGAGGCGAGGTCAGCGGGCCGAGCCGGTGGCGGGCGGCCACGCGCACGCCACCGGCTCGCTCCGACTCCGGCAAGGTGAGGCTCTTCTCGACAGCCGCGACGAACGTCGAAACGTAGCGGCTTTGCGCCGCGATGAGCTCGGTACCTCCAGGCTCGTCCTGGCCGATATACAGGGCGCTGCGATCAAGGATGCGCTGCTCGAGTTGTCTGAGATGGGTGAGCCCCTCGCTTGCGTAGCCGTCCGTCAGGTACGCGTGCATGCCGGAGTTGACGAGATCGCCGACGAACAGGGTGCGCTCGTCCAGTCGCCACACGGAGTCCGCCGGGGACCTCGGCGCCGCCGGCATCCTCCACGGTGAAGCGCAGGTAGCCGAGGGGGGACTAAAGTCTGAGCCGACTCGTGGACTGCCGCGTGGCATCGGGGGACACTCCGTGCTCCTCGTGCCGCTTTCACCCAAGCCGCAGCGTTCCAGACAGTCCTTCCTCGCTCACATTCAGGACCGCCGACTCGCCCTCACGCCACGCGCCCACGGGCAAGATCAATTGGTTCCTGTGCTTGTAGCGGAACGGGACGAGGACGTTATCGTGGAACTGGCGACCAGCCTTCTGGGGCGCGGCGGAACAATCGTCCACTTGGAGCCATGAGTGTATCTACTGGAGGCGCTCAGGTTGTCGCCAAATCGACCAGTGGGCGGAGCGCGTCACGCCCACTGCGGTCGCTCCGGCGAAGCTGCCAGTTTTTCCGTGCCCGCGAACGACTCCGGGCTAACTTACGTTGACCACGAATGGGCGCACCAGCCGCTGACGCTTGGGTGATCGAAGAGTACGTGAAGAAGGCCTTTCGGAAGGCCGCCTGGTCCTTGGCCGGGCTGTTCGTTGTCGTGGTCGTCATCGGCGCCGTCTTCGAGCGGGAGCTGATGCGAGCCGCGGAGTGGACGGAGCGGTCGGTGGGAGTGGCCGGCCTGGGCGCCGTCGTGTTGCTCACCGATACCTTCACTCTGCCTTTCCCTCCGGACTTGGCGTTGCTCGTGGTCGCGAACAGCGCGCGCCGAGTGGATTGGTATTGGATCGTCCCCCTACTCGGCTGCATGTCGGTCCTCGGTGGGTGCTTGGGCTGGTGGATCGGCACGCGGCTCTCTCGGCTCAGCTGGGTGAGCCGCCTCAACGCTGTTCTACAGCAGCGCCAGTCGGCGCTCTTCGCGCGCTACGGCGCGCTGACCGTAGCCATCGGCGCGCTCACTCCCGTGCCCTTCTCGGTCACTTGCTGGGCTGCCGGCGCTCTCGGGATGCCTTTTCGCTCCTTCATCGCGCCTTGTCTTCTCCGCATCCCGCGCTTCGTCGCCTATTATCTCATCCTCGCGAAAGCGCTGTCAGGTTCGGCGTGGCTGAGCCGCCTGCTTCTTTAGACTGAGCAGGCGAATTTTGGACCGTTCGCGGACTCCGACCCCTCGCTCAAGGCGCGGGCAAAGCCGGGTAGCAACTGACTCTGCGGATACACTACGGTACTGGTACGTGCGACGGGCGGCGAGGGCTGGCTCAAGAGGCACGGCGTCGAGCGCGGAGGGCGGAGCCGTTTCGAACCGTGGAGAACGCCAAAACGTCGTGGACCGTGATCGATTCGGAGGGCTTCTGCATTTGGTGTTGATGAGAAACTACTGGCTCCCCTGCCTTGCACTGGCTCTCCTCAACGGCGCTTGCGGCGGCGACGACGAATCGACTCCGGTTAGCGGCTCCGGCAATGGAGGGACGGGCTCTCCGGTCGCTGGGAGTAGCGCCAGCAGCGGCAACGGGCTTGGCCTCGGTGGCAGTGGCGTCGGCGGCGCCCAGGGCGTCGGCGGCAGCGCTGGAAGCTCGGCTCTACCGGGCGGCACTGGCGGCACCGCAGGGGCGACGGGCGGTACGGCGGGGACCACGGGCGGTACAGCGGCAGCGGCAGCGGGGGCGGGGGCGACGAGCGGCGGCTCGGGCGGTGTGGACCCGAGCGGTGGTTCAGCCGGCAGCGTAGCGGTTGGCGGCAGCAGCGGCGGCGCAGGCGCGCCCAATGGCGGCTCGGGCGGCGGGGGGCCGGTCACCATTCGCCCGCCCAAGCTCGAGGGTTATGGCAGCAAGACGACCGGCGGCAAAGGCGGAGCCATGGTGACAGCGACCACCGGTACGGAGATTCACCAAGCGATCTGCCAACGAGCAGCCGACGACACACCGCTCATCATCCTCGTCAATGGCGTCATCACGCCCGGCAACACCACCAAACAATCCGGCAGCTGCAACACCGCAGACGGCGTGATCGAGCTGAAAGAGATCAAGAACATTTCGCTGATTGGTGTGGGAACGAATGGCGTGCTCGATCAGATCGGGGTCCACGTACGGTCCGCTGCGAACATCATCATCCAAAATCTCACCATCAAGAACGTGAGAAAGTCGAACACGAGCACCCCGTCCAATGGCGGCGACGCCATCGGGATGGAGTCGGATGTTTCGAACGTTTGGGTCGATCACAACCTGATCTTCGGCTCCACGACGATGGGTGAGGAACACGACGGCCTCCTCGACTTCAAGGATAATTGCCGCGACATCACGATCTCGTACAATCACTTCCACACGGGCGGCCGCGGCGGGTTGATCGGGTCGAATGACAATGGCGACGACGGCTCCACCAACCTCACGTTCCACCACAATTGGTACGAGAACCTCAATTCACGCGCCCACATGGTGCGTGAGGCGCAGGCCCACTTTTACAACAATTACTACAGCAAGATTCTGGGCACGGGCTTGAACGTTCGGAACGGCGCCAAGGTCTTGGTCGAAGGCAACTATTTCACCGAAGCGCGCAATCCGCTTGGCACGTTCTTCTTCCTCGACAACAACCCGGTCTATCAAGTGCGCGACAATTTCTTCACTAGCAGCGTGGTTTGGGAAGCCGCCGCGGAAGAGCGTCCCGCGGGCCCCAACGTCATGTCGACCGGCTCGGTGTCGGTGCCGTACACCTACGCTCTCGATCCGGCGCAGGGTGTGCCCGACATCGTCCGCGCGAACGTCGGCGTCGGCAAAATCTAAGTCTCCGCTTATCCAGGTCGCCGCCGGCTGCTCGAGCCAAGCCCCTCGGGGTTCGCCGCTGGCAGAGGCTGATGCTCGATCGCCGCGCGACGCGCGGGCCGTCCCCGCGCAGCGAGGGCTGAGGCGCCCCGGGCGAAGCTTTTTCGGTCGAGCGCCTCCGCGCCTCCGCGCGTAAGCGAGGGCACGCCCTTTGCAGCAGTGGCCGTGACTGGAGAAACCTTGTCTCAACGAGCCCTCTTTGCTTTGGCCCTGACCCTTGGCCTGCTGCCTGGTTGCAAGAAAGACCCCGACGAAGCCGCGTCCACGGCACGGCCGGAGGCGTCCGCGCTGGGGCCCCAGAGCCGCATCGAAATTTCCGTGACTGACGACGGCTTCGTTGCCTCCGGTCAGCGGGTGAAAGTCGGCGAGCCCGTTACGCTCGTCGTGACTCGCAAGGTCGAGCGGACCTGCGCCACCGAAATCGTGCTCAAAGACTACGGCTTATCGCAGCCCCTACCGCAAAACCAAACGGTGGAGGTTACGTTCACCCCAACCAAGCTTGGCCCGATTCGCTACGCCTGCGCCATGGACATGGTGGCAGGTAACCTCGTCGCCGAATAAAGGGCCCATGTCAATCGCGAGGGTGAGAGGCCGGCTTCGGCGCCTGGTCAGCGTCGTTTCGTACTTAGAGCCGATCCTGAAACTCATGTTGCCTGCTGAAACGCGATCAAGCCACACGCGAATTGGAGCAGCGCCAGGTAGTGCGCGCCGCGGCGCTCCCAATTGGAGCAGCGCCAGGTAGTGCGCGCCGCGGCGCTCCCAGCGCACGAGCAGGCCGCGGAAGCGGTTGTGCCAAGAGTTGGTGCGCTCCACGACCCAGCGTCGCGCCTTACCGCGCACCTTGCCGATCAGCGGTTGCTCGCCGCGTCGTCGGATGTGCGGTCGAATTCCCCGCAGGCGAATCGCGGGTGCCACGTGCGGGTAGTCGTAACCCTTGTCGAGGCACAGGTGTTCTGGGCGCCGCGGTCCGCGAGGGCCACGCATGACGACGGCGTCGAGCACTTCGCTGATCATCGCGGCGTCTGGCACGTTCGCGCCGCTGATGAGCGCGGCGATCGGCACGCCTCGACCGTCGGTCAAAATGTGGCGCTTTACGCCACTTTTCGCCCGGTCCGTCGGGTTCGGTCCCGTGAGGTCCCCCCTTTTGGCGCCTTCACCGAGGCGCTGTCGAGAGAACTCCACTTCCACGCGATCCCGCGGCGTCCGTCATAGTAGCTCAGCAGCTCCCGGTGAATCGCAGCAAACACTCCGAGCTGCACCCACTTCTGAAAGCGCAGGTGGCACGTCGAGCCGGACCCGAAGTCGCTCGGCAACGCCTTCCACTGGCAGCCGGTCTTCAGCCGATAGAGAATGCCTGCCATCACGACTCGCGCTGCGACCGGCGGCCGCCCGCCTCGCGGTTTCGCGCGCTCCGGCGGGATCAGCGGCTCGATTTGACGCCACAGAGCGTCAGGCACGTCGGCAAACTTAGCTTCCACCAAGCACGGTAGATCACACTCGATGCGACCTTTCAACAGGTTTTAGGATCGGCTCTTAG
>JAQSWN010000208.1 GCA_029266615.1 Polyangiaceae bacterium
GTCATGCCCTTGTTCATGATGACGCCGATGGGAAATTTATCCATGACGCCGTACACGCCCAAGATAGAGAGCGTGCCGCCTTTGCGGCAGGCGAGAATGGCCTCACGCAAGGCTTCGCCGCGGTCCGTGTGCAAGCGCACGGCCTGTTTGACGCGGTCGTACGCGTACTCCACGCCCGTGCCGTGCGCCTCCATACCGACGGCGTCGATGCAAGCATCTGGCCCTCTGCCGCCCGTCATCTCCTTCAGCTGGTCGACCACGCTGTCTACCTGGGCGTAATTGATGGTCTCGGCGCCGACTCGCTCGCGCGCCATCGCGAGGCGCTCCGGGAAACGGTCGATGGCGATGACTCGCTCGGCGCCAAGCAAGTACGCGCTACGCATCGCCATGAGCCCGACACCGCCGGCCCCCCACACCGCCACCACGTGCCCCGGCTTGATATCGCAAAAATCCGCGCCCATGAAGCCAGTGGGCGCTGCGTCGGACAGGAAGAGCGCCTGTTCGTTACTGACGCCGTCAGGCACCTTGAAGCAGCCGACGTCCCCGTACGGTATTCGCATGTACTGGGCGTGCGACCCCGCGTAGCCGCCAAACGCATGCGAGTACCCGAAGATGGCGGCCGTCGGGTAACCGAGCACTGGCTCCTGCAGCTCCGGATTGGGGTTGGAGTTGTCGCAGAGCGACCACATGTCGTGGGCACAAAACCAGCAATTACCGCAGCACACCGGGGAAGGCACCACGACCCGGTCGCCCTTGCTGACGTTCTTCACGTCCGAGCCGACCTCTACGACCTCGCCGCTGAATTCATGGCCGATCACGTCGCCCGCGCGCATGGTGGGAATGTAGCCGTCGATGAGGTGCAAATCCGACCCGCAAGTGGTGGTGAGTAGCACCTTCAGGATCACGTCCCGTGGATTGACGAGCTCGGGGTCTTTCACCGTTTCGACGCGCAGGTCATTGATGCCGTTCCAGCAAAGTGCTCGCATTAGGTCCTCCTCGTCTTATCTTCGTGGTCTCGACCTCCGGCTCGCGCCGCAGGGTTGAAGGAGAGGCTCGGGATCTCACCGGTCTCGGCCAGGCCCTTGAAGCGCCGCAAGCCTTTCCGAAGGAGCAGCTCAGGCGCGGGTCCCAAGGCCTTGGCCAGCAGGACGCCGACCTGCCCGGCCGGCGGCACGAGGGTCAGGTGGAGCTTCACTTCCGTGCCCCAATCGCCGGACGCGGGCTTGAAGCTCACCGCCCCAGTCAGGCACGCCTGGGCTCCGGGTGCGGATTCCCAGCGGATGAGCTCGGGCTCGCGCGCCTGCACGACCCGCGTCGTGTAGTGCAGTATTTGCTGCAGGGGGCCGCGTACCCGCCAGTGGCTCTGGCCGTCGGGAGCCAGCTCGATCTCGGCGACGTGACCCAGAATTTTTGGCAAGGTGCCCGGCTGTTGCCAGAGTCGGTACAGCTCCTCCGCCGATTTGCCAATCGTGATGGAGCCGTGCAAGTCCAGCTCGCGCGACGCGGCCCGATGCGCAGTGTTCACGCCCAGCGCCGCGTAAGTGTGGCAGTGGCCACTGACGCCGCGATACAGAAACGCTGCCCCCGCCAACGCGGCAGGAGCCTGACGCAAGCTCGGCCGGCGTAGCGAACGCGCGATGAGCCAGGCTCCCGCTATGACAGAGGCCGCGCGCTCGACGCCGTGGACGTTGATTGGTCGCGAGCGCTCCTGCTTTGCCAGCGGCCCCCTTACGGCGCCGTGGTGATCGCTTCGCTGAAGGGAGGTGTTGGCGCGAGGGAGCGCCACTCCCAGGTTTGACGGTGATTGCGTTAGTTGCTGCATGGCCGCGAGCTTGCTGCAATCCACGGACCGACATCGTGAGGCGAACTTCGCCCACACGCGCGCGGGCGACTGCTCGCGATCGCCCGACGCAGCAGATCTCGCTGAGGCGTCGAGCATCGCTCGGTGCCGGGTGCTCGTGCGTTGTTTTACGTACGGTCGCCTCCGTCGAAGGGCAATCGACCTCAGCTGTGCGCGATCGCCCACATCGCGCCGGTGGAAGTCGCGTTACTTGCTTCGAGCGTCAGACACCTGATAGGGCTTGGACGATGATGTCATTGTCGTCTCTGCGTGCCGGCCCTGGATTGTCATCGATGCCGAAGGCGGCGCAGTTGCTGGTGGCGCTCTGCGTGCTGGGGGCGACCGCGTGCGGCGGGTCGGACTCGCAGGGCACGCCGAACGACGGCGGAGCTGGTGAGAGCGGCAATCCCTCGGGTGCAACGGAGCTGGGCGGCACGTTCACGTTCGGCGGGGAGACCGCGGACTGCAAGACCAGCACTCAAGACTTCGCCGCGACCGGCGAGTTCTCGGTGGTGTGCGAAAACGACGAGGACGACTCGAACTACCGCTTCGTGCAGGTCACGTTCAAGGACGAGCCTTCGGCGCGCACGGCCCAAACCTTGACCTTCATGGCACCGTTCGCCTTCAAGCCGGAAGATCACGAGGCGGCCGACGCCGTCGCCGTAAGCTACACCAACAAGGACGGCACGCTCGATTCGGAAGACGACTCGACCGGCTCGGCCAAAGTCACCGCCTCGGGCGGTCGCTACGTGATAACGCTGGACAGCGTCAGCCTCTCCACGGTCACGAGCGAGGACACGGGCGAGGTATCCGCCACGATCAACTTCTGAGCACCGCCGGGGCGCACCTGCCCTAGTCCTCGGGCCAAGCTGTGCCATTGCTGAGCCCTTTGCGTCGGTTGAGCTCGATCTTTCGAGCACTTGCGCGCGGGACGCGTCCGGCACGGAGCTTGCGCTTGCCAAGCAACAATGAATCTGAAGAATCGAATTTGGCAAGGTAGCGTATTCCTCATCGCAGTCGCGGTCAGCGTGAGCGCGTGCGGGGACGACGACACGACGCAGCCACCTGGGGTTGCGGGTATGGCCGGTAAGGGTGGCACCTCCTCGACGGCGGGACAGGCCGGCAGCGCTCACGCGGGTGCGAGCGCGGGGGATGGAGGAAACGGCGGGAGCGGCGCTCAAGGCGGGCAAGCCGGTGAGGCCAGTTGCGTGGGCGGCCTCCGAGTGGTGAAGGTCGTCCAGAAATCGACGGACGACATCATCAGTTGGCCTGCCGAGGGTCGAGTGGGCGTCCACGTGTCGGGTGAAGGCGTCTTGCTCTACGAGACCAGCGACGACGGCGAGGTCAAGCTCATCGATACGCTCGGACCCGAGGACCTCGGGCTCACCGCCGACGGCTCGATTTACTCACTCACTAGGTTTGGTGAGGGCTTCTTGGTGCAAGGCTCCACCGGAGCGCAGCCCATCGAGCGGCGCATCGTCAACTGGCAGCCGGGTGCGGAGCTCGAGACCATTCCGTACCCGGAGCCCCTCCCGGCTTCGCTCAGCATCACCACCGCAGATCCCAATGTCGGTATCGCCGCTGCCACAGCAGACGGAGTTCGGTTGGCCACCTTGGAATCGGGCACGTGGAGCTGGTCCGAGCCCTTCGACCAAGGAGCTACGACCAGCACGCCACTGGCGCTGGAAGAGGACCGCGTTTTGGTAGGCGTCGAAGAAGCCGATCGCTTGGGCGTAGGCGGCGCAGGCAATGAAGGCGGAGCCGCGGCGGGCGGCGCTGGCGGCGAGACGGGCGGCATCGACCTGCCGATCAACCCCAGGGCGGCCCGGATCGAATGGTGGAACCTGCAAGGCGAAAGGCTCGCTACGCAGGAGGCGTATGGCAACCCGCACGTCGCGGTACGCGTCAGCGAAGGTTGGCTCATCGGGGAAACGAACAGCTTTTGGGGCAGCTACCAAGCGGGCATCGAACTGCTGTCCGATTCCGGCGATCTCCGAAAGCTGGCCGGTGTTCCCGTCATCTCCGCGGGGGATGGCACGGACGGCGCCGTCGACCTGGCGTTGCTCGGCTCGCAGCTGCTCGTCGCCAACTGCGAGAGCGGCTTACGCGTGGGCGACTGGGCGACGGACAGCGTGACGCTGTCTTCCCTGCCTGGACCTTGGCAGAGCGGCGCAACGGGCAACTGCTCGCCAAGCCAGGTCGAGACGCTCGACGACTTCGCGGTCATCGGCGGCGACACCATCGTCTTCGCGCGTGCTTGCGAATAACGGTGTCGAGACGAGGGGCTGGCGGCCTTCAGCGGGCTCGGCCCCGTCAGTCCGCGCCCCAACGCTTGCTGCACCTCGAGACACCGCTAGTGGTTGCCTTCGTGTAGCTCCACTGGGTTTCCGTCCGGGTCCGCGATCAGGATCTGTTTGCCTCCCGGCCCTGTCTCGACGTCGTTGAGGAACGGCACGCCCACCTGCCGAAGCGCGGCCATGCTCGCGTCGAGATTACCGACGAACAGCACGATGCGGTTCCAACCACCGGGCTCCTGGCGTCTCCCATCGGGCAGGGGTCGGGCGCCAGAGCTTCCCGGGCCGCCGAGGAGCAGCCGCAGGTCGCCGCGTCTCACGGACGCGAACGCTGCGCCCGCGTGGAGCTCTAGACTGAATCCCAAGTGCCGAGTGTAAAAGTCCAAGGACCGCTGCACGTCCGAGACCTGATACCTGACGACGGCGGCGGTGACGGGGGAGGAGGACGACATGCTGACTCCGTGAGGCGCCGCAGCGAAAGTCGGCGCATCGACGAAATGCTGGTCCCCGAAAGGGGGCCTGTCTTGGAGAAATTTGACGTCGGAGCGGCGTCTCAGACGTACAGGTGGCCTTCTTTCAAGTCCTGGCTCGCGTGGCGCAGGAAGTCGAGCGGGGCATACCCGGAGAAGCGAACGAAATCGCCGATCAGGTGAGACTGATCGCAATAGCCGGAGCCGACGGCGAGCCGCGCCCAGCCGGGACGCGCTCCCTGCTTCGCCCGCGCCACAGCGTGCTCGAAGCGCCGTATTCGCGAAAACAATTTCGGCGTCATTCCGACCTCCCGGCGAAAGACTTCGATGAGGCGCCGGTGGCTCAGTTGCAGGTGCGCGGCCAACTCGCGCACCTCGACGTCAGGGCGCTCGAGCTGAGCGATCAGGTACGGTAAGACGGGGTGACGCCGGAGGCCGACGTTCAAGCGATCACGCAGGGCGCCCTCCAGAATTCGAAATCGCTCGTCGGACGCCGGCGCGGCACAGAGGCGCTCACGCAAGAGGCGCGCACTCGACCCCCAGAGGGCTTCGAGATCCACGTGCCGGTCCGCGAGCTCGTCCGCCGCGACTCCAAGAAACGGGAACGCGCCGCCCGGCTTGAAGTGCACGCCCAGCATCGACGCATGGGCGCGCGTCTCGATGCCGAAGAAGCGACTGTACGCGCCTGAAACCACCGCCCCCGAGTGACGTTGGGGGCGATCGCTTCCGGCTGGGTAAATCCAGATCGCGTTTTCTGCGAGGTTGATGACCAGCTCCAAGGTGCCGCTCGGAACGATGCGCTCGTACGAGTGCGGCGGAGCGTCTTGCAGAAACCAGAGCCGCTCGACGAAGTCGGACAGAGCGGGGCCGGGGGCTCGACGAAGGGAAAGCACGAGACCAGTTTCAGCCCATCGGGAGACCCCGGCAATGCGTCCGCGACACCCGCGATGGCGAGACGATTTTTGATGCAGGTTCCTCGCACCGCGACACTCACGAGGGATGAGGAGCGGTTGCCGGGAATTCCTGACGGTGCGGGCGGAGCGCGCTGGCAGCGTCGGACGCAGCAAGGCGCCTCACGCGACGTTCGTGCCTGCGAATGGCCTGTGGCTCCTGCTTCTGGTCGCACTCGCGGCCTGCGGCGGCAAAGCCGCGCGAGCTCAGCCCGGCTCTGGGCCTGAAGCGGACTCCGGCGGTGCCCCGGGCATCGCCGGTGAGGCCGGGGCTTCCGGGATGGAGTCGGAGCCGACCTACTGGGACGACCGTTTTCCGTGGTTCGCCGGCGATGGTGGCGGCGACTTTCCGAGTGGGGACGAGGACCGGGTCGTGCACCTCGTGGCGGAAGGCACGCCCGCGCGTGCGATTTCGAGCACCCACCTGCCGGTAGGCTCTGTCGAGTGGGCCCAAGTTCTACACTTTTCGGCGCGGGGGAGTGTCGCCACGCGCCTCTGGATCAGCGTCGGTCACGACCAGCGGACGTACGACTACTTCGCGCGCTCGCCGGACGACGCGTGGCCTCTTGCCAGCGTGGAAGTGGCCGAGGAAATTCGAAGCTACTCATTGAACGTCGCTGATTTCCGTCCGGCCGAGGGTGCTCCGGACCCGAGTCACCCCGTCATCTACATCGCCTTCATGCTGGACCAACCCCAGCCATCTGAAGTCTGGGTCGACCGCGTCGAGCTCAAGCCCCGCTGAGCCGGCGTGGCGTTAGGCAGAGCGTCGACAATGCTCCGCCTGACGGATCTATGCTGCCAGCGGCATCAACGTCATGAACCGATTTCTACGTTTACTCAGCGCGTCCACTTTGGGGTTGGCCTTCGTTGCAGCTTGCTCGGATGACTCGGGGAGCGACCCGGGTGGACAGGCGGGCGAAAGCGGGAGTGGGGCCGGGGGGAGCGGCGGTTCGGCGGGCAAGGGCGGAAGCGGCAACTTACCTGGTGGCAGCGGTCCGGGCGGAGCTGGCGGCACGGCCGCGGGTAGCTCCGCCGGCGGTATGGTTAGCGGTAGCGGTAGCGGTAGCGGTGGCGAGGCGGAAGGCGGCGGCGCAGGCGCGCCCCCCATCGGGTCGGGTAAGGCCGTCATTGGTCGTCGGTGCGCGGTAGAGTCCACCATTGGCGTCGTGCAGCTGGCCGGCTTTCCGGAGCCGTACGTGCAAGTCACGCTCTATGACCGCAAAGATCCTTGGCTCACCGAGCCGGAGCTCGTCACGTCCACGTGCGCTTACCATCATTACACGCCGGGCGTGTGCCAGGGCTGCGAGGCCGGCGAGGTTTGCTCCGACGCGAACGAATGCGTGCCCGAGCCGCGAACGGTCAAAGACGCGAAGCTTACCGTGAGCGCGGGCGGTCAAGAGCGCGAGTACGTCGCCAACCCGCAGCTGGGCGGCATCTACTCCACCTTGGATATCGGCGATGAAGGTTCCGATTACGCGATGACTCTGAGCTGGGGAGAGAACGAAGTGACCCTTTCGCCCATGCCTGTCGGTAGCGGCGACATCACCGATCTCGCGGTGGATATCGAAGGGGATTCGTCGGCGCCGGGCGCGCTCGACGCAACCTGGGAGCCGACGCAGCAAGGAGGGTTCCTGCGCACTCGCATTCCCATGAACCACCACGCGGCTGGTCCCACCTTCACTGAGTGCGCCGCGCCGGAGAGCGAAGGCGCGTTCCACGCCGACGCCGAGATGGTCGACCCGCTCGCGGTCGTCACCGGCCTCGAATTCCAAGGCGTCGAGCACCTGTACATCGCCGCGGCCGAGACCGCCCAGGGCTGCGTGGAGTTTCGCTTCGGACCGCAGCTCTTCGTTTTTCCGGAGTGACCGCGCTTCCTTCTGCTAGCCGTGGTCCACCACCTGCACGGGGTCCCCGATGCGGATGGTGCCGCCGCGCAGCACCCGCGCGGTGATGCCGCCATGACCGCGGGTGGCCTGGAAGCCGCCCGCACCCAAGGTGTCGTCCATCTTCTGGCAGGGGGCGCAGTGGCCGCTGCCTTCGAGCACCGTTTCCCCAATCGCAAAGCGGAGCTTGGCGAGCGCGAGTAGGTTGATGCCGGCTACGACGACGTTGCGCCGTAGTTGCTCCGGCCTGACCTCCAAGGCGCCGGTGAGGCCGGCGAGCACGGCCAGGTGCTCTTCCTGCAGCAGAGTGACTTGCCGACCGTGACCGGCCTTGCTGCGCGCCGCGATATCGCCGTAAATTCCTCGGCCCGCGAGCAGCTCCACGTCTTGCTGCGCGAGCATGGCCGCGCCGTGCTCGGGCCGTACGCCGAGCCATGTCACGCGCCCCACCTGCGGCACGTGGAGCAGCCTTTCGTGAAGCGGCTTCATACCCTGCTCAGTGTGGCGGCGGTCGCGGTCGGGGCAACTGAGCTGCGAGCGAGCTCGGCGAGGCACAGCGTCGTCTCCGCCTTTGTCATGGTCGTTGCCCGAGGGAGGGCTCCGTGGCTTGCCGGCAGCGCGCTGCGTAGGCGGCGGGCGTCTCCCCCACCTGCTCGCGAAACTCACGAATGAAGTGCGGCTGGTCGGCGTAGCCGAGCTCGTGAGCGAGCTCCGCCCAGTCGACGCGCTCGCCGCGCGCAACGCGCTCGGCCGCAGATTGCACGCGCGCACGCCGCACCAGCCACTTGGTGCCGACGCCGACGTGAGTCTCGAGCAAGCGATGCAAAGAGCGGGGCGAGCAGCCGGCGAGGCGCGCCAGCTCCTCTACACGGGAAAGTGACGGCTCCTGACCTATCGCGCTCACGACCCGATCCGCGAGCGCGTGCGCTGGCTCGTGCACCGGCTGGCGGGCGCGCAGCACGGCGAAAAGCAGGCGACGCGCCTCGGCGGGGCCGACGGCAGGCGGCGGGCTTTCGACTCCGAGCACGGTCGTGAGCGGCAGCACCTGGTCGACGAGCTCGCGCAGCGGCACTCGCGAGAAGGCTGAAAACCCCGCCGCGCGGAAGCGTACGCCGAGCACCCAGCCCTCCCCTCGGAGCCGAGTGACGAAGCGCTGCGTGCAGGGCCCGTGCACGCGGTACTCCCCCTCTTCGAAGACGAGGTTCACGCTCGGGAACGGCAATGTGGCTTGCTCGTGCTCGCGGCCCGGCTCGAGCTGCCAGCGCACCGACCATGTCCACTCGACGAAGGGCGCGAGCTCTGGGGGCGGCGGCTCGCGCTCGAGGTCGAACACGCGGAGCCCCGCCACCGGGTGAAGGATGCCGCGGGTCGGAAGCGGCGCGGCCGATTGGCGCATTTGTTCAATACACGGACCGCGCCGATCGTTAGCTTGTCCAGACCGCATCGGAGGAATCCCCAATATGACCGCCAAGAACCGCGCTGTGACGGGAACTCACACGGAAAATGGTCGCCCGCGAGGGCACAGCTCGCTGACGCCGCACCTCGTGGTCTCGCCGGCCGGCCAGGCCATCGCCTTTTATCGTGAAGTTTTCGAGGCGGAGCTCGTGGACGAGACGCACTTTGGAGAGCTCGTCGCCCACGCTACTTTGGCGCTTCCGCTCGGGCGTTTCACCGTGAGCGACCCACTGCCGGAGTACGACCTGGTTGCACCGGCAGGAGGGCCGCTTTCGATGACGCTCGCCATCTACGTTCCGGACGTGGACGTCGTGGCCGAGCGCGCGCTCGCCCGCGGCGCCAAGCTGCGCGAGCCGGTGAGCGACTTCGCGTCCGGCGATCGCTACGCTTCTATCTTGGATCCGTTCGGCGTGCGCTGGGCGGTGATGACGCGGGTAGAGGACCTTTCGCCCGAGGAGAGCGCGGAGCGCGTACGCACGTGGGCCGCGTCTCAGGCCGGCTAAGCGGCGCTGCGCTAGGTCTTGACCACGCCGTGCACCGCGCGCTCCACGCCGATGCAGCGGTCCTCCACGTACAGCATGCCCGCACCTTCCGCCAAGGCGCGCGCTTCTTCCGAAACGATGCCTTGCTGAAGCCACAACGCCTTGGCGCCGATCTTGACCGCGTCTTTCGCGACAGCCGCGGCTTGTTCCGACGGGCGAAATACGAGCACGACTTCGACCGAGAACGGCACGTCCGCTAGCGTGGCGTAAGACTTTTCGCCCAGCACGTTCTCCACCTGCGGATTGACGGGGATGACGCGAAAGCCGGCGAGCTGCATGCGCGCCGGAATGGCGTGCGCAGCTTTGCTCGGATCCCGGCTCAAGCCGACGACGGCGATGGTTCGAAACTCGCGGAGGATGCGCTCGACGTTGTCCATCTACAGGGGTCCGGTTACGCGGGCAGAGAACGAACGGCCGACGCGCTTGCAGTTGCCGACCATGGTGTCCGCGAGCCTGCTCATGAAGTCCTCCCGGCGCCGGGCGGGGTAAATATCCGCGGCGAGCGCCGGATTCTGCGACGTTACCTGGGGCGCCAAGTCCCGAAGCGCAAGCGGCACCGCCGCACAAAGCTCCTGTCCGCGCTGCTTCAGCCAGTCGAGGGGGACACGCGCCTCGGTGGCCAGCTCTTGCCAGGCCAACGCGCTGAGCTGTGACTGCCGGCGCGCCGGGCCGATGCGCATGACGAAGGCCTCGGAGAGCGAAGGGTACACCTGAGTGCACAGAAGGTCGTAGGCGGGCGCGAGCTCGGCGCCCGCGTCCGTGAAGAGAAGCGCGAAGTTTTTGCAATGCGCGTCCGCGTTGCCGATGAGCAAATTGAAGAGGAGCCGCTCGACCAGCTCGCGGCGCGTCGCGTCCGCGTCCGCGGCGTAGCGATCTGCGACTTGGAAGCACTCCCGAAATCCGACCTCGTATTTGTCCGCGGGCGCTACGCCGAGCAGCTGTGCGAAGTCTTCCTGATGCATGCGCCGCAGGCGGCTACCTTCGTAGGCGCGGTCGAAGCGCTCCACCGCGTACGCACCCGCGAACCAGTAGCTGCGCGGCGCGCGGAGGCCTACTGCGCTCGCCAGTTGCATGCAAAATAGCTCGTTTAGAGCGGTGAGCTCCAGCCCTCGGTACCCGCCGACGATGTCCGGCTTCAGGATCACGGTGCTGGGCGCCCCACGCTCGCACAGGTACGGCTCGCCATCCGCCAAGTGCAAGACGAGCTTGTCTTGCGCGCCGGAGAGGGCGCGTCGAAGCCCCGCCGCCTCTTCCGGTGAAGGACGAGTGAGCACGTCTTTCACCCAGAGGCGCAGCTGCGACTCGGGCAGCGGTGTGTAGGCGTCCTCGCTACCCGAGGCTTCGAACGTGACCGCGCCCGCGCAGTCGTGGCCAAGTTGCTCGAGTAACCGGAAGTCGTCCGCGACAGGCAAGCCCAGTCGCCGGCACAAAAGGCCACGCCAATCGCCCTCGGGGAGAAGATTGGCGATGAAGGCGCGGCACTCTTCTTCGGTGTACGGCGCCTCACGGGGGGGCAGCCGCCGGCCGAGCGCCGGGCCCGCGCCGTCGACGTATCGCAGCGTGAGTCGACCCCGGTCGTGACCGAGCTCGGCGACGAGCCTTCCGGAGACGAGCACGGGCAGGACCTGCACCATCCTACCCACTTAGCCGAGCGCGCGTTTGCCGACAAACCGCTCGTTCGTGTTACTTTCAGAAGCGTTGGAACACGCCAAGCGAGACATGCTGATCGCCGGCAAGTATCAGCTCGTCAAAGAGCTGGGGCGCGGCACCATGGGCTCGGTGTGGGAGGCGTGGCACCTCTCCCTACGCTCTTCCGTCGCCATCAAGTTGATGGCGCCTTCCATCGCGGCGTCGCCGACCGCGCTCCAGCGCTTCTTGCGGGAAGCGCGCGCAGCCGCAGGTTTGCGCAGCCCCCACGTCGTGCAGATCCTCGACCACGGGGTGGACCACGGCTTGCCGTACATCGTCATGGAATTGTTGGAGGGGGAAGCGCTGGCCGAGCGCCTCGCGCGCGTCGGCCGGCTCAGCCCACGCGAAACGTCGCGCGTCGTCACGCACGTTGCGCGGGCCCTCACTCGCGCGCAGCAGGCCGGCATCACTCATCGTGATCTCAAGCCCGAGAACGTCTTCCTCGTCCGCAACGACGACGAAGAGCTGGTCAAGGTGCTGGACTTCGGCGTCGCGAAGATGGAGCACCGCTTCGACGGCTCATTCAACGAGGAGAGCACGGCCGCCGGAACATTACTGGGCACTCCCTACTACTCGAGCCCGGAGCAAGCCGAAGGTCTGAAGTCGGTGGACCATCGCACCGACATCTGGTCGCTCGGGGTGCTGACCTACGAGTGCCTGCTCGGGCGGCGCCCGTTCGAGGGCGATACCTTGCCGGCGGTGCTCCTCGCGATTTCTTCCAAGCCGCTTCCGGTGCCTTCGCGGATGGGTCTGGGCTCGGTGCCGCGCGGCTTCGACGCGTGGTTTGCGAAGGCGTGCGCGCGCACCCTGACCGATCGCTTCGCATTCGCGAAAGACATGGCGGCGGAGCTTGCCCGAATCTGCACCGCCCACGCCGGGGAGACGGAGCGGGCAACGATGCCCAAGCTCGAAAGGCTCCCGCCCCTACCGCCGCTGCCCGCGCTCCCCAAGCTGGTCGACGATGACGACGACGACGACCAAGCCCCGACCGAAATCTGGCGTGAGGAATCGATCGCCGACCTCATCGGGCACAAGCGCGTGAGCTCCTTGCCCCGCGCTCGGCGTGGCGGCGTTTGGCTGGTTCTTCTATGGCGAACGCGAGCACGAACGCGAGCGGCTCGCTCATGAAGGCGCGGCGGCGCCGCAGCGCCCGGCTAGCGCCCCTCCCGCGGTCAGCGCCGCGCCGGCTCCGGCGGCAGTGCTGGCGCCCCCACCAGCCACGCCGAGCACCGCGCCGGCTCCGGAGCTCGTGCCCACGGTAGACGTGAAGCAGCTGCCGCTTTCGGGCGCGCCCAGGCACGCTGGTCGGCCGCGCAAAGCGGTCAAGTCCGTGGCCGCGCCGCAGCCTCGAGCCGAGAACAACGAAGAAGACGTCGCGAACCCGTACCGCTGAGCTAGGCGGTGAGCCCCGGCAGCGGCGCGCCGTCGTTCAAGCGGTCGTCGCCGAACTTCAGGACGTCCGAGTAGCCCATGTAGTGGAAGCACGACACGAGCATGTCCGCGAACGTGAGCTTGTTCTGAAAGTCCAAGTAGCGCCCACGC
>JAQSWN010000025.1 GCA_029266615.1 Polyangiaceae bacterium
TCACCGTCGGGCAAGATCTCTCCGTGGGCTACGCCATCCACGGTACGACCGACGTCGAGCTCTACATCACGGAGTCCTTCACCTTCCGGGTGTTGGAGAACAAGGCCGCCGTTCTGTTGCGACGCGTTCCGGAGCGGCCGTAGCGGCACTGTTCGTTTTCGCTCCAAATCGGGTCCCGAGGCGCGTGTGCGGCCTGTCAAAACCAGCGAGATACAGGCTGGAAACGCGCGCCTCGGATACTTGGGACAATGACCTTCCCTATTCGCTCGCTCAAAAGCGGCGGCTCCGGCGCCGCGATTTGGCGTGACCTGAGCTCGCCCCCGGCCGCCAATGACGTCGCCCTCAATCGAGTGTCGCTGAGCCGGAGGCTGCCAACGGATGCGGAAGAAATCGAGCTGCTCGGCGCGACGCTCGATCTCGCGAGCACGAGCGATTTACGCGCGGCGGCGCTCTTGGTCATGGTCGCGCTTGGTCTGCACAAGCGCGACATCGTCCACTTGAACGTCGCAGACGTGCTGATGGTGGGCGCGGCGGTATGCGTGCGTGTCCGCGGGCGTCGCGCCTTGGGCCGGGAGACGTTCTTGCCCATCATTGGCGCGGACGCGCGCACGTTGCGCACCTACTTGTCCGAGCAGCATGGCGAGGCGCCCGACGGTGGCGCCCCGCTGTTCTACAATATCGAGCACGGCCGGGCGGATCGGCGAAAGCGCATTACCGCTAACGCGGTCAGCTACTGGCTGTTGGAGCTACGCCTGCGAGCACGCCAAGTCCTCGCAGGCGTCGCGCCGGGCTAGCCGCGATCGCGCCGCCCTCCCGCCCCATCGCTCCGCGAGCCGCGGCTCCCTTATTCCTCTTCGGGCCCGGGCGGCGGGGCGGTGCCGTCCAGATGGCGATACAAAGTCTTGCGCCCGATGCCCAGGACGCGCGCGGCTTTGCTCTTGTTGCCCGCGCACGCCTTGATGACCCGGGCGATATAGCGGCGCTCGACCTCTTCGAGCGGCAAGAGCTCGCTCGGGTCGTCGCTAGCGATGAGCACGTGGCCCGGCTGAAAGTCCCGCACTTTGCGGGGCAAGTCTTGGAGATCCACCACGTCCGAATGACTGAGTGTGACCGCGCGCTCCACGCAGTTGCGGAGCTCGCGCACGTTCCCGGGCCAGTCGTAAGCGGCGAGCTTCTCGGCGGCAGCGGCGCTGAATTTTGCGATCGGCTTTCCGCTACGGACCGCGAGCTCGCCCAAGAATGCCTGGGCCAGCAACAGCACGTCCCCGCTGCGCGAACGAAGCGGAGGCAGCTCCACGTGAATGACGTTGACGCGGTAGAACAGATCCTCGCGGAAGCGGCCTTGCTCGACCGCAGCCTCGAGATCCCGGTTGGTCGCCGCGATGACGCGCACGTCGAATGGCACCTCGTGATTGGAGCCGAGGGCGCGCACCGTGCGCTCCTCCAGCGCCCGCAGCAGCTTGCCCTGGAGCGCGAGCGGCATGTCGCCGATTTCGTCCAAGAGGAGCGTACCGCCCTGGGCCGACACGAGCAGCCCATCTCGTCGCGTACGCGCGTCCGTGAAGGCGCCGCGCTCGTAGCCGAATAGCTCGCTCTCCAAGAGCGTCTCCGGCATGGCCGCGCAGCTCACGGCCACGAAGGGCCGGTCCCGGCGCGAGCCGCGCGCGTGGATTTCTCGCGCCACGAGCTCTTTGCCCGTGCCGGATTCGCCCGTGATGAGCACGGTAGAGTCGCCCGTCTGCAGGTGCTCGATGGTGGCGTAAAGCCGGCGCATCGGCTCGCTGCTGCCGATGAGCGAGCCGTAGCGTTGGGAGGTGTCGACCACCCGCCGTAGCGCGTCCACCTCGGTGCGAAGCTCGTGATTTTCCACCGCGCGCTTGAGCACCAGGCCGATCGTGTCGATGTCGAACGGCTTGGTGACGAAGTCGTAAGCGCCGGCGCGCATAGCAACGACGGCCGAGTCGATGCTGCCGAACGCAGTCACCACGACGACGGGCAGATGAGGCTTCATCTGCTTCACGCGGCTGCAAAGCTCGCTGCCGCTGACGCCCGGCATGTTCAGGTCCGTGACGACGACGTCGAACGGCTCTGTCTCGAGGCGAGCCAGCGCGGCCACTGGGTTGGTGTCCCAAGCCGCCTCGAAGCCAGAGTCGCGGAGGGCGTCCGCGAACATTTCACATTCAGCGCGTTCGTCGTCGACGATGAGTGCACGAGGTTTCAAGATGCCACCGCCGGCAGGAACACGGAGAATGTGCTCCCCATTCCCGACTGACTAACGACGGAGATGCTGCCGCCGTTTTCGAGGATGATGCCGTGGGCGACGCTCAGGCCGAGGCCGGTGCCTTGGCCGACGTCTTTCGTCGTAAAAAAGGGCTCGAAGATGCGCGCTTTAGTTGGTTCGTCCATGCCGTGTCCGTCGTCCGTTACCCGCAGGTAGGCGCGACGGCCTCCAGACGGGGGGTCGCCGTGAGAGGCAGGTTCCGTGCCACAGGTGATGCGCACCCTGCCCCCTCGAGCGCAAGCGTGGATGCCGTTGACGACCAGATTCGAGAGCACCTGCTCGAGCTGGACCGGATCGCCTAAGGCCATGGCGTCCCCATCGACGCCGATCTCGACCTCGACCCCGTGCTTCATCGCGATGGGCTCGACCAAACGCGCGGTGACGCGCGCGATGTGGTGCAAGTCCGTCGGCGCCGGTCGCGGCTCGCGTCGCCCCGCAAAGTCCAGCAGCTGGCGGATGATGACGGTCATGCGCTCCGCTTGTTCGGCAACGGCGGTGAGGTACTCGGACCCGACCTCGGCGTCGACCGTGCCGCGACGGAGCATCTTCACTCGCCCCGCGATGACGTTGAGCGGCGTACCGAGCTCGTGCGCGATGCCGGCGGCAAGCCGCCCTACCGTGATCAGGCGGTCGGCGTGGCGGAGCTGCTCGATTGCATCGATGCGCGCGGTGGTCTCCGCTTGCGTTCGCGCGTTGGCCTCGGCAAGCCGTTCGCACATGGCGTTCACCTCGCTCGCCAGCTCTGAAATCTCATCGCGCTGTCGGAAGGAGAGCGGCCCCGCCAGATCACCTTGACCGATGCGCTGCGCTTTCGCGGCCAACAAATTCAGGGGCCTTCCGACGAGCCACACCCCCATCACGAGCACGACCATGCCCGAGAACCCGACCATCGCCAGGGTCGCGGCCAGCGTGCCCACGAGATTTCCGCGCACGAACTCGTCGCGGATGCCGAGCCGCTCGGCGATCTCGACCGCGCCGAGGAGCTCCCCTTTGTCGCCGTGCACCGGCACGCGCGATACCAGAAATTCTTCGTCTGGCTCGCTCGGGTCCGCCATCACGAAGTTCTCGAGGTAATTGACCACGCCGCGCTGCGAGACGCGCCCTGGCGCGATCTCGTTTTGGCGGCCGCTCGGGTGAACGAAGCCGACACGCATGTGCTGCCGCTCCTCGTCGGCCTGGCGCACGAGCTGCATGGCGCGCGCTTGCCCGGCTACGATCCATTCGTCCGCGACGCACACGGCGAGCGTCGTACCGACGAGCAAATGATCGCGCCGCATGTCCAAGTCGAAGAGCTCGATCTCTTTGCGGGCGCGAACCCAGCCGAAGATGATCAGCACCGCCAACGTTCCGAGCACCGTGGCCAGCACCAACTTGAGGGCAACTCTCATTCGGGAGGCCGGTAGCCTTACGCCACACCACCTCCGAGTCGATGCCGGGTGACCCTACATTCGAGTAACCTATGAATCGTTTCGCCACTACCGTGTCAAAACGATACACTCAGATCAGGGGTTGCTGTCTCGCTGCTGGGTGCGCTCAGCGTCGGCCAGCTTCTGCTCCACCTCTTTGAGGTGCTGCTGGTCCAACGTCGTGCGCATCTCGCCCAAGGCGCGCTTGGCTTCACGCAGCTTGAGCGAGCCCCGGTCGAAGTCGATGCAGATGAGGCACATGGCTAAAGCCTACCACTAGAGCTCGTAGTCGACGACGCGCCGCTCGGTTCGAAGCCCTCCAATCAGGTTTTTTACCGGTTCGTGCGCGGGGTGCTCCGCGTATGCGGCGAGCGCTTCCCAGCTGTCGTGAGTGGTGGTCAGCACGAGATCTGCCTCTTGCTCGCCGCTCACGAGGCCGATACCCACCTCCATCTTCGTGAGGCCCGGCACTTGTCCGAACATGCCGAGAAGCGCCTCACGGGCCTGCTCCGCCTGGAGGCGGCGGTCCTCCACCGTTGGCCCCTTGAGCTTCCACATCACGATGTGACGGATCATCGCCGTGCAATACCACGTGGTGCTCGGACAGCCGCCACGGAACTTTCCGAGGCAAGCGCCTGGAGCATCAGCGGCGCCGTTTTGCCGGTGGGTTCGGTGGTCATCGAGAGCTCGTGCTCGCCGGTAGCTCCGCTAAATCGCAGCTCAAAACTGATCGGTCGGAGAGAGCGGCGGCTACAAGGTAGTGAGTTGCTTTTCGTGTCTGCCCGATGACTCCCGCATGCAGTTTGAGTGACAGATTCCGAGGATTGTGCACAGCCCCTTCCCTTGGAGTGCTGCTGCTGCTGCTGCTCGGGAGCCAAAGTGCGCGCGCGCAGGTTCCGGCCGCGCTGCCCGCAGCGCCTGCACCCTCGCCAGGGCCCGCAGCCGCGCCGGATTTGCCGCCGTCCTCCCGCGAAGCCGCGCCGGTCGCCACGGATCCCGCCGCGCCGGCCGACGGAACAGCGGAGGACACGACGGCCGAGCTCGGGGCCGACGAGGAGGGGCGCAAGAAGAGGAAAAAGCGCAAGCATCGCAAACCCACGGACGACGACGCCGCTCCAGTGCCGGCGCTCGACGCGGCAAGGGCCGGCAACGCTGCGGACAAGAAGCGAGAGAAGCCAAACAAGCACGACTTCCGGCTCAAGGGTCGAGTGTTCGCGCTCGCCGAGCTTTCGCACCGGCGCGAGCGCGTGGTCACGGTCGAGAGTGGCCTCGTCGACCGCGACCGAGACGCGCTCGACGTGGAGCTGCAGAGCGCCCGCATCGGCGTGGACTACCACTCACCGTTGCCTTGGCTCTCGGCGGAGGTCGAGCTCGAGCTCGCCGGCAACGTGGAGGCCAAAGACGCGTTCGTGAAGGCGGGGCAACTATTCTTCGTCAAGGCCGGCCGCTTCAAGGTGCCGGCGGCGGCGATGGAAGTTGCTTCGCCGTGGACGCTACCGCAGGTGCGCCGTGGCCTCGTGCACAACTTGCTCGTCGATTGGATGGACGTCGCGGGTCGCGCGCCGGGCGTTGCCTTCGGGTACCACGAAAAGACTGGCCTCAAGCCGCGCGTCACACTTGGGGTGTTTCAAGGTTCCACGCTGAAGAGCGTGCTCGGCTCGGACCGTGACGTCCGGCTCATCGACCGCGCGACGCTGCATGCGCAAACGTACGCGGCGCGCGCGGAGATCTCGCCGTTCGGCATCGCGCTGGGCGCCTGGTACGAGCAACGCGTCAACTCCATCGCCCTGAATCGGACCGCTCACTACGCGACGTTCGGCTTGGACGCGACGCTCGACCGCAGCTTCGAGCATAGTGGAGTGCGCGCCTGGATCGACGGCGGCGCCGGGCAGAGTCCCTACCTGCACAGCGAAAAGCCGGGCCAAGGCGATCGAGCGTGGTTCACGTTCGGTCGTGCGCAGTTGGCGTACCGGCTCGGTGGGGTCGCGCAAGACGACCCTTACCTAGAGCCGTTCGGCTTCTTCGCGGTGCTGGATCCGGATACCGAGGTCGTATCCGACTTGGTAACCGAAGCCGCCCTCGGCGTGAGCGCCGGCTTTTGGGATCGTGCACGAATCACGCTCCAGGGTGAGATAACGAACGGCCAGCGTAACTTTCCGGGTGGGTTTCTCGGCGGTCAGACGCCGGACCACCGGAGCCTCCTGCTCCAGGCGGGAGCACGATTCTGATGTTCATCGTATTCGAGGGCATCGACGGAAGCGGCAAAACCACGATCTCCAACCGTGTGGCCGCGGCCCTGACCGCGGAGGGCATTTCGGTGAAGCACCTGCGCGCCGAAGGGAAGTTCGTGTCACCCGTCTCCGAAGGCATCCGCGAGTTCGGGCGCAACTCGCAGAACTGGGACTTGTCGTGGCAAGCGGAGTTCCTGCTCTACGTGGCGCGGGACGTTCAACTGATCCACGAGGCGCTACGCCCGGCGCTCGCGGATCACGACATCGTGCTTGCCGACCGCTTCCTGTACACGCCAGAGGTGCTCGGCCGCCACGGCCGGCGCCTGCCGGAGAGCTTCACGCGCCCCATCCTCGCCGCTGCTGCGGATGGCTTGGAGCCGGACTTGGTGATCCTGATCGACGTGGATCCAACCTTCGCGCGCGCTCGCCGCAAGCTACGCAAGCTTGCCGAGCAACCGGCGAAGCCGCCGTCGCGCAAGGGCCTCTCGGGCGTCGGCCTCCAGCAGCGGCTGCGTCATGGCTACCTCGCGATGGCGGGCGAGCACCCGGAACGTTGGGTCGTGCTCGAAAACGAAGACGCGCTCGAGCGCAGCGTGGAGCGCGCCGTGAGCCTGATTCGCGACGCGCACCGTGAAGGAGCCGCGCGCGCGATCGCGCGGTTCCGAACCGCTGCGAAACGAGCGCCGAACGCCGCCGCGGTCACCAGCCTAGAGGGTGCGCTGACCGCGTTCTTGAGGGTCGTAGACGGTTTGAGCGCCCGCGAGCCGCGCGTCGCGGCGTACCTGCTCGGCGGCATGTTCGGGCCCGAGATCGACGAGCGCCGTCGAGCCCTGTTCGAGCGCGCGCCTGACGCGGTGCTCGCGGCCGCGCGAGACTTGCCTGACGAGACGAGCTTCGAGCTGCGGCGTCGCGCCTGTCGCGAGCACCCCAGCCATACGCTGCGCTCTCTCGGCCTCTCTCTGCGCAGCCCCGGCGGCTGGGAGCTGTGGGAAGAGCTCGCCGAGCTCGCTCCCGCCGACGCGGTCGCGTGCCTCACGGGCATGGACGAAGAGCGCGCCTGGCACGCGCGAGAGCGCTACTACGCCGCAAGTCCCGCCCTGGCGGCGCTGGTGATCGGCAGCTTGCTCGGCATCGGGTCGGCCCGGGCGGCCCAGCTTCGACAACGGCTGCTCACCGAGCGCGAGCGGGAGCTCGGAAGTGACTACGACATCGCTCGTTCGCTCGCTCGTTCGGTGACCGGGCTCGCGGACGAGGCCGCTTGGGCTCTGCGACGCGCGGCGCGCCCGGCCGCCCCCGTGGCAGCCTTGGCGTCGCTCCTGGGGGTGTCCGACGCCGAGAGCTGGCGCTGGCGCGCGGACGCGCTTCGCCGCGCTCCGAAGGTGGTGATGGCGACGCTGCGCGACCACTCCGAGAGCGAAGCGTGGGAAATGCGTCGAAGCGTCGCGGCGGATTGCAAAGAAGCGCTGGACGGCCTGCAGGGTGTGGACAGCGAGCCCGCATGGGCGTTGCGGGACGGCGGCCGAGACATTTGGCCGTCTACCGTGGTCAAGACGCTCGGAAAATTGGCCGACAATCCTCGCGGCCGCGCCCTCGTCGAGCGACAGCTGCGAAGGTACCCTGACAACGTTTCACTCCTCAAGCACGTGTCGAGCATCTCACTCGGTCTGCACCGACTCGACCTCAACTCCGACGAACCAAGCTAAACTGAAAGACTCGCGCATGACGCTTCGCTCACTCTTGCCTGCACTCGTGCTCACGCTGATCGGCTGCGGAAGCGTGGATCCTTCGGCCTCTCCAGGCCCCGGCGCCGGGGGCGACGGAGCGGGCGGCTCCGGCGGCAGCCTGGGACCACAGGGACCCCTCTTGCCGTGGGAAGAGGGCAACAAGTGGACGTACCGCATCACCAAGGACGGCGTCACCAGCGTCAAGACCACG
Organism: Polyangiaceae bacterium; assembly: GCA_029266615.1. GTDB lineage: Bacteria > Myxococcota_A > Polyangia > Polyangiales > Polyangiaceae > PMG-095. The sequence goes on from JAQSWN010000025.1 coordinate 7,854, forward strand.
ACCATCGGCGAGCTTACGGCGGTGGGCGGCGTCGGCCCCAACGCGGACCTGATGGCCTACCACGTCGTCACCGCGAAGGGCGCGGAGCTCGCCGATCGAACCGAGAGCTGGCAGGCGCAAGATCCGGAAGACGAGGACCGCATCATCCGATTCCGGGAGCTGTCGTTCGACGCAACCACCGGCGAGCTGGAGCTGGAAGAATATTGGGACGCCGCGAAGCTGCACATCGACGGCAGCCCAGCGCGCACCGTGAAGGATGCGAGCTGGCTAGAGACGTACCAGGAATACAAGCTCGAGGTTGGCCTGTCCCCGACCGATCACGAGGTTCGGGAGCGCTGGACGGTGCTGGACGACGACGCCACGGTGGAGGTGCCAGCCGGCACCTTCGAGCACGCGATCCACTTGCAGAAGATCGGCAGCAGCACGACCAAGGAATATTGGTACTTGCGCGGCGTCGGCAAACTGAAAGAGACCGGCTCCCAAACGGAAGAGCTGGAAGACTACGAGCTGAGGGGGGCGCCGTGAGCAACTCCTCGCCCGCTCTAGATTGCTCGCGTGCGGCGCAGGCCGACGCGGCGATCACGGCGGAGCGAGAAGAAACCAAGTATCTGGTCGAGAAACGCGACTTGCCCGCCCTGCTGGCGCGGATTTCCGCGCAGCTCGAAGCTCATCGGTTCACCGGGGAGGCCGCGAACCGCCTGCCCGGCGCCGAGCACTTCGTCACGACCATCTACTTCGATACGCCGAGCCTTCGCTACTATCGCGCAGCCCAGGAGAACCAGCACCGTAACCTGAAGATTCGCGCCAAGGAGTATTACGACCTGCACCCATCGCTGGCGGAGCTGGCGACGGACACGGCGCAGATCCTCCGCTACCAGCCGTGGTTATGGTTCGAGCTGAAGCGGCGGGAAGGCTCCGTAACGAGCAAGCGCCGCTTTCGTTTCGCCAAGGCCGCCGCGGCGACGCTCTTCGAGCAGCGCCACGTGGCCGGCGACTTGCCTTCGCAAACGGCGGAGGAGCGTGCGGACGCGGAGGCGATGATGGAGTACGTCCGCGCGCAAGACGAACGTGTCGCGCCGAGCGCCCTCGTCAATTATCGGCGGCTCTCCTTTCAAAACGCGGACGGCACCCTGCGCGTCACCGTGGACCTTGGTCTTTCGTTTTTCCCGGTGCCGGCGGATCTGTTTCTTCGCGCTCGTCCCCTTTCGCGGAGCGAGCTCGGCAAGCCGGCGGGTGTCGAGCCCCGAGCCGTGGTCGAGGTGAAGCGCCGCGCGCTCCTGCCGGATTGGCTCGAGCGCGCCCTCTGCCAAACCGCGGGCGCCCAGGTCAACTACAGTAAGTTCGTGGCTGCGAGCAGGGCTCTGCATGGCGGCTGAGCCGCGCGGAGCTCGCGGGCGCTCCGGCGGCGTGAGGTTGCTCATTGCGTGGCTGCTCACGGCGCTCATCGTCGGTGTGTATTTCAGCCTTCCGGACGGCGACGACGCGCCGACCTTGAGCGCAGACGGCGGCGCCCAAGAGCAGCCCATTCCCGCTCGCATCGAGGTGACCGCAGTCACGCCCGCGGACGCCACGCCGGGCAGCGCGATAACGGTGCAGTTCGCCGGTGCCGTGCACCCGGAGCAGGTCACGGCATCGCTAGGTAAAAGCCAGCTCACCGTGCTCTCTCGTCAGGAAGACGCGCTGGTCGTGCGCCTGCCCCAGCAGCTTTCGCCCGGACATTTCAAGCTCCGCGTCGCGGACGGCCAAGAGCGCAGCAAACCCTACGATTTGCGGGTGAAGCTCGAGAACTGGCGCAAGCCCTTCCGCAGCCTCGTGGGCGGTTTCGCGCTCCTCGTCTTCGGGATCGGCGTGCTGGGCCGAGGCGCACGCGAGGCGGTGGGCCTGCGCAGCACGCACGCGCTGGCGCGGTGGGCGCATCGGGGTCCGGCCGCGCTCGGCATGGGCATCGGTCTCGGCGCGCTCTCGCAGTCGACGACCGCGGCCGCGAGCGTGCTGTCGGGGCTCGTCACCGGTGGACTATTGGCGCTGGGACCGGCAGCAGCGGCGTTCCTCGGCGCTCAGCTCGGCACGGCGAGCGCCCCCCTCCTGAGCGGACTATTCGATCCACGTGAGGGCTTACTGGTCGTCGCGTTGGCGGTCATGTGGCTCGCCTTCACCACGACGCGCCGGGGCACCGCCCTCGCCCGGCTCACCCTCGGTGTGGGTCTCATCGCGTTCGGCTTGCAAACGCTCCGCCCCGGCTTCGAGCCTTTCGTTCAAGATCCAACCCTGCTCTCCGTCGTGCTCAAGCTGCGCGCCACGGACGTAGTCGGCGTCGCGACGTGCGCTCTGCTCGGGGCGGCGCTCGTCGCAATCTTTCAGGGTCCCGCGCCGGTGTGCGTGCTGGTGCTCGTCCTCGCGCAAACCACCGCCCAATGGGACTTGCGCACCGCGCTCTCCGTCCTCGCCGGCTCCGGGCTGGGCGCCGCCGTGGGCGCGACGTTGGGCGGACTGTCCAGCAAGCGCTCGCGCAAGCTCTTGCTGCTCAACCTTGCCCTGGGCCTGGCCAGCACCCTGCTCGCGGCGTCGCTCGTAGACGTCGCGGCTCGAATTGCAGATCTTCTCGTGCCCGGGGTTCCGCACGAAGTACGTTGGGGTAAGCGCGTCCTGCTGCCGCACTTGGGCGTGCACCTCGGCGTGGCCTTCGCGCTCTCGCAGCTCAGCTCCGCGCTCTTGCTGCTCCCAGCAACGTTCCCGCTCGCTCGACTCATCGAGCGCTGGTTTCCTCAAGACGCGAAAACGTCGTTGCCCAACGTAGGCGACGCCGCCCGCGTGACCCAAAGTCGCTTGCTGGAGGTGTGCGAAGCCCAGCTCTCGGCACTCGCGCCGCTACGCGAGCTCGTGTTGGCAGGCGATCGTGACGCGGGCCAGCGCGCGGAGCACGCGCTCGGCGGTGCCCAGGCCCTCCTGGACGACCTCATCGCCGGCCCCATGATGGCCCTCGGTGACGCCCCGGAAAGTCGCGCCTTGCGCGGAGCTGCGCTCACCAGCGTGCAGTTACAGCGCAGCTTGGAGGGTTTGGAGCGCCAAGCCGCTCGCTTCGTGGATGCGCGCGTCGCCCTTTCCGGAGACGCCCACCGCTCCGAGCTCGCCGCCGACGACATCAGCGCCCTCGAGCAAATGCACGACCTCTTGGCGAGCGCGGGCGAGGCCGCCCGAGACACTCTGCGCGACCGCTCCGCCTCGGATCTCGACTCGGCCCGCGCCCGGGAGATCGCGATGAACGCCATTGAAGCACGCCTGCGCAAAGCCGTTCTCGAGGGCGGACCGCAGACCGTCCGCAGTCACCTGCTCGTCCTCAAGCTCGCCGACGCTTACGAAGCCGCCGGAAACCAACTGTACCGCCTCAGCGAAGCCCTCTCCGAGGGCGCCGCCGAAGCGCCGCCCGAATCTCAGAAGCTCACGAGCCGCCGGCTCTAAGCTCAGCCGTCCCCCCGAGCCCGCTCAGCTTTCGCCAGCGCGACAGAGCGCGAGCCAGCGCTCGAGCGCCCGGCTGTGAAATTTCTGCCGGTGCACTACGAAGAAGAAGAAACGGCGAAAATCCCGCCCCGGAACCTGACAGGGCACCAAGCTCTGGTGCTTGAATGCGTCCACCAGCGCCACGCGCGATACGCACCCCAAGCCCAAGCCCGCCTTCACCGCGCCCTTGATGGCCTCCGTATGCTCGAGCTCCAGCACGACTTGCAGCTCCGGCAGCAAGCCGTGCATCGCGCGCTCGAAGGTCTGGCGCGTGCCGGAGCCCTGCTCGCGCAAGATCCACGCGGCGCCCTTGAGGTCCGCGTCGGACAAGCGCGGGCGCTGGGCGAGCGGATGATTCGGCGCCGCGAACACGCACAGCTCGTCGTCGCGCCATCGCGTCACCGAAAGCTCGTCGTCGGAAACCTCACCTTCGACGAGCCCCACGTCGATCTCGAAGTTCTTCACCTGCCGCGCTATCTCCACCGTGTTAGCCACGTGCAGGCGCACGCGCGACCCCGGGTGCTCGCGCATGAAGCGCGCCATCAGCGGCGCACACAGGTAGTTGCCGATGCTCAGCGTCGCGCCCACGCGCAGCTCGCCCTCCTCCGTCTCACCGGAAAGCCCCGCTTCCAACTGGCGAGCTTGGGCACACAGCGCCTCTGCGCGCGGCCGGAGCGACCGCCCGACCTCACTCAACTGCAGTCGCTTGCCGATCCGTTGGAACAGGCGAATGTCGAACTGTCGTTCCAACTCCGCGAGAGAGCCGCTCACTGCCGATTGCGACATGGCGAGCGATTCGGCCGCCCGGCTGACGCTCTCGCTCTGGGCCACCGCCGCGAACACCTCTAATTGTCGCAAACTGAAGCGCATATCGGTTTTGCCGCATAACGTTAGCTGAATATCCGGGTTTGCCGATGGGTTTCTTTGCGCTACAGAAGGACCGTGGCTGCCCTGAATCGAGAGACCGTCCTCACCGTCAAGCACTGGAACGACACGCTGTTCAGCTTCACCACGACCCGCGATCGTGGAATGCGCTTCAAGAACGGCCATTTCGTGATGATCGGCCTGGAGGTGGAGGGCAAACCGCTGCTGCGCGCCTACAGCGTGGTCAGCCCCAACTACGAAGAGCACCTCGAATTTTACAGCATCAAGGTGCAAAACGGCCCGCTCACCTCGCGGCTGCAGCACCTCAAGCCGGGCGACCAGGTTCTGGTCGGCACCAAGCCAACCGGCACGCTGGTCACCACCACGCTGCTGCCCGGCAAGCGCCTCTACATGCTGGCGACAGGCACGGGTCTCGCGCCCTTCATGAGCATCATCCGTGATCCGGAAGCGTACGAAGGCTACGAGCACATCATCCTCGTGCACGGCGTGCGCACCGCTTCCGAGCTCGGCTACGCCGACCACATCAAGAATGATTTGCCGCAGCACGAGTTCATCGGCGACCTGGTACGCGAGAAGCTGCGCTACTACCCGACCGTCACGCGCGAAGCGTACGAGAACCAGGGCCGCATCACGGACCTCATCCGCAGCGGCAAGCTCTGCAGCGACCTCGGCTTCCCCCAGCTGGATCCGGCTCATGACCGAGTCATGATCTGCGGCAACCCGAGCATGCTAGATGAGCTTGCGCTCGAGCTGCGCGGTCGCGGCTTCGTAGAAGGCGCCACGCACGACCCCGGCCACTACACGGTGGAACGCGCGTTCGTCGAGAAGTAACGCGGCCACGAGTCTGCCAGAACCGAAACGCGCGTCACGTCGCTACGTGCCGCGCGTTTCGTCGTTTCGGTGGTCCGAACGTGCCGAAGGCGCTCAGGCGCAGGCGCTCAGATCGTCCAGGCCGACGATTGCCAGCACGTCACGGCACTCGAGCCCGGTTTCGCTGTGCAGGACGCGCGCGGCCGACATGAGGGCTTGGACGCGCTGGTCGGGAGGGCTCACTTGGGCGGCGCGCAGCGCGTTCTTGGCGCCGGCGGAGACGGCGCTGCTGTGCACGAGTAACGGCAGCATGGAAAAACCGGGGTCGCTGCCTTTGACTGCTGACATACCCGGAATGTGGGGCCCGGCCGGGACCCGTCAAGGGTGGGAGCCCCTACCTCGCCGCCCCTTCATGCTTCTTAAGAGGGAGCGACCGCAGCAATGCAGCCGTTTTTCGAAGCAGGCGCGGCCGGGACGGCACCACTCAGTTGCCTCTACGGCAACGACGACGTCGACCAGCGCACGCCAGGAGAGCTCGACGACACTTCATCACCAGCCAGTGCTGCCCTCGCCTTTGATGAGATTGAACTTGCCGCCCGAATCGTTGACGACGCCCGGATTTCCGCCGGACGAGACGACTTTGACGGCGTCGAGCGAGCCGATGGCAAAAGCGTTGAGAAAAAACGCTCCCTGGCCGGCGTTCGTGATGGTCACGGTGTCGAGCCACACCTTGTCGACCGTATTGCCACCCTGAACGTGAACTCCCGAGTTGGTCGCGTCGATGATGTCCAAGTTATTGACCTTGACGTTGCCGACCGGCCCCTGGTCGGCGTGAAATTTCAGCGCGCCGTGAGTGTGGTTGTAGGCGTTACCACCCGCGCGGAGCAGCGTATTGCGGTTCACCTCGGTAGTGCCGGTAAACGGATGCGAGTTGAACTGGGCTGCGAAGAACATGCCCGGATATTGGACCGTGTCCGCGCAGACGTTGTCCTCGATTTTGTTGTCTTGACCGCCGTAGATGCCGAAGCAATTCGCCTTCCACGGGATCTGAATGTAGTTCTTGCGGAAGACGTTACTGCGGCTCGGGCCCGGCGACTCCCACGTGTCCGACCAGGCCGCGATCGCGTCGTCGCCCGTGTTGCGAAAGTGCGAGTTTTCCACGATGGAGTCGTGAGCGCCGTTGTAAAGGTTCACGCCGTCCGCCATCAGATTTCGGGCGCGGATGCTGGCCACGGTGAGCGGGCCGCTCCCTTTGCTCGGCCAAATACCGACCTTGAGGTGCTCGATCCAAATATTTTGGATGACCGAGTTACTCAAGTTACCGCGAAAGCCCGTCTCGGGCGACGCGTCGTCGCGCAGCAGCGTGTCCCCGAAGAGGGCGAAGTCGTAGTATTTGCAGGCGCCGGTACCCCAGCAATCGAACTGGGCATGAAAGCCAACGATTGATGAGTGCCACATGCCCGCTCCCTTGACGGTGAGGCCCTTGGCGCTGAGCGTCTTCGTGTAACTTTGGAATTTGCCCTTCGGGATCCAGAGCACCTTGTTCAGGGACTGCGCCTGGTCGATGCACTCTTGGATCGCCCCCGAATCGTCCTTGTCGTCGTCGGGCATCGCGCCGCACTCCGTGAGCGAGAGCGAGCCCGCCGGTTGCGGCAAAGGGCCGCCCACCAATTCCAGCTCGACGAGATCGACCGTGATGTTGGGGGCGGTGTCGTCCGCCTCTTTGCGGAGCACGACCGTGGCTCCCGCCGGGATGTCCCCGATGAGCGCGTGTGCCTCGTCGTAGAAGTGGTGCTCGTTTCCGATGCCCTTGTCTTCCTGCTGAGGCTTGTTGAAGACGTCGTCTCCACCGTAGGTCCACGAGTAGCGCGTGGTGAGCTCGAGCTTGCCGCGTGATTGCCCGTCCACGAAGACGCTGAGCGTCGTCCAGTAGTCGTGCCCGCCGTCCGGCACGGAGTAGCGCACGACGATCGAGTTGCTTGCTTCTTTGGCTTGGAACGCGACTTGGTGACCGTTCGCGGAGAGCGTCACGGCTTGGCGCCCGGACGACTCCCCGGAGATGCGCCCGAATGCGCGCGTCGGCACGGTCTTCATGCCGTTGGTGTCCATAGCCTCCGCCTCGTACGCGGTGAACGGTACGGACGGACCGCGCCCGTCTGGCCAAATAGGCTTGCTCGGCCCGCCCATGCCGCCCATGCCGCCCGTGCCGCCCCCGCTCACACTGCCCGCCATACCACCGGGGGCCGTACCGCCGGTGGTGGGAGCTCCTCCGGTGCCGCCGTCGGAATTGACAGCACCTCCGACGTTGCCGGAGCCGCCGCTGGGACTCGCACCGGAGCCGCCGACCGAGCTTGCGGCGCCCTGGGACGGGCCGCCGTCGTCGCTGTCGTCGTCGTCGCTGCTGCCGCGGCCGCATGCGGCCTGACCGAAAATCAAGAGAGCCGCAGCCGCGACCACGGGCCACGCCGAGCGAGTTCGAATGTTCGTCATGATGGAGAGGCGCCGCCAGACACGACAAGCGGGAGCTGGGGCGCGTGTTGACTGTGCGGCGAGTCGCGTGAGCGTTCAACCGTGAATGCCGCTTTGCGCGTGAATACAGCGGCGGCGGCAAAGTTATAGTTTCTCTTGGTCAATTACCAAGTTGAACCGTGTCGATTCATCGCAGCTCTCAACTCGCTGCGCGCGCTTCTCGTTTTCTATTGTCGAGTCGCGGCGCTGCCGTTCGCGGCGCTTACTCGAGGTCGGGCGGAAAGCGATGCGTGCCGCCCGCGGCCAGCGGCAGCGGCTCCGCGCGGGCCACGGCCGTGACGGGGAGCTCGGCGTACAGGTGCGGGAAGAGCGCGCCGCCGCGCGACGGCTCGAAGCGCAGAGCCGCGCCGAGAGCCGCCGTTCTCACCCACAGGAGTATCAAAGACGCCTGTCCCGCATAATGACGAGCGGCGGTCTCTGCCACCTGCGCGGCGGTGGAGAAGTGGATGAAGCCGTCTCGCAGATCATGCTCGGCGCCGAGGAAACGACCCTCCTGGCGGGCGCGCTCCCAGGCGTCGGCTGAGAGCAATCGGTACACGAAGACGGGCTGCGTCATCTGACGAAGCATAGCAGCACTATTTACCCGAAAACATGGAACCAATGCCCGCGCGCTGGCCTCGCGGTTGACGATGGTGGAGCCGGGCGTCATGACCCGATTCGTCCAACCCCAGCCGTCGCCCAATCGCGACGGAAACGCCAGGAGTGTCTGTCGATCATGCTCGCTCGCCGCGTCGTTCCCATGCTCTCGCTCCTCACCACGCTCGGGGTGTGGCCGCTCCTCGTCGCGTGCGACGCGGGGAGTGAGACTCCGCTCAACGCCGGGGCCAGCGGCGCCAGCATAGGGACGACGGGGGGCAGCGCGAGTGTCTCCGGGACGAGCAACGGCGGCAACGGCGGCGTCGCGAGCGGGACCGCGGGCGGCAGCAACGCGGGCGGTGCGGTCAGCGACTCACTCGCCGCCAAGTACGTGGGCTTCTTTCCGATTGGCGCAGCCGTCGGCGACGTCCACATCACCACGCAGCAAGACATCCTCGTTCGCGACTTCAACCACCTGACTTGTGAGAACGCGATGAAGATCGCGGACATTCACCCTACCGAGGAGACCTACAACTGGGCCGAGGCGGATAGAGTCGCGGACTTCGCGCGACAGCACGGCATGAAGCTCACGGGGCACACTCTCCTGTGGCATCGCCAGGCCCCGGAGTGGATGTTCGCGGGAGTGACGGCGGGGGACGCCGCCACCTTGGACCTCCTCAAGAACCGCTTGAAGGCGCACATCGAAGCGATGGTGAATCGCTACGCAGACGTGGTCGACAACTGGGACGTCGTCAACGAAGCCATCAGCGACACCGCCGACAAGCAGTACCGCGACGGCGCGGAAGGCTCGAAATGGTTCGAGCTGTTCGGCAGCGAGGAGTACATCTACTGGGCGTTCCAGTTCGCCAAAGACGCGCTGGAGGCGAAGGCGCCCGGCAGCTCCGTCGGCAAGCTGTACTACAACGAGTACGTCGCGACGGTGAAGGCGGACAAGATGCTGAAGCTGCTCGCGTGGTTGAAGGACGACAAAGGACTCACCATCGACGGCGTCGGCTTTCAAAGCCACGAGAACATGACTTGGCCGAGCGTGGTGGATCTGCAGACCGCGATCGATAAGTTCCGGGCTGCTGGCTACAAGGTGAAGATCAGCGAGCTAGACGTGACCGTCTATAGCGACTACTCGACCGGTCCGTTCGTGCCCCAGCCCGCCGTCACCTACACGCCGGACCTGGCGGAACGCCAAGCCAAGCGCTTTGCGGACCTGTTCACGCTCTACCGTAAGAACAAGGACGTACTCACGAGCGTGACGTTCTGGGGCGTCTCCGACGACCAAACTTGGCTGGACAACGAGCCCGTGCCAGCCCGTAACGACTTTCCGCTCTTGTACGACGACCAGCACCAGCCGAAGCCCGCGCGCGCCGCGATCATGAATTTCTGATTGCTGGGGCGGCGCAACTGCCGTAGCGCATCGGGGTGACGCAGAGCGACGTCGAGCGCGCGATCCATACAGTGTATCGAATGGAGTCGGCGCGCCTCATCGCGGGCCTCACTCGCATGGTTCGGGACGTGGGCGTCGCGGAGGAGCTCGCGCAAGACGCGCTCGTCATTGCGCTGGAGCATTGGCCCACTGAGGGCGTACCGGACAACCCGGGCGCGTGGCTGATGGCCACCGCCAAGCGCCGCGCGATCGACGAGCTGCGCCGCAACAAGCGCCTCACTCGCAAGCACGAGGAGCTCGGCCATGACTTGGAGGCGGACGCGGCGGCTGAGCGTGAAGGCCTCATGCGCACCCTGGAATCGAAGCTGGACGACGCGGTCGGCGACGACCTGCTGCGGCTCCTCTTCATCTCGTGCCACCCGGTGCTGTCCATGGAGGCGCGCGTCGCCCTCACGCTGCGCCTGCTCGGGGGCCTCACGACCGACGAGATCGCGCGGGCTTTCTTGGTGCCCGAGCCGACGGTGGCTCAGCGCATCGTCCGCGCCAAGCGAACGTTGGCCGAAGCGAAGGTGCCATTCGAGCTGCCACCGGCACCGGAGTTGTCCGAGCGGCTCTCCTCCGTGCTCGGCGTGATCTACCTCATCTATAACGAGGGCTACGCGGCCACGGCCGGGGACGACCTGATGCGACCCGGGTTGTGCGAGGACGCGCTCCGCCTCGGGCGGATTTTGGCCCAGCTCGCGACCGAGGAGCCCGAGGTGCACGGCTTGCTAGCTCTGATGGAAATCCAAGCGTCGCGCGCCAAAGCGCGCGTTGGGCCAGGCGGGGAAGCCATTTTGCTGCTGGAACAGAACCGGGGCCGCTGGGATCAACTGCTGATTCGCCGTGGGCTAGCCGCTTTGGAACGCGCTGAGCGCTTGGGTGGCGCGGACGGTGCCTACGCGCTGCAGGCGGCAATCGCGGCGTGTCACGCGCGGGCACGCACCGCGGAAGAGACGGACTGGCGTCGCATCGCCGAGCTGTACGCAAAGCTGGTAGAACGCACACAATCTCCCATCGTGGAGCTGAACCGCGCCGTGGCCGTCGCGATGGCGGAAGGTCCGGCCGCGGGCCTCGCGATCGTGGACGATCTCGCGAAAGTGCCGCTGCTTTCTAGCTACCATCTGCTGCCCAGCGTGCGGGGTGATCTCCTGCAGAAGCTGGGGCGCTCGGCCGAGGCTGCGAGCGAGTTCGAACGCGCTGCGTCTTTGACTCGAAATGTACGAGAGCGCGAAGTCCTGCTCGGGCGCGCAGCCGCGAGCGGCCGCCGAACTCAAAACTAAAGGCGGCCGGCCGTCTGTAATCATGGCATCGTCCTCGACGGAACCGACTGGCCGGTTCGATAACGAACGAAAAGTCTGGTTCGCGGAGGCTCGACGGATAGAATCCGCGAGCCGTTTCGGCAGCATGGTAACAAGGCTTTATCTTCCCCTGGGCTTAGCGGCGTTGGCATTCGGTCTTGGCGGAGGCTTGTTGTCTGGCTGCTCCGTGTTGATCGACGTCGACAACAAACAGTGCGCGACGAACCAAGACTGCGAGGCACTTGGTCCCGCGTTCTCGGGTGCGACGTGTGAGGCAGACGTGTGCGTCGTGAAGTCGCCGAGCGGCGGCGGCAGCGACGCCGGCGGCGCGCCCAGCATGGGTGTCGACGAACTCGTGTGCGAAAAGCCGGAGCCAAGCGGGGAAGAGAAGGTGAAGTACACCTTTGCCCCGATCTACATCCCGGGCAGCGAGCCAGAAGACACGAGCTTCCAGATCAAAGCCTGTAACCCGGGCGATCTGGAGTGCTCGAGCCCGGTGGACGGCCCGTTCGAAGTGAACGCGGGCGAGCCGCACGACTTCTCCGTGCCCGTCGGGTGGCAAGGCTACTTCGACGTTCGCAACCAAGAAACCATGAGCGCCCTGGTGTTCATGGGGCGCCCCATCCTGGAGGACACGATTGGTTGGAACATCACCATGCCCACTCCCGTGCTCGTGGCGCAGCTCAGCCTCGCCACCCGTGAGACGGTGAACGCCGAGCTCGGCATCATCATTGCGGTCGCGCGCGACTGCGACGCGGTTCCCATCGAAGGAGTCCAGTTCTCGAACAGCAAGGAAGGCTTGCAGTACTACTTCGTGAACAACTTCCCCGACACCTCGCTGAACGAGACGGCCGCTCAGGGCGCGGTCGGGTTCGCGAACGTGCCGATCAGCACGACGACCCTCACCGCGACCATGTCCACGGGGCAGGAGCTCACGCGGGCGATCATTCGCGTCAAACCGAACACTGTCTCCCTCGTGGAGCTATTCCCTTGAACGCAGGCCTGTCGCCGCAGAAGCCGAGCACGATGCTCGGTCGCTACCGGCTCCTCATGGAGCTCGGTCACGGCGGCATGGCGCACGTGTATCTGGCCCTCGTGAGTGGTCTGGCCGGGTTCAGCAAGCTGGTGGTGCTGAAGGTCATGCGCGACGAGCTGCGCGAGCACCCCGCGTCGCTCAACATGTTCTTGGGGGAGGCGCGCCTCGCCGCGCGGATGAATCACCCGAACGTCGTGCAGACCACCGAGGTCGGCGAGGACGGCGGGCGATACTTCATCTGCATGGAGTACCTGGAGGGGCAGACTCTCAGCCGGCTCCTGAAGAAGACTATCGACGGCTCGCTGCCACTGGCCGCCCGTCTCGAGATCATGTGCCAGATGCTGGAAGGCTTGTCCTACCTGCACGCGTTCAGCGATCTGGACGGCACGCCACTCGGCCTCGTCCACCGTGACATCAGTCCGAACAACATCTTCATCACGTTCGACGGCGGCGTGAAGGTGCTGGACTTCGGCGTGGCGAAAGCAGCCGGTATCAGTCACGTGACCGAGGCCGGTACCTTCAAGGGCAAGCTGGGCTACGCCGCGCCGGAGCAAATCGTCGGGCGCAGCGACCAGCGGTCGGACGTCTTCGCGGCAGGTGTCCTGCTCTGGGAGATCCTGACCTACCGTCGCCTCACCCAAGATCGCACGCAGACGGAGATCGTGCAGGGCCGCATCGCCGGCGCCGAGTCCGAGCTGATGCTGCAAAAAGGCGCGGACGTGCCGCGCGAGCTGATGGACATTTGCGCGAAGGCGGCCTCGAAATCGCCCGACGACCGCTACCCCACCGCGGGGGCGATGCGCGACGCGATCAAGCAGTACGTCGCTTTTCACTCGCTGGACTACCCGAGCCAGAAGCTGCGCGACCTGCTGCAGACCCTCTATCAAAAAGAACGCGCGGAGATGCGCCGCCAGATCGACCTGCGCATGAAGCAGGCGAACCTGGAAGACGAGCACCCTTCCGAGTTTGCTCGCGGGCCGTACGTGCCCGCCGCGAGCACCATGTTCGGGGGCACGAGCAGCGGCACCAACCCGGGTACGTCGCAATCCCCGCCCGTGGCGCGCGGTAAAATGTTCGTCGCCGCGGGGGCGCTCGCGCTGCTCGCCGGCGTCGCCGGCGCGTTTGCGACGAGGCTCCGTCCCGCTGCAGAGGCGTCCACGGGCGCCGCGGTAGTCGCGTCGACGGCGGCTCCCACGGAAGCCAGCAAGCCGACGGTGCTGCCCGCGCAAGCGTTGGTGCAGCTGCGCATCTCTGCGGAGCCGGGAAGCGCGGAGCTCTTGCTGGACGGGGCCAAGTTGGAAGGTAACCCCTTCCACGGGCAGTTGGCCAAGGACAGCGCGTTACATCGTCTCGAGGTGCGGGCGCCGGGTCGCAAGAGCGACGTACGCATGATTCACCTCGACCACGACCTGCAGCTCCACATCGAGCTGCCGTTCGGTGGGGGCTCCGTCGCGGCGTCACCGGCCGCCGCTCCGGCAACACCTGCGGCCGCCGCCGCCCCCGCTGCCGCCGCCCCCGCCGGCCAGAAGTCCCCCGCCACGAAGCCTGCCACGACGTCGGAAGACTTCGTCCACAAGCCGCGCGACGGTAAGGCCGTGCGCCCCATCGACAACTCGGACCCCTACGCGAACTGATCATGCGCTTCCACTCGACGATTTCTCGCGCCGTCACCCTGCTCTGCCTCGCCAGCGCCGGCCTCGTCACCACGCCGGCTTGGGCGCAGAGCGCAGACGCGGCCGGCTCGGACGCAGAGGTCGAGCAAGCCCGCAAGCATTTCAGCCAAGGGCTCAAGCTCTACAAGGACGGGGACTTCGACGCGGCTCTCGTTCAGTTCGAGCGAGCGTACGCGATCAAGAGCAACTTCAAGGTGCTCTACAACATCGCACAATGTTACTTCGAGCTGCATCAGTACGTGGAGGCGCGCGACGCGCTGTCTCGCTACGTCAAAGAGGGCGGCGGCAACATCGAGTCGGACCGCAAGACGCAGGTGGAGACGGACCTCGCCGAGCTGCAGAAGCGCATCGCGCATCTCAAGCTCAGCGTGAACGTGAACGGAGCCACCATCTACGTGGACGGCAAGAAGGCGGGCGTCACTCCCCTCGCCGGCTTCATCGACGTGAACGAGGGCCAGCGCACCATCTCCGTGGAAGCGCAGGATCACGGCAGTAAGCAGCGGGTGGTGCGACTCGCCGGCGGCGAAGAGCAGACCGTCACGCTGAACTTCGAGGAAAACAAGCCAAACACCGCGGCCGGCGGCGTCGACGTCGGCGGTGCACCGCGAACGCCCACGGGACTCGGCGCCGGCTTCTGGGTCACCGGTATCGGCGCGCTCGCGCTTGGCGCTGGCGCGGGCGTGACGGGGTACCTCGCCCTGCAGGCTCAGAGCGACCGCGACGACAGGCTCAAGCGGCCGGGCGCAACCGCCTCCGAGCTCGACGACGACGCCACCAAGGCCAAAACCTTCGCCCTGACGACGGACATCTTGGCCGGCAGCGCGATCGTATTCGCGGGCATCGCCACGGTGCTGCTCGTCACCCACGACTCCGGCTCGCAGCAAGTCGGGGTCGGGGTCGGTCCCGGCAACGTCAGCGTTTCTAGCAAATAGTCAGTCGGGGTCCCCGGGCAGAGCTTGGGGCGTCAAATCGGCGCGAATGGAGCGCTTGAGCTCGTCGAGCAGCTGCGTCTCGGTGCGCGAGACCTCGCCGCGGGGCTCGGGCCGCTCCGCGAGCGCCTCCACGAGGGGCGAGCGCACAGCCTCGGGGAGCAAGCTCTCCAAGTACTCCAGAGCGGTTCCGCGCAGCTTGCGGTCGTCGGTGCGTAGTCCCTGGCGCACGAGCTCCATGGACCCCCGCGTGAGGCACAGCGAAAGGAGCGCGAAGACGTGGTCGCTCGCATCCTGCGAGAGGGGGCCTCGCTCCAGCTCCGAGAGCGCGAGCGCGAAGACCTCCTTGCTGTCGGGCAGGAGCGCGCGATCTTCGTGCGTTACTTCGGCGAGAGCCAGAGCCGCGCGGTAGCGCACCTCGAGCGCCTCCGCGCCGAGCGCGCGAGTGAGCGCGGAAACGACCCGGGGCCCGCGCAGCGCGCGCAGCACGTGGGGGACGCGGCGACGCACCGCGAGCGGCTGGGCGCTGCTCAGCATGACGTCTGCCAGTAGGCCGACGACGTCCGGCCCCATCGAGCGCAGCGCCGCGAGCGCGGCCTTGGCGAGCTGCTCCGACGCCAAGTGCGGGATCACGAAGGCGGCGAGGCGCTGATCGAGCGAAGGGCGGGAGAGCAAGCTACGTAGCGCGCTCACGTCCTGTCCGAGCAGCGTGCGCACGTCGGCGACGAGCTTTTCCTGGTCTACCGCCGCCGGAGGCGAGACCACGGTGTCGGCTTGGGCGCGAGCGGCTCGGTCCGCGCGCGCGCGCTCGATCTCGGCGCGAAGCTTGTCGCGGTCGATGCCCAGCGTCGTGGCCGAGAGCGTGAGGCGCGCCGCGGGATCTTCGACCTCCACCGCCTCCACGCTGACCGTGCCCGCGCGCAAGCTCGCCTCCAGCTCCGCCACGTAGCCTTGCCGGGCACGCAGCGAGAGCAGCAGCGCTAGCGCAAACGCGAACGTCGACAGCAGGAGCGGCACCCGCTCGATCATCAGCGGGCTCCCCAGCGAAACCAGCAAAATCGCCAAGCTGGCGGCGGCGTCCCCGCCCTTGTCGAACACGACGTCGATGAGGGACTTGGTGGCGCGCTTGGTCGCCGAGGGTAGCGGCGTGAACAGCGGCTCGAAGGCGCTGCGGAAGAGCGAGGGTCCGAGGGCCAAATCCGCTCCGCGCAGCGCGCCCATCGACCAGAATGACGGCGAAAGCGACGCGAACGCGCCGAGACCCACGCCGAGCGCGGGCGAGACGGCGAGAGTGCCGCCCAAGCCGAGCGTGCCGAACAAGGGCCGCGAAACGAACGCTTGCAAGACGAAGCTGAGGAGCGACCCTGCGGTGTAGAACACGGCGAAGAAGCGCACCAAGGACTCAGCGCTGCCGAAGCGCGCCTGAGCCGCTTGCTTGAGGGCGAAGTCCGCGAAGGCGGAGGCGGCCGCGGTGCTGGTAACGAGCAGGGCAAGCGTCCAAAGGTAGCCGCTGAACTTGACCGGCTCCTGCACGCGGCTGGCGGGGCCGCTCGAGGTGCTGTCGGTCGCGGCGAGTCGCTGTGAGCAAGCCGCGGAGAGCAGGCATATCCCCGCCACCAGCAGCAGCGTGCTGCGCGCGTCGAACCAGTGCGCGCCTCGCTCCATCGCCGCCCCGCCCAGCAGACCGCCCAGGGTCGCGCTGGCCGTGATGCGCCCGACCGAGCGCTTCATGGAGTGCGGATCCAGCCGCTCGTTCACTAGAGACCAGAAGGCGCTGATCATGAGCGCGCCGCCGATGGAGACGTGCAGGTAGACGGTGAGCGCAATGGCATGCGCCGCGAACGGCAGCAGCGCATACTCGGCCACCGAGAGCCCCGCGCTCACCACGAAGAGCAGCGGCGTCAGGCGGTCCGGCCCATGACGCGTCATCAGCCGAGACACGAGGAGGACGACCGGAATCGCGCAGAGCGCCGAGGCGAGCATCACCTTCGGCAGGTCTTGGACCTTGAAGATCGATAGGAAGAGCCCCTCGCGCAGCGATTTCCCGGCCACCTGGTGGGCGATGGCCAAAGCGGCCGTGAGCATCGCGAGCCGGACGGCGTGCCCTTCGGCGCGTGAGCTATCCACCCGGCTTGTTTAACCCAGCCTGACGGTTTGCCGCAATTCGTGCGGGATTGGACCGGATTGTCTGAAGCACGGGACCGTCACCCCCTTGAGCCGTAGCCGTTCACCGGCCGGAGCGTCGGGCCGCTCGTTCACGCTCCGCCCAAATTGCCGTTGGATTGCCGGCAGTTACGCGCTGCAGAAAAAAAAATGCGCCGCGATGTCGATCGGCGATGCCTCCGTTTGACGTGTCTACAGAGACCGAGCTCTCGTACCGGACGCGGCGTTCGGCACGGAGGCGGTGGAAACAAGGAAAGTGCAGTTCATGCTCAAGAAAATTCTCGTCGGTGTAGCGGCGCTCCTGGTCGTGCTGGTGGTCGTGGTCTCACTGCAGCCGTCGACGTTCCACGTCGAGCGGTCCACCACGATCGCGGCTTCACCCGAGGCGGCCCACGCTCAGGTAAACGACTTCCACGCGTGGCGCGAGTGGTCGCCGTGGGAGAAGCTGGACCCCGGCATGCAGCGCACCTTCGACGGCGCGCCGAGCGGGGTCGGGGCCAAGTATGCGTGGGTGGGCAAGAAAGAGGTCGGAGAAGGTCGTATGACCATCGAGAAGAGCGAGCCGAGTGAAATCGTCATCAAGCTCGAATTCTTGAAGCCGTTCGAGGCCACGAACACGGCCACGTTCACCTTCGCGAAGACGACCGAGGGCACGAAGACGACGTGGGCCATGGACGGCAAGAACAACTTCGTCAGCAAGGCGTTCCACCTCGTGATGAACATGGACAAGATGGTCGGCGGCGACTTCGAGCGCGGTCTCGCGGCGCTGAAGGCCAAGGCCGAGGCATCCCCCAAGCCGCCGGTCGCCACCGCACATTGAACCAAGGAGCCCGACGATGAAATTCTTGATGACCTATCAAGGCGACACCTCAGCGCCGCCCTCACCGCAGACGTTGGCCGCGCTCGGCAAGCACACGCAAGAAATGATCGCTCGAGGCGTGGTCCTCATGACCGGCGGCCTGGTGCGACCAGACCACGGCACCAAGCTCACGCAAGTCGGCGGCAAAGTCTCGGTCACGGACGGCCCCTTCCCCGAGACCAAAGAGCTCATCGACGGCTTCGCGCTCGTGCGCTGCGACTCCCGAGAGGCCGCCATCGAGATGGCCAAGGAGTTCATGCGCATCGCGGGAGACGGCCAGGCGGAAATTTTGCAGGTGTTCGACGCGCAGGATACGCCGCCGCGCGGCTGACGGCGCGACCGAGACGTGCTGTGATGCGCCGGCATGAGCTCCGAGACCCATCGGGCCATTCACGCGGTCTGGAGTATCGAGTCGGCGCGTGTCATCGCGACCCTCTCGCGCATCGTACGCGACGTGGGCTTGGCGGAGGAGCTGGCGCAAGATGCGCTTCTCGCCGCCCTCGAGCAATGGCCGGCGCACGGCATTCCGGACAACCCTGCGGCTTGGCTCACCGCAACCGCCAAGCACCGCGCGCTCAGCACCCTCCGCCGCGGGAAGATGCTGCAGCGCAAGCACGAGGACCTGGGCTACGAGCTGGAAGCACTCCAGGAGCCGGAGCGGCTGATTTCCCAGCTGGAAGCAGCGATGGACGACGACGTCGGCGACGACCTCTTGCGGCTCATCTTCGCCGCCTGCCACCCCGTACTGGGCACGGAGGCGCGCGTGGCGCTCACCTTGCGCCTCCTCGGCGGGTTGACGACGGAGGAGATCGCGCGGGCCTTCCTGGTGCCGGAGCCCACCATCGCGCAGCGCATCGTGCGGGCGAAGCGCGCCCTGGCCGAGAAGCAAATCCCGTTCGAGGTGCCACGCGGGGAGGAGCTGTCGGAGCGGCTCTCTTCCGTGCTCGAGGTCGTCTACCTCATTTTCAATGAGGGCTACTCAGCGAGCGCGGGGGACGACTGCATGCGCCCGGCGCTCACGGAGGAGGCGCTGCGGCTCGGGCGTGTGCTGGCGGGGTTGGCCCCCGAGGAGCCGGAAGTCCACGGCTTGGTGGCGCTGATGGAGCTCAATGCGTCACGGTCGAAGGCGCGCACCAATGCCGCGGGCGAGCCGGTGTTGCTCCTCGAGCAAGACCGCGGGCGTTGGGATCAGCTCTTGATCCGACGGGGATTGGCGGCGCTTTCCCGCGCCGAAGAGCTGGCGCAGAGCCCCGGACCGTATGTATTGCAGGCGGGCATCACGGCTTGCCACGCCCGGGCCACTACTCCGGAGCAGACGGATTGGCCGCGCATCGCCGCCCTCTATGGCGAGCTGGCAGCACGGCTCGGCTCGCCCGTCGTGGAGCTGAACCGCGCCGTCGCCGTCGCGATGGCCGAAGGTCCCGCGGCCGGGCTTTCGCTGCTCGAACCGCTGCTTTCGGAGCCCGCGCTCCGCCAGTACCACCTGCTACCCAGCGCGCGCGCGGAGCTCTTGGAGCGACTCGGCCGCTTCGACGAAGCACGCGCGGAGTTCGAGCGCGCTGCGGGTATGACGCAGAACGCGCGACAGCGCGAGCGGCTCCTGCTGCGCGCGCGCGCGTCCGGTGCCAGCTAACGACGTCGCATCATGTCGATCGCGTCGTCGCTCGGTTGACGCGGACCGACGAAGCGTTGAAGTGGGCCAAACGCTTCCTCGCCGCCGTCGGCCACGGCACCTCCGAGGTGCTGCAGCTTCACGAGACGCCGGCCGGCTGAAGCGGAGGCGTCGGCGCGCGGCGGTGGCGCGCCGCCCACTCACTGAAACGCTCCATGTACAGGTAGAACACGGGCGTGGCGTACAGGGTAAGCAGCTGCGAGAACAGCAAGCCGCCCACGACCGCGAGCCCCAGCGGCTGCCGCGACTCGGCGCCAGCGCCAATGCCCAGGGCGATGGGCAAGGTGCCGAGCAGCGCCGCCATCGTCGTCATCATGATCGGGCGGAAGCGCACGAGGCAAGCGTCGGTGATGGCCTGCTCCGCGCTCACGCTGCCGTCTTTGCGCGCCTCGATCGCGAAGTCCACCATCATGATGCCGTTCTTCTTCACCAGCCCGACGAGCAAGATGACCCCGACGAACGCGTACACGTTCAAGTCGATGTCGAAAATCATCAGGGTGACGACGGCGCCAAATCCGGCGAACGGAAGCGCGGACAAGATCGTCAGCGGGTGAATGAGGCTCTCGTACAGCACGCCGAGGACGAGGTAGATGACCAGCACCGCGATCAGCAGCAGGCCGCCCAAGCCCGTGAGCGATGATTGAAATGCCTCCGCGGAGCCCTGGAACTTGGCGTTGACGTTCTCCGGCAACAGTCGGTTCGCCGCGCTCTGCGCGACCGCTACCGCCTCGCTCAGGGAGTGACCGGCTTGCACGTTGAACGACAGGGTGGCCGCCGGCAATTGGCCGGAGTGGCTCACGGTCAACGGTCCCGCGCCCTGCCGGACCTTCGCGAGCGACGTGAGCGGGACGAGCGTGCCCGTGGACGCGCGCACGTACAGCGACTCGAGGGCGGCCGGCTCGCGCTGCGTTCGCGGATCGAGCTCCAAAATGACCTGGTACGTGTTGTTGCTAGCGTAGATGCTGGAGACCTGCCGCGCGCCATACGCGCTGTAGAGCGTGTCCTCCACCTTGGCGACCGTGACGCCCAGCTCTGCGGCGCGGCGGCGATCAATCTCCACGTTGAGCTCGGGGTTCAAGAGCTGGACGTCCGTGGTCACGTCCTTCAGCACGGACGACTTGGACAGCTCGGCCGCGAGCTTGGGGGTGGCCTCGTAGAGGGCGGCCGTGTCCGTGCTCTGCAAGGTGAGCTGGAACTCGCTCTTGGTGACGCGGCCGCCCAAGCGAATCGGCGGCGGTGACTGCACGAAGGAGCGCATGCCCGGCACCTTGTTCATCTGCTTCGAGAGCTCGGTCGCGATCTGGTCCGCGCTCTTGTCTCGCTCGGCGCGCGGCTTGAGGCGAACTAGAAAACTGCCCAGATTCGCGCCGCCCGAGCCCTGCCGCGCGCCGACGTTGGACATGAACGCGTCCACGTAAGGATGCTTCCGCAAAACTTGCGCCACCATTTGCTGGCGCTCCGCGACCGCCTCGTAAGAAATACCCTGCACCGCTTCGGTTGTGACCTGGAGCTGGTCCGTGTCCTCGCTCGGCAAGAAACCCTTCGGCATTCGCACGAACAGCACGACCGTCGTCACCAGCACGACGCCAGAAAAAGCGAGCATGAGGCGGCGGTGGCGCAGCGACCAGAGCAGCGTGCGGCGGTACACGGCGAGCCAGGCGTCGAACATGCGCTCGACGGCGCGGTAGACGCGCCCCTGTTGCTCGCCTTCATGACCGGGCTTGAGCATGCGGGCGGCCATCATCGGCGTCAGCGTCAACGACACGAACGCCGAAACGAGGATGGATACCGCAATCGTTACCGCGAACTCCTTGAACAAGCTGCCCAGGATGCCGCCTAGGAACAAGAACGGCACGAACACCGCCACGAGGGAGATGGTCATCGAGACGATGGTGAAGCCAATCTCTTTGGTCGCGTCGAACGCGGCCTGCATCGGCGTCTTGCCCAGCTCGATGTGGCGCACCACGTTTTCCAGAACGACGATCGCGTCGTCCACGACGAAGCCGACGCTGAGCGTGATCGCCATGAGCGAAAGGTTGTTCAGCGAGAAACCGAGCAGGTGCATCACCGCGAAGGTGAAGAGCATCGCCAGCGGCATCGACAGGCTCGGAATGATGGTCGCCGTGATGCGCCGCAGGAACAGGAAGATGACCATCACCACGAGCGCGAGCGTGATGACCAACGTGAGCTGCACGTCGTGAACCGAAGCCTTGACCGTTTGGGAGCGGTCGAAGATGACGTCCAGATCGACGGAGCCCGGGATTTCTTGCCGAAAGGCCGGCAGCAAGCCCATCACCTCCTGGACGACCTCCACCGTGTTGGCGCCCGGCTGTTTACGGATGCCGAGCACGACCGCGCGCGGCATTCCGTTCTTGTCCCCACGCCAGGCCGCGGTCTTGTCGTTCTCGACGCTGTCTACGGCGCGGCCGACGTCCTTGATGCGTACGGCGGCGCCGTTGCGGTACGTGACGATGATGTCCTCGTACGGCTTCGCGTTCCGGAGCTGGCCGTTCGTCTCGATCGCGAAGGCGGTGCGCGGACCGTACAGGGCGCCGTTCGGTAGGTTCACGTTGGCGCCCTGAATGGCGGCCGCCACTTCGTCCAGCCCGATGCCGAGGGTGGCGAGCTTGTGCGGATCCGCTTGGACGCGCACCGCGAACTTCTGCGAGCCAAAGACGCTCACCTGGGCCACGCCCCGCGTCTGCGAAATCATCTGCGCGAGGCGCGTCTCCGCGTACTCGTTCACGACGAAGAGCGGGAGGGTGGAAGAGCTGAGCGAGAGCAGCAAAATGGCTTGATCAGCCGGGTTCACCTTGCGGTAGCTGGGCGCCTGCGGCATGTCGCGCGGCATGCGAGGGATGGCGCGGGCGATGGCCGCTTGCACGTCTTGCGCGGCCGAGTCCAGATCGCGCCGCAAGTCGAACTGCAAGGTGACGCTGGTCGCGCCGAGCGAGCTCTCCGAGCTCATGCTCGCCATGCCGTCGATGGCCGAGAACTCACGCTCGAGCGGCGTCGCGACGGATGACGCCATCGTCTCCGCGCTTGCGCCGGGCAAGGATGCGCTCACTTGAATGGTCGGGAAGTCGACGTCCGGCAGCGCCGCGACGGGGAGCTTCAGGTAGGCCATCAGCCCGAACAGCAAGATCGCCACCATCACCAGGCTGGTGGCGACGGGCCGCTTGATGAACGGCTCGGAGATGCTCATAGGCCCTCGGGGCGCTTTTGCTCGGGGTTGGTGCTCGCGGCCAATTTGGCGGGGGGCGCGGTTTCGGCGACCTTCGTGCCCTTACGGAGGCGGAGCAGGCCATCTGTCGCGACCCGCTCGCCCGGCTCGAGCCCGGAGGCGATGAGCGCCTGCGTCTCCGTGGTGCGCAGCACCTTTACGGGCCGCGGCGTGACGCGACCGTCTTGCCCGATGACGAAAACGAGCGTCCCCGACTGCGACCGCTGCAGGGCCGGCTCCGGCACGACCGTCGCGTCCTCGTCCATTCCCATCACCAGCACCACGTCAACGGAGGAGCCGGGCCACAGCTCCTGCCCCGCGTTCGAGTAGGTGGCCTTGAGGGTGACGGTCCCGGTCGACGCATCCACGCTGTTCTCCAAGAACGTGACCGGTGCCTCGACGGTCTTGGCGCCCTCTCCGCGAGGCGTGACGCGCACCGTGAGCGGCTGCTTGCCGAGCCGTTCGCGAATCGTGGTCAAATACTCCTGGGGGACCGCGAAGCGCACGTACACCGGCGAGATACTGCGCAACACGACGAGCGGCTGCGCGTCCGTCGCCTTCACGAGGTTGCCCGGATAGACCAAGAGCGCGCCGGTCCGGCCGTCGATGGGCGCGGTGATGCGGGTGAACGCGACGTTCAGGCTCGCGCTCGCGATTTGAGCTTGGCCGAGCTTCACGTCCGCGGCGCTGGACGCCGCGTCCGCGTTGGCCTTGGCCACGTCGCGATCGCTCGCCACACCTTCTTGACGTAGCGCATTAGCGCGCTCCGCTTCCACGCGCATTTGGTCGGCGACGGCGCGGTTGCGGAGCAGCTCCGCCTGCGCCGCGGCGAGAGAGGCGCTGTACGGCCTCGTATCCACCGTGAACAGCAGCTGGCCTCGCTTCACGAAGTCACCCTCTTTGAAGTGCACCTGCGTGACGAGACCTTGCACCTGCGCACGCACGTCCACCGTGCTACTCGCGTCGACGCTCCCGAAGACGCGGACCTCACGCGCGACGTTTTTCTTTTCGGCGACCGCGATCGCCACCGGGACGGGTTCCTCGCCTTTAGCGGCTTTGGAGCGGCTTTCACAGGCGAGCGACAGCGCTGCGCAAGCGAGGAGCACCCACGTCTGAATCCGGCACGAGGACGCGGTCGCCATGTATTTCGCCTAAGCTCTAGCGCTTTCACGGCTGGGTGGACAATGTGTCGGTTTGTGTAGGGTTTTCGCCCGCATCGAAAGCCTCGTGTACGCTTTTCCCATGGCCGCCATCCAAGTGCTCCTCGTCGAAGACGACGCAAAGCTGGCGCGGCTTACCAGTGACTATTTGGAGCATCAGGGCATCGTTGTCACACGAGCCTCGGATGGCCCCTCCGCGATCCGCGAGGGCGTCCGGCCGGACATCGACGTGGTCGTGCTGGACTTGATGCTGCCGGGCTGCGACGGCTTCGAGGTCTGTCGCGAGCTGCGGAAAACCTCGCACGTGCCCATCATCGCGGTCACGGCGCGGGTCGAGGTCGCCGACCGCGTGCTCGGGCTCGAGCTCGGCGCCGACGACTACATGACCAAGCCGTTCGCGGCCCGCGAGCTCTTGGCGCGCATCCAAGCCGTGGTGCGCCGGGCGCGCGGCAAGGCCGGTCCGCCCCCACGGGAGCTCACGGTGGGCAAGCTGGTCTTGGACGTCGCGAGCCTGAACGCGTCACTGGACGGCCGCCCGCTGCACCTCACGTCTTACGAGTTCGCTCTTTTACGCGTCCTGGCCGACCACGCCGGGCGCGTGCTGAGCCGCGAGCAGCTGCTCGAGCTCGCCAAAGGCAACGCAGACGAAGCCTTCGACCGCTCGATTGACGTGCGCATCTCCCGCCTCCGTCACAAGCTGGGCGACGACTCACGCCACCCACAGCTACTCAAAACCATCCGCGGCTCCGGCTACATGCTCACGGCAGGCGAAGAGCGGTGAAGCGGCCGCGGTTCGCGCGCTCAGGGCTGCTCCTCCGAGTCTACTTGTACGGCGTGCTCATGTTGGCCCTAGCCGGCGGCGCAAGCTACCTCGTGAGCCGCTTCGTGTTCACGCCCGCGGTCGAAGTGCCGGCGCGCCCCGCCACGGCGTGGATCGCCTGGCACTTGCTGGAGACGGTCGACGACCCGGCGCGCCTGCGGAGCGAGATCGCCGACTTGAAGCGCGTCCGCGTGGCAATGAGCCTATTCACCGCGGACGGCCAGCTGATCGCGAGTAACGCGGCCACGCCACCGCCGCCCCTCCCCCCGGCGGAGCTCGACGCGTTGCGGGGCCGGACCTCTCAGTTCGGCATGGGCTCCGGCACGGTCGTCCTGCGCGACGAAGCGGGGAAACTGTTGCGCTACGCGCAGGTTACCTTCCCCACGCCGGACGTGCCGCTCGGCACCGCGATGGCGCAGCTCGCCGCCGCGCTAGTCGTGCTGGCGCTCTTATCCATACCACTCGCGCGTTCCATCACCGCGCCGCTCGAGCGCCTAGGCGGCGTGGCGCGCACCTTCGGGTCCGGAAACCTCACCGCGCGCAGCGGCTTCGTGGGCGGCGACGAAATCGCAGACCTCGGCCGCTCTTTCGACGAGATGGCCGAGCGCGTGATCAGCCTCCGCAAGTCCGAGAAGGAGATGCTCGCGAACGTGTCGCACGAGCTCCGCACGCCACTTCAGCGCATTCGCATGGCGCTCGAGCTGGTGCGCGAAGGCGACAACAAGAGCGCCGCTGGCTACCTGACGGACATCGAAGAGGACCTGCAAGAGCTGGAGCGACTCTTGGACGACGTGATGACCGCGGCGCGGCTGGACATCTCGCGCGGCACCGGCGGGGACCCGCTGCCCCCGCTGCGGCGCCAAAGGCTCAGCGCCGCGGAGTTGGTAAACGCCGCGCGGCTCCGGTTCCAGCGTCGCACGGGTCCGCGCAAGCTGAAGGTCGACGTCGCCGAGGATGCGCCGCAGATCGACGCCGATCCAACGCTCTTGCGGCGCGTGCTCGACAACCTGCTCGACAACGCGGCCAAGTTTTCCGAGCCGGATACCGCGATCGAGCTCACCGCGCAGACCGGCGACGGCGGCGCGCTGGTTCTTGAGGTGCGCGACCAGGGCATCGGCATCGGTCCCGGGGAGCTGGAGCGCATCTTCGAGCCTTTCTATCGCACGGACAGGAGCCGCGCGCGCGCTACCGGCGGCGTGGGCTTGGGTCTCGCGCTGGCGCGACGGATCGTGGAGGCGCACGACGGCCGCATCGTCGCGGAGAGCGAGCCGGAGCACGGCAGCCGCTTTCGCGTCACCATTCCGGCGGCGGCGATTCAGCCGGACTGACGCGCGAGCTTGCCTGCGAGCCATCCGCCGACTACGAGCTGCAGCGGGTGGTAAATCATGATCGGCAGGAGCACGATCGCCAGGCTCGGCTGCGCGCCGAAGATGAGCCGCGCCATCGGAACGCCGCTGGCGAGCGTCTTCTTCGAGCCGCAGAAGAGCGCGGCGATGCGGTCGGCACGCTCGAAGCCGAGCAACTTGCCCGCGCTCCATGTCAGCGCGAGCGCCACCGCCAACAGAAGCACCGACGCAGCTACGGAGATGGCGAGCGGCGCGGCCCCGCTCCGCCACACGCCGCCCTGCACGGAGTCGCAGAACGACGTGTAGACGAGAAGCAAAATCGTAAGCCGATCTGCCACGTTGATGCGTGGCTTGTGACGCGCAGCCCACGCGCCGAGCAGGGGGCGGCACGCTTGGCCCACCACTAGCGGCAGCACTAGCCACAAGCATAGGTCCAGCACCACCGCGCCGAACGGCAGCGGTTGGCCCGCGGTGCCGAGCACCAAGCCGAGCCAGAGCGGCGTGAGCACGACGCCCAGCAAGCTCGAGAGGGTCGCGTTGAACACTGCCGCGGCGACGTTGCCGCGAGCCGCCGCCGTGAGGGCCACCGATGACGATACGGTGGATGGGAGGGCGCACAAGAAAAACAAGCCGGTACGCAGCTCCGCAGTGCCGCGTGAGCCCAAGGCCAGGAGCAGCAGGGCGCCCAGGAGCGGGAACAGCAAGAAGGTGGAGCTCTGAATCAGCAGATGCAGCCGCCACTTGCGGGTGCCCGCGGCGAGAGCTTTCAAGGAGAGCGAAAGCCCGTGCAAAAAGAAGATGAGCGACACCCCGGCCTTGTTGATGACCTCTGGACGCAGACTGCCCCCCTTGGCACCGGGCTCCGGAAAGACCCAGGCCAGCGCGACCGCGATGGCCATACCGGTCAGGAACCAATCGGGCTTCTTCATGCGCGAAGCGCGCTCGTAGCAGCTCCGCCCTCAGCGAGCGAGCTTGGCGGCTAGCCAAGAATCCACCGCGGCTCGTCCCCCGCCCGAAATCACGAGCGAGGAGGCCATGGCCAACGCCAGAACATGAAACTCGTAGCCTTCACCATGGGGAGCGCCACCCCAATTCATGAAGAATCCGTTCGGCAGGTGCACGATGAGCGCGGCGCCGAGCATGACCGCGAACGCGGCCGCCGCCGAGAAGCGCGTGGCGAAGCCGAGCAGGAGCGCGAGCGATCCAAGAAAGTCCGACAAGATGACGAGCGCACCGAGCAAGCTGGGGATCCCCACGGAGCTGAAGAAGCTCATCGTGCCGTCGATGCCGTAACCGCTGAACCAGCCGAATGCCTTTTGTAAACCGTGGGCGAAGATCACCCCGCCGAGCGAGAGGCGCAGCAGCGTGGGCACGACACTGTCCGTCGTGGAAAGAAGGCGAATCGACAGCGCCGAAGGCGTGGAAGCGGAGGTGGGGAGGGCGCCGTGAGGCAGGGAATCGAGGTTTTGCATGCCGCGAATCTGCGGCCCCAGCAGATAACAATCCAACTCATGTTGCTGATGCGCGATATCACCATACTCTATGACTGGCAGAGCGTGGCCAACGTCAGCTCGGGATCGAGTTAGCAACCGCCGGAGAAGGCTTCACATGTCGATGAGCACGTGCCCCTGCGCGGACAGCTGCGTCGGATAAATGCGTAAGCTGCAATCGCCACTCGATGAATGACCCGTGGAAAGGTCGAATTTGAGGGAGTGAAGCGGGCAGATCAGCGTGCCGCTGCCGAGCAACCCGTCCGCGAGTGGCCCGTTTTTGTGGGGGCATTCGGCCTGGGTCGCGTACACCGCGCCGTCCCTGCCGCGGAACACGGCGACGCGGGTGCCGCCCACGTCGAACGTGCGGCCTTCGCCTTCCGGGATGGCGCTGAGCGGGCCGAGCGTGACCCAAGAGCTCATGACGGGCAGGGAGCGAGCGGCTTGCATAGGGCCTCCTATTGAATGACGGGAAGGTGCGACGCGAACTGGTTCACGGTGGCGGGCGTGCTCGCTTCGAGCCACGGATCCCGATAGGCCTCTACCGAGCTCTGCATCGCCGCGTCGAGCCGCTCCGCGAGGTGCTCGCTATCGTGCACGACCACGGCGCGAATCTTCTCTATACCGATGCGCTCCACGAAGCCGTAGGTGCGCTCGAGGTACTTGGCGTGCTCGCGGTAGTATTGAATGAAGCGGCCGGAGATGCGGAGGACGTCCTCGTGCGTCGCCACCGTGCACAAAAGATCGCCTTTGCGGACGTGCGCGCCCGCGGCGCCGCCGACGTAGATTTCCCACTTGCCACCCTCGACTGCGACGGCGCCGACGTCTTTGACCATGGCCTCCGAGCAGTTTCGTGGGCAGCCGGCGGTCGCGAGCTTGAGCTTGCCGGGGGTATCCAGTCCCTGAAAACGCCCTTCGATTTCTTGCGCCAAGCCCATGCTGTCGCCGAGCCCGAAGCGACAATAGTCCGTACCGATGCAGCTTTTGCAGGTGCGGTAGCTCTTGCTGTATGCGTAGCCGGAGGGCATGCCAAGGTCGCGCCAAACGTTCGGCAGTTGGTCGCGCGGCACCCCGACGAGGTCGATCCGCTGGCCGCCCGTGAGCTTCACCAACGGCACCTGGTACTTCTCCGCCACGTCCGCGATGCGACGGAGCTGCGCGGGCGAGGTGATGCCCCCTGGAAGCTGGGGGATGACACTGAAGGTGCCGTCCTTTTGGATGTTGCCGTGCACACGGTCGTTGATGAAGCGCGCGTCCCGCTCGTCTTCGTACTCGCCGGCCCAAATCGTCCGTAGCAGGGACGCGAGGCCGGGCTTGCTTCCCGGATCTTCAAGGCCCCCTGCCAAAGCCGCGAAGACCGACGACACGGACCGCAAGCCCAGCTCGCGGATCTTCGTCACCAGGTCGGGCTTGGACAGGGGCACACCGGGCACGTAGTAGTCGGCCGCGGGATCGACCTCGGCGGCGCCGCCGCAGGCCCACGCCACCACGTCGGCCACCAAGGCTTTGCACGCGCCGCAGCCCATGCCTGCGCGCGTGGCCTCCATGACCGTCTTTAGGGTGCGTTTGCCCGCGGCGACACTGCCGATGACGGCGCCCTTGGTGACGCCGTTACAGTTACAAACCTGCATATCTTGGGGCATTTCATCGATGGTGGCGCGCCCTTTGGGCGCACCGATATCGAACAGCAGGGACAGCCGCTCCTCCGGCAGCGGCGTGTTGCGATCGAATGCCTGCGTCAGGTACGGCGCCTTGCTGATGTCGCCCAGCAAGATGCTCCCGAGGAGGCGACCATTGCGGATGATGAGCTTCTTATAGGTTCCTTTCTTCGGTTCGGTGAACTGCACGACTTCGTCACCTTCCTCGGTGGGCTCGGTTGCGCCCATCGAGGCCACTTCGACGCCCATGACTTTGAGGCGCGTCGAGACCTTGGAGCCCAGATACGCGGCTTCCGCGTTCCGGCCCGTGATGTGATCGGCCAGGACCTTGGCCTGCTCCCAGATGGGCGCGACCAGGCCGTAAACCTGACCGCGGTGCTGCACGCACTCCCCCAGCGCGTAGATGCGCGAATCGTCCGGCGAGCGCAGCTGGTTGTCGACGACGATACCGCGCTCCACGCTGAGCCCCGCACGCACGGCCAGCTCGCTGTTCGCCTTGATTCCGGCCGCTATCACGACCAGGTCGCACTCGAGCCGCTCGCCGTCCGCGAACTCCAGCCCCGTTACGCGCTCGTCCCCGAGAACGCGCTTGGTGTTCTTCTGGAGCAGCACGTTGATGCCCAAATCCTCCAAAGTTTTTTTGAGGATACCGCCGGCGGCTTTGTCCAGCTGCTGGCTCATCAGCGTGTCGCTCCGCTGGACGACGTGCACGTCCAGCGAGAAGTTTTGCAGGCCGCGCGCCGCTTCCAGCCCGAGCAAGCCGCCGCCGACCACCGCCCCCGCCTTCTTGCCCATCGCGTAGCTGGTGATGCTGCGACAGTCGTCTAGATTGCGGAAGAAGAAGACGCCCGGTTTGAGCTGGCCGTCTTCGAAGCGCACGCCATCCATCGGCGGGATGAACGGCACGCTCCCGGTCGCGATGATGAGCTGGTCGTACGGCTCCAGGACGCCACCCTCGCCCATGACGGTCTGCGCGTGGCGTAGGATCTTGAGCACCCGCACGCCCGCGTGCAGCTTGATACCGTGCTCCGCGTACCACGCGAGCGGGTTGAGAAAAATGTCCGACTCTTCGTGGGAGCCGTTCAGGACGTCCGAAAGCAGGATGCGGTTGTAGTTGCCGTATGGCTCCTCGCCGAACATCACGATCTCGAAGAGGTCGGCTCCGCCGCGCGCCAGGATTTCTTCCACCACGCGCGCCCCGGCCATTCCGTTACCGATCACGACCAAGCGGCGTTTGTCGGACAGGGGCGCGGGACTTTCCACCGTTACACCTCCACCAGGCCCATATCGACCAAGACTTGCCCGCTCGCTCCTTCCGGAGCGCCAACGCAAAGCTCCAAATTCGACTCGGGCTCGATGTCGTCCACGATCGCCAGGGGCACGTGCACGGAGGCCTTCGCGCCGACCGGGAAGTAGCGCATTGGCTTACCGTTCCGGAGCAGCACGAGGTAAATCATGTCCGGCAACGCGTTGCCGGCGCGCAAGTAGATGAGCTGCGTTCGCTTGTCGAACGGCACGGTGTACTTCACGGGCGGCGAGAGCGGAACGGCGCGTTTCAAGCCCGCACCGTTGAACTCATAGAGCCCCTGAATGAATCTCGAGGTTTCGAGCGCCATTGATGCTCAGTTTGCCGGCGCGCCGTTTCCGACTCTTTTCCGGAGCGAGACTCTTAATCGATTCGTAAGTGTTCGGCGCGCAGCACGGTGGGGGTGGGCGGAAATGCCATCGCGCGCTCGATGACGTTGCGAAGCTCACTGAACGTCAGCTGCACGCAAGTCAAAGCCGAGATGGCGGGCCTGGTCTCCAGAGCGCCCACATAAGCCGGGCCAGCTCGCGGATATCGAAGTAGACGCGTTCGAAGGCCACACGCTGAAGGGCCATGTGGACAGCCTCGCCGACGGCACCGGCTCGCGATTCTCGCTTTTGCCGCCCGAAAACGCGTCCGGCAACTTTACCAAGGTCGTGCAACGTGTGCCGATGTTGCTGCGTTTGGAGGGCGTGGCCGGCCTCTAGCTACGGCCCGGGCGGAGCGCCAAAGTCATGGTCAGCACCAAGTAATCCACAGGCATCCACAGGTAATCCCCTGGAGTTATGTAAGAGCGTTGCCCGGGAAACGGCGCAGGTTTCTGGCTCGAAAGCTGATGGCGATTATCGACGTCACCATCGTCGACGTCGCGCTCGATGACATCCGCGCGAGCTTCGATATGCCCATCGATCAACGGGCTACATGATCTCTTCGGCATCACCTGCTAGCACTAGCGGTAGTGCATGGCCTCGCTCCAGTAACCAGCATCTGCCGAAGTGAATTCGGCTGAGCCGCCCCGCACGTCACGCTCGCGCGGCAGTGAGAGCGGCGTCCAAGAGCTCGACCGCTTCGTCTACCTCCGCGCGGCTCACGTTGAGCGCGGGCATGAATCGGAGCGCGTCCTCCCGCGGTGAGTTGACGAGCAGGTTGCGCTCTGCCGCCTCGCGCACGACGGCTTGGCCGCTCAAGCCGCGCAGCGCGAGCGCCAAAAGCAGCCCGCGGCCGCGCACCTCGCCCTGACCGTGCTTGGTCGACAGCTCGCGCAGGCGACTTTGGAAGTATTCGCTCGTGGCGCGGACCTGGGCCAGGAATTCCGGCGCCCCGACGGTCTGCAGTACTGCGAGCATGACGGCGCCGATCACGGGGCCGCCGTTGAACGTGCCCCCCTGGTCCCCAGGCTCGAACACGCACAGGTCTTCCCGGGTGACGAGCGCGGCCGCGGGTAAGCCGCCGCCCAACCCCTTGCCGAGGGTCATGATGTCGGGCGTGATGCCGCTCGCCTGGTAGCCCCACATCTGCCCGGTGCGGCCGACACCGGTCTGCACCTCGTCCGCGATGAGCAGGAGTTGCTTCTCCTTCGTGAGCTCGCGTAAGCCTCGCAAAAAATCGTCCGACGCGGGCACGACCCCGCCTTCGCCTTGGATCGGCTCCAGCATGACCGCGACCGTCTTGGGGCCGATCGCCGCCTCTACAGCGGCGAGGTCGTTCAGCGGTACTTGCACGAAGCCGGGCACCTTTGGCTCGAAAAGCTCGCGCCACTGCGGCTTGCCGGTGGCGGACATGGTCGCCAAGGTACGGCCGTGAAAGGCTCCCGCCATCGTGATGATCTCGTAGGCGCCGCGGGACTGGCCCCACTTGCGTGCGAGCTTAATGGCACCTTCGTTCGCTTCGGCGCCGCTGTTCGTGAAGAACGTGCGATCGCCGAAGGAGAGGCTGGCGATGGTTGCGGCGGCGCGCGCGGCCGGCTCGTTGAAGTAGGCGGGGCCGCAGTTGATGAGCCGGCTCGCCTGGCGAGTGAGCGCTTCCACCACCACGGGCGGAGAGTGGCCGAGGCAATTGACCGCCCACCCCTGCACGAAGTCCAGGTAGCGGCGGCCCGCGCTGTCGGTCAGCCACGAGCCGCTGCCTTCGGCCATCACCACGCCCGGTCGACGCGCGGTGACCATCAAGTAACTCAGATCCAGCCCCGGTTCGTTCATGTTCGGCGCGCGCAACTTGCCACGGCCGTTGGTGGTCGGCGAGCAGCGGTCCGAGAAATTCTGTCAGGCGGGGGCGAGCGGCAGGTACAGCTCCGTGGCGAGCTGCTCCTTCGGCACCTCCATCGGGGTATTGACGTATATCTCGTACGTCACGCCTTCCCCGAGGCGCTCGTTGCAGCGCGGCAACCATTGCCCCATCAGCCGCGCCCAGGCCTCGTGCGTGTCGTAGCCGGCTGCGAGCGCGATAGTGGTGACCGTCGTCTCCTCGCTGCGCAAACGAAGCGCGGCGCGCTCGAGCCGCAGCCGCCGGTGCAGCTCGAGCGGCGTCTCTCCGAGCATGCCGCGGAAAATTCGATGGAAGTGAAAAGGTGACAGAGCCGCGACGCGCGCTAAATGGGAGAGATCCAGCGCTTCGTCCAAATGTGTGACCACGTGCTGGAGCGCCCGCTCCACCGCACTTTCATAGAAAGACAGCGTCTCCGTCTTCACGAGGCTTGGTTTAACTCGTCGCGCCAGCTGAGGCTTGACCGCCCTTGCGCATTCGACGCGAGCCGTTCGGCAGCTCGGCCGGTTTGCGCACGGTGTGGGACGGAAAGCCCGAAGCGAGCCGGTAGACATCCGGACCTCCCGCTGTATGGTTGGGATGCGGAGTCGGATTTGTCGTCGTGGGTAGGTTCGGAGTGAGAGCGACGTGGAAGCACATAGCCTTGGCGGCGCTGGTCAGCGTGGCAGGTTGCTCCTCCGCACCGCCGCCGATTTCCGCCAGCAGCTGCCCCGCGCCGTGCGCTCGCAGGAGCTCGCCCGTCGCGGGGCTCCGCGTCGTGCTCTCTGAAAGGGCGAGCACCATCTGCATGACGGAAGGCGGCTGCTTGGGAGAGCCGGTCGGCTCCGTGCGCACCACGCCGCTCCAAGCCCCCCTGCGCGGCGCGATTTCGGAGGCGCTCTCGGACGCCGGCTTCGAGCTCGTTCTAGGCGACGCCGAGCGCGACGCCGTCGCTGGGGTCGAGTGGCGCGGAACGGATACGATTGCGCTGGGGTTGCGTGACGCCAACGGCCGCCTGATCGACCAAGCCAGTTACCGCCGAAGCCTGGAGCCCTGCCGCGCGCTGCCAGAGCTCACCTGGGATACGTGCTGGGCCGCCAACTTCGAGCAGATGAAGCGAGCGCTCTCGCAACCGCTTTCGAGCTCTCCCGCCGTGGTCGCGTTCGCCCGCAAAGCGAAGGGCCTCGGAAGTGCGCAAGTGAGCACGCCTGGCCCGGCGGCGCGCGAGGTCTCCCCACAGCCAAGCTCGGCGGTGCTGGGGGAGCGACTCAGCGACCAGCAGCTTCAGGAGACCGTCGCCCGCTACCGCGAGCAAATTCAGCGCATCTGCTGGGAGCCCGCACGTGACGCCCGCGAGCCGACGGCGCCTTCTTCGGCGCGCGTCAGCACGTCTATCACCATCGGCGCTTCGGGCAGCGTCCTGGACGTGAAGACCGGCGGCGACCCGCCCGGTTATCTACGGCTCGCCGACTGCATCGCGGGACAGGTCCGTGCCTGGCGCTTCCCCGCCTCGAAGAACGCAACGACCGCCAGCATCCCCTTCGTCTTCGCCGGCGAATGAAGGGTGCACCACTCTGGTCTCGACCGGCCGAGAGACGGCGCGTTGCAGAAAGGCCCCGCTCGCGCTTCGAGCGCTGGCCCGCTCCCGACCAGAACGAACGCGTTTGCCGCAACGCAAACCATTGAATTGTATGATCTTTTATGACCCGCCATGAAGACACCAAAAATAATTTGGGTGGACCGTGTCGATCGCGGTGGAGGAGGCTGCTGCTCTGCGGCCCCCAAAAGGAGAATGAACGATGCGAGTGATGGTGATCGTCAAGGCGAACAAGAGCTCCGAGTCCGGCAAGCTGCCAACCGAAAGCGACCTGACCACGATGATGAAGTACAACGAGGAGCTCGTGAAGGCGGGCATCTTGCTCGCGGGTGAAGGCCTGCACCCGAGCATGAAGGGCAAGCGCGTCCTCTTCGGCCAGGGCAAGCCGACCGTGGTGGACGGACCGTTCACGGAGACCAAAGAGCTCGTGGCCGGGTTCTGGCTTTGGCAGGTCAAGTCGATGGACGAAGCCGTCGAGTGGTTGAAGCGGATGCCGCAGAGCAACGACGAGCACGGGATCTGCAACGTCGAGATCCGCCCGGTGTTCGAGGCAGAGGACTTCGGCGAAAATCTCACCCCGGAGACACGCGCCAAGGAAGAAGAGCTGCGGCGTCTGTCCGGCGAAGCCAAGCGCTGAGCCGACGGGCGCCCCGGACTTCTGCGTACACCTGCCCACCTGTCGCGGCTTTTCCCGCACCTCGGCGCCGGTGCCGGCGTGGGCGGTGAGCCGCCCGCCGCCGGTGGTAGTCTTGGTGGATCCGAAACGAGCGGCGCCTCAGGACACTGCGAGCTCACCTGTTCGCAGCCCGGCCTCGCGAAGGTGTGCAACAACGACTGCCAGCAATCGAGCACCTGTACGGCGCACTGCCCCGGCAGCCAAGCGTGCGAGCTGATGTGTGAAGACACCGCCAGCTGCGACGCCGACTGCGCCGCCGGCAACTGTTCCTACACCTGCACGGATAGCTCGACGTGCCAGGCCGATTGCGAGGGGGGGCGGCTGCGACATGGCGTGCATGCAAGGAGCCAGTTGCACGTTCACGTGTCCGGGCGGCGGCTGTGTGCTTCCGTTGCTGGGGCAACGGAAGCTGCAACACCAGCTGCGGCGAGCACCAAAACTGCAAAGAGCTCGACGACTGAAGGTGGCGCGCGAGCTCAGCTCAGGAAGCGACGGAAGCTACCGGTGCGGGGGGGACAATACTCCCCTGCTGAAAGCCGCGCCCCGGGAAACCGAAGAGGTAGCCCTGAAGCAAGTCCGCGCCGAGGCGAGCCAACGTATCCCGCTCCTCGATCGTCTCCACGCCTTCGCACACCACGCGCATTCCTAGCTCCTGCGTGCAGAGGGAGATCATGTTCTTGATGAGGCTGGCCTTGGCCGGAAAGCTGTCGACGTCGTGCACGAGTGAGACGTCCAACTTGACCAAGTCTGGGCCGAGCTGGCGAAAGCTCGACAGCCCGGCGTGGCTTGCGCCCAAGTCGTCCACCGCGATGCGGTAGCCCAAGTCCCGCAGCTTTCGCATTCGGGAGGGCAGCTGGTCCACGCGGTAGAGCGCCGCGCGCTCCGTCACTTCCAGGATCACGCGCTCGGCGATGCGCGAGAGCGGCGCGTGGAGGGAGTAAAGGTGCTCGGTCGTGAGGTCCAGCGCGTGCAGGTTCACGCACAAGAAGGCGCTCGGTGGCGCATGCTCAGCGCCGGCGGCCACCGCGTCTCTAATTCGTTGGCCCAACTCCTGGACTCGGCCAAGGCGCTCCGCGGCGTCCAGCAGCTTGCCCGGGGTGGAGAGATCGGCGTCGGACGAGCGCACGAGCGCCTCGTAGCCGAACAGCTCCCGACTTGGCCATGCGACGATCGGCTGGTAGGCGACCCACAGCTTCTCGACCGCGCGCTCGTAGCGAGAGCTCAGGTCCTCCAGGTTTTCGATCAGCCAGCCGCCGGCTTCGCACACTTCCAACGCTTTGCGCTTCAGCAGCGCCAGCCGATGGTGCGCCGCTGCGTCCTTGACCACCTCGACCAGTTTGTCCGACTCGACCGGCTTGGCCAGGTAACGGTACCCGCCTTGCTCCATCGCCTCCATGGCAGTGGCCACCGAGGGATTGCCGGTCAAAAAGACGATGGGCACGTCCAAATCCAGCTGCCGGATTTCGCGCAGGAACTGCATGCCGTCCATTCCCGGCATCATCAGGTCCGAAACGACGACGTCGAAGCGGCGGCCTTGCCGGAAGAGGTCCAACGCGTCTTCCCCGCTGGGGGCCGTCTCCGCGAGTAGACCGCCGCGCGTGAGCATACGCTCGACGAGGCGCCGCAATTGCTCCTCGTCGTCCACGACCAAGACTCGAGTGTCGCGAGTCGCCATCGTAAACCTCCGCGCCCGCTTGCTGAGCAACGCGAGCTCCTCAATCAATACGCCCACCTAGAGCGCCTGTCCAGGACGGCGCCCTAGGGAGGGCTGTGTTAGCGAGGCATTAAGCGACCCGAGTCTCGGATCGCGTCACTCGGCGGCCTTGGGCAGCTTCGGAAAGTCTCGCAAATAATGGCAGGTGTAGCCGCCGGGATTCTTCTGCAAGTAGTCCTGGTGGTAGTTCTCGGCGACCGTATAGGGGCCCGCGTCCGCGATTTGCGTCACGAGCGGGCGGGGCCATTTGTGGCTCGCATCCACGCGCTTCTTCACACGCTCTGCCGCTTCTCGTTGTTCCAGCGAAGTCGCGAAGATGACGGAGCGGTACTGCGGGCCCACGTCGTTGCCCTGACGGTCGCGCGTGGTGGGGTCGTGCATGCGAAAGAACCAGTCTTCCAGCAAGCTCTCGTACGAGATTTTCTTCGGATCGAACACGACCCGAACTGCTTCCGCATTGCCGGTGGTGTCGTGGTGCATGTCCTCGTACGTCACGCCGGCGCGCCCGCCGGTGTAGCCGACGTCCGTCGACACGACGCCCGGGATCTTGCGGATGAGGTCCTGCATGCCCCAGAAGCAACCGCCCGCGAGGATTGCGGTTTCTAGCGTCGGCGTGCAGCCAGGTTGGTCGCCGGGTGCGGGACGCGCGCAACTGTTGTCCGTAGCCGTGACGGCCGCTGGCGCTTCCTTGCCGAAGAGCGGCAGGTAGTCGCCGTACCCGGACTCGGCCAGCTTGGCGACGGGGATGAAGCGTAGCGAGGCGCTGTTGATGCAGTAGCGGAGACCGCTCGGCCGCGGGCCGTCCTCGAAGACGTGACCGAGGTGCGAGTCCCCGGCCTTGGAGCGCACTTCCGTGCGACGCATGCCGAAGGATGAATCCGTGTGGCTCACCACGCGCGACTCATCCACCGGCTTGGTGAAGCTGGGCCAGCCCGTACCGGACTCGAACTTGTCGCGCGAGCTGAACAGCGGCTCGCCGGAGGCGACGTCCACGTACAGGCCGTCCTCGTGGTTGTTCCAAAACTGATTGTTGAACGGCGGCTCGGTCGCGTCGTTCTGCGTGACCTCGTACTGGAGCGGGGTGAGCTTCTGCTTCAGCTCGGCTTCCGTGGGCTTCTTGTACATCTTCTGGGTGTCCAATCTGGGTGCGACGCGGGACGCCTGATTTTGCGCGGTCGCCGCACCGGTTTCGCTTCCTGATTTTCGCTCACACGCAAAGGTGGTGAGGCCGAGGCTCAGCGTCAACGCGAGCCACAGCCAGTGGAGCAAGGCAGGCGCCCGGGGTTTCATGCTCGAAGGTACGTAACAGCGGGCCCCGAGGTTACAAGCACATTCCAGTGCAACTAAAGAGTCCGTAATGCCCCAAGCCCCATGAGCGCCGCACCGGCGCCGACCCGCCAGTGACGGGCTCACCCAGGAGCAGCGCCCCGAGCGCGACCGTGAAGGGCAAGCTCAGCTTGTCCAACGGGGCGACTCTTGACGCGGGACCGAGCTGGAGTGCCTTGAAGTACGCCAGCCAAGACGCCCCGGTGGCAATGCCGGACAGCACCAAGAAGAGGAGCGCCTTGCCCCGGAGGGACCCCAGAACGTGGTGCTGCTTACCGGCAAGCGCAATCCCCACCGCGAAGACGAGGACGACCGCGGTGCGAACGACGGTCGCCAAGGCGGCCGGGACGCCCGCAACGCCGAGCTTGGTCAAGATCGCCGTGGCCGCGGCGGCCGCAGCCGCGATCAGCGCGTAAGCCGCGGGGCGCGCACAGCCCGCTCAGCGCACGGCTTTGGCGTCCAGCGTGAGCTGGGCGGAGCCACCCGCCGGATCCGCGGAGAGGTCCGAGAAGCGGACCAGAAATTTGCTCGCGCCGTCTGCCCCGACGACCAGCCACACGTCGTCGCTCACGGTGAGCGGGTCCGAGCCCGGCTCGAGCCAGCGCCGGCCGAACGCAGTCACGGCGCCATCCTCCTGGTACTCGGCGCCGAGGAGCGCGTCTGCGTCCGCTTCTTCGAAGACGGCGAGCTCGGAGTCGGCGGTGCGGGCTTGAATCTGCGCTTCCGTCTCCTCGGCGGTGAGCGCGCCTTGGAGATCCACCGCCGCCATGCCTCGGGGCCCCGAAATGCCGCCATTGACGGAGACCACCTCGCGGCGAAAGCAGACGTGCCAGTCGTCCGCCTCCATCGCCTCCGCGACCGTGCGGGGCGCGACCTCTTCCGTGTCCAGGTTCAAGCACGCGGAAAGCGCGTCTGCGTCCGGTTGGCTGCCGCCGGCGGAGGCGTCGATGCCTCGGAGCTCGTGCGTTTCGCCCACGCCGGCCTCGGTGACCTCCGCGTAGCGCACATGATAGAGCGCCGGGACCGGCCCGCTCGGCTTCTCCGCGTAATAGCCGAGGACCTGCAGCTTGTAGTAGCGCTCGCCGTCTTTGAGGCCGTAGACGTGGTAGCGGCTGAACAGCTGGTGCGTGGCGCCGCCGTAGTCGTACCAGTCGACGAACGCGCCGCCCGCGCGGTCTTGGAGCATGAGCGGTACCTGGGGCGCCGTGTCCGAAAGAAACGTGGGCGCGGAGAGCGGACCAAAGGCGCTACCGTTTCCGGGACCGGAGATGCCGCCATTCGTGAAGATGTCGCGCCCAAGAAACGCCAGATCCCAGGCGATCGAGCTTTCCCCCTCCCCTTCTACGGTCACTTCCGAGGGTGACGCGAGCTCCACGAAGCTCCGCGCGTCCGGACCAAGCGTGAGAGTGAGTGACTGAGTGCGGGTGGCGGGCGCTCCCGCGTCGCCCTGGTTCGCTGGCTCGTTCACGCTCTCGCTCCCACAACCCAGAGGGGCGACGAGCGCGACGAGCGCGACGAAGGTCAGGTCCACCCGAGCGATCCTGGA
Source organism: Polyangiaceae bacterium (assembly GCA_029266615.1). GTDB lineage: Bacteria > Myxococcota_A > Polyangia > Polyangiales > Polyangiaceae > PMG-095. The sequence goes on from JAQSWN010000025.1 coordinate 47,326, forward strand.
CATGGTCCAAGGATGTCTGGAGCCGCCGCTTGCCCTCAAGTGGAAACGCGTGTGCTTGACACAAGGGCGCTTTGGCAGTCGCCTAGAGAGATGCGGTGGCCCAGGAAAGCGCTGGTTCTGCTGGCGGCGCTCACCGTGGCGCCGGCGGCTCGCGGCCAAACCTGCCAAAGCCCGCGCCCGGATTACGGCCCGGCCGAGCTCGGCGTTTACGACTCCGCGAGCGGGCAGGCGCGGGTTCACTATGCGCTGATGGGGGTCCACGCGCCGCCCGTCGCCTCGACGCTGGAAGACGGAGCTCCAGACGCGGTCGTGGTCGCGGCACGAGCGGCGGACGAAGCGCTCGACCGGTACGAGGAGCTCGGCTTCGAACGTCCGCTGAGCGACGCCAGCTCCCCTTGCGCAGACAACGGCGGCAGCGGTGCCTTGGACGTGTACCTGCTGCACTTCAGCGCGGCGGACGGCCAAGCTGGGCTCGACCACTGCGCCCCCTCCACGCCTCGCCGTTGCGCCGGGTTCGTGCTGGTGGAAAACGACTTCGAAGGCGGTGGCTACGTGACCACGGCCGAAGGCCTACGCACCGTCGTGCCGCACGAGGTGTTTCATCTCGTCCAACACGCGTACGACTCGGACTTGGAGCGGTGGTGGGCGGAGGGCTCCGCGCAGTGGGCGGCCAAACAAGTCTATCCGGAGTTGCGAGATCTGGAGCGCTTCCTCCCCGCCTACTTCGAGGTGCCTTGGCGCCCGCTCAACGTGCCCCCGCCCGGTATCATCACCAACTTTCTCTACGCTACCGCGATCTGGCCGGTCTTCCTGCACGAACGCTGGGGCCCCGACATCGTACGCGAGGTATTCGAGCAACTGGACGGAGCCGTGGACGCCTTGCCGGCGACAGACGCGGCCTTGCAAGCGCGGGGCAGCAGCTTGGGCCAAGAATTTCTGCAATTCGCGGCGTACAACGTGGCAACGGGGAGCCGTGCCCTAGCGCGCGCGGGCTACGAAAACGCGAGCGACTACCCCGAGGTGCCCGTCGTGACACTGCCGAGCCGCACGCCCACCGACACGGCCTCCGGCTTGGGCGCCTACTACTATTCGTTGCCAGCGGGCTCGCCCGAGGTCGCGCTGGAGGGTGACCCCGAACGCGTCTCGGCCCTGCTCCTGCCGTTGAACGAGGGCCGAATCGAGCTCGACTCCGCGCAGGCTTTGCCTGCACGAACCGAGGGCGACGCCATCGTGGTCGTCGCGGCGCAGACGCTTTCGCGGACGGACGCGCCATTCAGCGTCGTCTTCACCGGGTCGGCCCCCAGCTCAGAGCCGGAGACTTCCGGCTGCACGGTGGCGACGCGGCGCGGCGCGCTCGGCCCCGCGCTAGCCTTCTTGCTCGGCGCGGTCGCGGTCCGACGCGCCCGTCGACGAAAGGATCGTGTCTGATGCGTGCTCAGCTCGTCTTGATGGCTCTGCTTTCGTTGGCTTGTAGCTCCGACCCGATAGCGACCGACGGCGCAGCCGGCAGCGGTGGAGGCGCGGCCACGCCGCCACGCGCCTGCAGCGGCGCACTGAAGCAGTCCCTCGGCTTGGTCGACGAAGTCTCCTCCGCGGCCGTCTCGACGGTCGACGAGCGCGACGAGGAAAAAACCGTGTACGTGGACGCTTCGGCGGGCGGTATCGAAGGGCAAGACGAGCACGCGTGGGTATACGTCTCGCTCGCGACCGGGCAGGGCGTCGCGCTCACGGACCTCGCGGCCCTCGAGTCTCGCGACTGGGATCTGGCGTTCAAGCGCTTCGTGGTACGCACCAACAGCGGCGACAGCGGCCCCGGGCGCGGCGGCGCCGTCCGCGTTGCCTTGGACTTTGCGCAGGTAGACGCCGCCACGCTGGGCAACAAGTCGCTCCCCATCGAAGAGTGGTTCGACGACGACTGCACGCTGAGGGTGGACGAGAACGAAGAGCTCATCACCACCTTCACCGGCTGGAGCGAATACGACGAGGCGAAGCACGTTCTCAACGCCGCAGACGTGACGTACATCGCGGCCGGCGCAGACGGCGCGCTCTACAAGGTGGCCATCTTGGACTACTACGGTACGCCGACGGGCGGCTCCGGCTCCGTCGCGGGTCGCTACTTGGTGCGCGTCGCGCCGCTGCCATGAGCGCGCTCCGGCTCGCCTGGCTGCTGCCGCTCTGCATGGCTTGCGGCGCCGAAGAGCCAACCGAGAAGCTCGGCCAAGCCGTCTACGGCGGCGAGCCGGCGCCTTCGGACGAGGCCGTCGTGGCGGTGGTGAACTTCGCGGGCGGCCAATGCTCCGGCAGCTTGCTCACGCCCACGCTGGTGCTCACCGCGCGACACTGCGTTGCCGGGACCGGCACCGAGAAAACCGGCGTCGTATGCGGCCAAACGCGCTTCGATCCCCCCGACAGCGCAGGCGCCATCTTCGTCGTTTCGCGCCCCCGGATCACGGAGGACGTGGACGACTACTCGGCCGTCGAGGACATTCGCATGCCGGACGGCTTGGGCGACGATCTGTGCGGGACGGACGTCGTCTTGCTCCGGCTCGCGGAGCCGCTTTCGGTGGTCACTCCGCTCGAGCCGCGGCTGGACGCGCCGGTCGTCGCGGGAGAGACGTACTCGGCGGTCGGCTTCGGGGTGGATCCGTCGCTCGAAGGAGAGCCTTCCGGTGAGCGAAAACGGTTAGATGATTTGCAGGTCGAGTGCCTCGCCGGCGATTGCCACGATCCGGACGTGCGCGACAACGAGTGGCTCGGCTCGGGCGGTCCGTGCAGCGGTGATTCGGGCGGCCCCGCGCTCGACACCGAAGGCCGCGTGATCGGCGTCGTGTCGCGCGGCACGGGTCGCTGCGGCGAGCCCGTGTTCGGAGACGTCGCGACGCGCGCGCCATGGTTACGTGCAGAAGCCATCTTGGCGGCCAAGCAGCGCGGCGCGGCGCCGCCGGATTGGGCGCCCTGCGGCGCCGAAGACGGCTGCGCCCAGAACGTACCGAACGTACAGGGCCCGAAGGAGAGCTGCGCGTTCGGGGCCGCTGCCCCTTCGCCCCTTTCGGCCCCGCTCGGGTTGTTTGGGGTGGTCGCACTGTGGCTCCGGCGGCCTGGGCGAAAGCGTCGATAACGGTCGGTGACGGAGCCGTGCTACGCCGGCCGCATGGCTTTCGGCGAAAACATCGCGCCCGACGAAGACGAGCAGTTCCAAGCCTTCGGCGAAGAGCTCGGCGCGCTACAGCGCGAACGGGCGGCTGCGCGTGGTGGTGAAATGTCGCGCGCCCTCCACGTGAAGCACCACCACGGCGCGGTGGGCGAGCTCGTCGTCAAGGCGCCGCCCAACGCACGCCACGGCGTGTTCTCCATGAGCGGCAAGAGCTGGCCCGTCTACGTGCGCTTTTCCAACGGCAGCAGCCGTCACCAAGGGGACGGAGAGCCGGACGTCCGCGGCTTCGCGCTCAAGTTGGTGGGCGTGCCCGGGAAGAAGCTCATTCCGGAGCTGGCCGACGCACCCACCCAAGACTTCTTGATGATCGACACGCCCGTCATCCCGTTCCGCAACCCGGCCGAGTTCATGATGTTCGTGCGCGCCGCCAAGGACGGGCCCGCCAAGCTGCTCCCCCGCCTCATCAGCCAGTTCGGCCTCGGGCGCGCGCTGCACATCCTGTGGGGGGCCCTCAGAACCGAGAGAGTAAAGAGCTACGCGACGCACGCATTCCATACCGCGGCGCCGGTCGCCTTCGGAAAAACTGCGGCCAAGCTCGCGCTTTTCCCCAACGGCAACCCGCAAGCGGGCCCTTCCGTGAAGGGCAACGACTACTTGCGCCAAGAGATCGCGGCGCGGCTGAAGCAGGGTCCACTGTCATGGACTTTGCGCGCGCAGCTGTTCGTGGACGAGACCCAAACGCCAATCGAGGACACGAGCGTGAAGTGGGACGCGCCGTGGGTGGATTTGGCGACGCTCACGTTACCGCAGCAAGACCCCGACTCCGTGCGTGGGCAGGAGATCTCCAAGCTCGTCAGTCAGCTCTCGTTCGATCCGTGGCACGCGAGCGAAGAACACCGCCCTCTTGGCCAAATCATGCGCGCTCGCAAGATCGCGTACGGCGTGAGCGTGATCGCACGCCAGGCCGCCGCCGAGCCGAGCTCCGTGCTCAGCCCCGGGTAGCCGGCGCTTGCGGCTCTGGCCTTTCGCCGCGCGCGAGTAGGCACAGGTCCAAGTACACGGCCTCGTGAATGCCGGCGAGGGTCACCGCGCGCTCCAAGATCCCGCCGCGTTGCCGCGGCGTCCAAGCCGGGAAATCAGTGCTTCGGCCGCGGCGGTGCGCGGCGCCGAGCAGCGCGCCCAAGTACCGCGAAAGCTCCGGCAATTGCCCCGGCTGGAGGCGGGAGAGGCTCAGCTTGTCCTCTTGAGGAGTGAGGCGGCGTACCAGGACGTCCGTCACGCCGAGCCGACTCGTGCCGAGCATGCGCGGCGGCTGCTCCACGCACGTTCTGAACGCGCTCTCGACTTCATCCGCGCGCGAAGCCACGGCCGGGCGCGGCGCGAGCACGTCGACGCTCGAGCCGGCCTGCTCTTTGAGGTCGAACAGCCACCCGGTGTCTTCCCCGCCCTTGCCGCGAGTGAGCGCGGCGACGCGCAGCGAGCCGAGACTTCCCGTCCCCGCAATGCGGAACGCCACGTCCAGCAACTCGAGCTGCTCCGGCCGCGGACCGTCGCGCCGCGCCGTGCGCTCCGCGAAAGTCTGCAACGTGGCGGGCACGGCGGCGGCAACCTCCGGGCTGACGTCCGCGTAGCGCTCGCCGCGCAGGAAGTGCCGCGCGGCGCCGCTCGCGACCGTGCGGTCCTCGAGCAGCCGCCGATTGGAGCGCCCGTCCACCTTGGCGATCAGCGCCGCGACGGCGGGGGGAACGGGAGGCAGCCGCGCTTGCGAGAAGAGAGCCGCGCTGTGGCTTTCGAGCAGGCCCTCACAAAGGCCGAGAACCGCGGGGCCGCTTTGCCCGAGCTCCCGACCGGCAAGCAGGAGGCTCGTGGTGAGTCGCAGCACGTCCCAGCGCCAGGCCCCGCGTGTGGCTTCGTCGAAGTCGTTGAGTTGGAAGGTGGCGTGTCCCTTGCGCCAAGTACCGGCCTCTTCCAAGGCAGGGCTGAACGCTCCGAAATTCTCCAAGTGCGCGTCGCCTTGAATGACGCCTTCACCTGCGGGTCCACTCGCGAGCTCCGGATCCGCCGCGAGCATCTCGTAGAAGAGCGGGGCCGCGCCGCGCAGGAACGCGAGCGGCGACGCGCTCATGCGCGCTTGCTTGCGCAGGAGCAGCGCCGGAAAGCGCGCCGTCCGATGCTGATCGAGCTCGAGCTGTCGTTGGGCGAGGCGGCGGGGCTGCACGACTTCGACGCTACAGCGGGCGGCTCGCTACCGCCGCTTCCATTTTCCGTGGTCCGGGCGGCGGTGGCTTGGGCTGCGCCCAAGCGCAAACACGCGATCCTGGAGGATCCCTAGCGCCGTGGGCGGGCTCGTTACAGCTCCGCCGCACTTCGTCCGCGCGAGTCAGCTGCGTCAGCTCGAAAAGCCGGCGACGACGAGCAGCAACGTGGATTTTCCCCCGTTGTCGCAGTCGCTCATTAGGGATACGAAGCACTCTGTCCATGTCAAACCGTCGCTTATGGGCTTTTGGAGGCGCGGTGTGCGTGGCGCTGGTCGTGGGGAGCGGCTGCAGCAGTGAGCAGCCGCGGACGGAGGAAGGGCCGCTGGGGCAAACCAGCGCGGCGCTGTCTCTCTCCACTCCCGGCTTCGTGGAGACGACGGTCTTCCAAGGCTTGAACGAGCCCACCGTGGTGCGCTTCGCGAGTGACGGCCGGGCCTTCGTCGCGGAAAAGGGCGGTAAGGTCTGGATCTACGACTCGCTCACCGACACGACGCCCACGCTGTTCACGGATCTCGCCAGCCGCGTTCACGATTTTTGGGACCGCGGCATGTTGGGCATGACGTTGGACCCTGCGTTCCCCGCCCAGCCCTATGTCTACGTGCTCTACGCGTACGATGGCGATCCGGGCGGCAGCTCTCCCAAGTGGGGTGACTCGTGTCCCACGCCTCCCGGCGCCACCGCGGACGGCTGCATCGTATCAGGTCGGCTTTCTCGCTTTACTGTCACGGACAACACGGCGGGCGCCGAGAAGGTCCTGCTCGAGGGCTGGCGGCAGCAGTACCCGAGCCACTCCACGGGTCAGGTCGAATTCGGACCCGACGGCGCGCTCTATGCGTCCGGGGGGGACGGGGCGAGCTTCAACTTCGTCGACTACGGCCAAGACGGCAATCCGCTCAATCCGCTAGGCGATCCGCCGGTGGCGGTCGGTCAGGTGCAAACGCCGCCGAGCGCCGAGGGCGGCGCGCTGCGTTCTCAGAGCGTGCGCCGGGCTGCCGGCCCTGTTTTGCTCAACGGCACCGTGATTCGGGTGGATGCGGCAACAGGCGCGGCGTTGCCCGGCAACCCGCTCCAAGGGTCGACGGACCCGATCGCCCAGCGTGTCATCGCCTACGGCCTCCGCAATCCCTTCCGCATCGCGGCGCGGCCCGGCAAGAACGAGCTCTGGGTCGCCGACGTGGGCTGGAACGATTGGGAGGAAGTGAATCGTATCCCGCTCGGCGGAGCGGCCCCGCTCAACTTCGGTTGGCCTTGCTACGAAGGCGGAAACCGCCAACCCGGCTACGAAGGCGCGGGCCTCGCCCAGTGCGAGTCGCTGTACGCTGCGGGTAGCCACAGCGCGCCCTTCTTCGCGTACAGCCATTCGGCGGGCGTCTCTGCGAGCGATGCCTGCGGCCGCGGCAGCTCCTCCATCACGGGCATCGCCTTCTACTCCGGAACGAGTTACCCAAAGCCGTATCAAGGCGCGATGTTCTTCGCGGATTACTCGCGCCGCTGCATTTACGTCATGGAGGCCGGGACTGACGGCGAGCCCGCGGCCGCTACCGCCCGCTCCTTCCATGTCGACGCGGACGGCCCCGTTTTCCTCACCACCGGGCCCGGCGGCGACTTGTTTTATGCCGCGCTCACCTCGGGGACGATCCAGCGCATCAGCTACTTGCAACCGGCGGCGGTGATCAAGGCCGCGCCGGTTCAAGGGCAAGTGCCGCTCATCGTCAACTTCGACGGCTCCGCTTCGACCAAGGCGCTCCCCGGCGACACGCTGAGTTACGCCTGGGATCTCGACGGCGATGGCGGGTTCGACGACGCGACGGATCTCAAGCCTGCGTACCTCTACGACACGGTCGGCAAATACCCGGTGCGCCTGAAGGTGACGGACCAGCGCGGCGTCTCGAACGTGAGCCAAGCGCTCGTCGTGGACGCGACCGCAGAGACGCCTCCCGTGAGCACGCCGCCGGAAGTCTTCATCGATACGCCCCTCACCTCCACACGGTGGAAGGTGGGGGACACGATCGGCTTCAGTGGTCACGCGGTCGACGCAGAGGACGGCAAGCTCCCCGCCTCCGCGCTGTCCTGGCAAATCGTGATTCAGCACTGCCCGAGCGGCTGCCATTTGCACGACTTGCTTTCCTTCGAGGGCGTCGCGAGCGGCACCTTCCCGGCCGAAGATCACGAGTACCCCATGCGGCTCGAGGTCATTCTCACCGCGACCGATAAATCCGGCCAGAAGCGCACCGTACGGCGGGAGCTCTTGCCGCAGACGGTGAGCCTCGTCTTCGACACGGAGCCGAGCGGGCTCTCGCTCGTCGTTGGCTCGACCGAGCAGAAGACGCCGTTTTCTCGTCGAGTGATCGCGGGCTCCGAGAACACCGTGTCGGCCGCGCTGAGCCAAGCGCTGAACGGCGCAACCTGGACGTTCAGCCAGTGGTCAGACGGCTTGCCGCGCGCTCACACCCTCGCCGACGCAACCACCGCGAAGCGGTATGTCGCCACGTACGCGCCCGCCGGCGGCCTCACCGCCCAGTACTTCGATCAGCTCGCGTTTGGCGGCTCCCCGCTCACGCGGATTGACCCCATCATCGACTTCGACTGGGGCAACGGCTCGCCGGATCCGAGCATCGGCGCCGACACCTTCTCCGCTCGCTGGACGGGTGAGATCAAAGCCGACTTCGCCCAGACGTACACCTTCCGCACCACGTCGGACGACGGAGTGCGTTTGACGATAGACGGCGTGGCCGTCATCGACCAATTCACCGACCATGGTCCCACCGCTCACAACGGTGAAATCGCGCTCACGATTGGCTGGCACGACATCGTGGTCGAGTACTACGAAAACGGAGGTGGTGCACAGCTGGAGCTCGGTTGGTCGAGCCCCTCGCAGCCCTACCAAATCGTGCCGGCGACCCACCTGCGCCCCGGGTGCGCCGCAGGGATTTGCAGCCCGGGCCAAGTGTGCGGCACGGGCGACCTCTGCACGCCCGCGTGCGACCCCGCGACGTGCAAAGACAGCAAGCACTGCGTGGCCAGCTCTGGCGCGTGCGTCTCGCTCTGCTCGGGCGTGAAGTGCCCAACCGGCGATAAGTGCGTAACGGGCGGAGTATGCGTGGACGCCTGCACCGGCGTAGCGTGCGAGTCGGACCAGCACTGCGAGCTGGGAAAGTGCGTGGACAATCCCCCCGATGGCAGCGGAGGCGCTGGCGGTCAGAGTGGCGCCGGCGGCGAAGGCGGAGAGCTCTCGTCGGGCGGAGCCAGCGGCAACGGCGGTGCGGCTGGCAACGCTGGAACCGCCAGCAACGGCGGTGCGGCTGGCAACGCTGGAACCGCGAGTAACGGCGGCAACAGCGCAGCCGGTAGCGCCACGGCTGGCAACGGCACCGGCGGCACCAGTGCGGGTGCGACGAGCGGCGGAGCCCACGCGGATGCAGGCGCGCCCACCGACGGCGGTGTCGCGACGGCTGGCACCTCCGCCAGCGCCGGCGAGAACGCCGGCGGCACAGGCGCGAGCTCCAGCGGCGGCGCAGGTGCGGAACCCGCGACGAGCGGCTCCGGCGGCACGAACTCCAGCTCGAACGGCGGCGAGCCCGCGGGCGAGCCCCCAGGTGGTAGCAGCTCCGGCAATGACGAGAGCGGCTGCAGCTGCCGCACCGTGGGCGCACCGCCGAGCCACGACAACGGTTGGCTTTGGCTCGGCAGCGCGCTCGCCGTCACGCTGACGCGGCGCCGCAAGCGTTGACTCGCCCGTGAGCTGACACGAAACCGCTCACCCTACAGGTGAGATTTTCGGCGCCCCGGCGCGGAACAATCCGTCGCTGGCGGCCGCGTTTATGCGCGAATTATCCATGTTTTTCTCGTCGACGAGGGCACGTCCGAGAAGGCAAGCTGTATCGAAATCCCACCGAGAGCCGAGCCGCATCCGTGGCTCGCTCGGAACGAGAACGTCAGCCATGACCCGACTTCGCCTAGCCGCCCTGTGCCCGGTGCTCAGCCTCTTTGCGTTCGCCGCGTGCGGCTCCCCCACGGAGGAAAACAGCCCCGGAGGCGCAGGAGCGGGCGGAAGCGCACCCATCGCCGGCACGCCATCGAGCGGATCGAGCGCGGGCGGAGCCACGCTGGGGGGCACGCATTCGGGTGGCTCCTCCACCGGCGGAACGGGCGCCGGCGGCAGCGGAGCGAGCGGGGGCGCGACTGGCGGCGTGTTCACCGGCGGCGGTGCGGGCAATGGCTCCGGCGGGGGCAGCGCGGCGGGGAGCTCCGCGACCGGCGGGACCGGTGGAGCCGCGGGAGCGGGCGGGACGGGCTCCGTGGGCGAGCCCGTACTTCATATTTTCATGTTGATGGGGCAATCCAACATGGCTGGCGTTGCCAAATCCGAAGCGTCCGACAAGAACACGGATGACCGCCTCAAGGTCTGGGGTGGCTGCAACCAAAAGGCCGGGCAGTGGAACCTCGCCAATCCCCCCTTGAGCGACTGCCCTGGCGGCAGCGGTATCAACCTATCGACGAGCGTCGACCCCGGCATCTGGTTCGCCAAAACCCTGCTGAAGAAGCTCCCCGCGGGCGACACCATCGGCCTCGTCGGCACGGCGGAGAGCGGTGAAAGGATCGAGACCTTCATCACCGGCGGCAAGCATCACGACTCGATCATGAAGAAGATTGCGGCCGTGAAGACCGCGAAGAACGCGCGCTTCGCCGGGGTCATCTTTCACCAGGGTGAGTCCAACACCGGTCAAGGGACGTGGCCGGGATTGGTCAAGCAGCTGTACAACGAGGTCAAAGCCGGCTTCGGCGTGACCTACGACGTACCGTTCATCTTGGGCGAGCTCCCCGCGGGCGGTTGTTGCAGTAGCCACAACACGCTCATTCGCCAAGCGGCCATGCAGCTACCGCTGGGTTCTTACGTTACCCAAGACGGGACCAAAGTCATGGACGAGTACCACTTCGACCACGCCTCCGTGGTCTTGATGGGTACCCGCTACGGCGACAAAATGCTCGAAGCACTGAAGTGGTGAGGAGCCCGCGCCTCGTTCACACCAAGTCGGCCGCCGCTGCGCGGAACGTCTGCTGCTCGTACAGCCGCGCGTAGAGCCCGCGTCGTTCCATCAACGTGCGGTGGCTGCCGACCTCCACGATACGCCCGTGCTCCAAGGAGACGATGCGGTTGGCCTTCTGAATCGTCGAAAGGCGATGGGCGATGATGAGGCTCGTTCGTCCCGCTAGGAGCGGCTCCAGCGCGGCCTGAATGAGGCGTTCGTTCGTCGAGTCCAGCGCGCTGGTCGCTTCGTCCAGGATGAGGATCTTGGGGTCACACAGGATGGCGCGGGCGATGGCGAGGCGTTGCCGTTCTCCGCCGGACAAGCGGTAGCCGCGCTCGCCGACGAGAGTTTCGTAGCCCTGGGGCAAGCCCGCGATGAAGTCGTGGATCTGTGCGGCCCGCGCGGCTTGCTCGACCGCCTCTTGGCTCGCGTCCGGCCGGGCGTAGCGGAGGTTGTCCGCGATGCTGGCGTGGAACAGGTACGTTTCCTGAGAAACGACCGCGATGTGCTGGCGCAAGGTTTTGAGCTTGAGCGCGCGGTAGTCGTGGCCATCCAGGAGGACCCGCCCCGCGGTCGGATCGTAGAGCCTGAGCGCGAGCGCCGCGAGCGTGCTCTTGCCGGCGCCGGACGGGCCGACGACGGCCACGGATTCACCGGGGGCGATGTCCAACTCTATGTCCTGGAGCGTCGCGGGCGCGTCCCCGTAGGCAAAGCTCACTTGCTCGAATTTCAATGCGCCCTGCACGTCTTGGAGCGCCACGGCGCCGGGCGCATTCTTGATCTGCGGCTCCAAATCCAGCACCTGCAGAACGCGCTCGAAATAACCGTAGGACGTAACGATGTCCACGTGCACGCCGGCTAGGTCCGACGCTGGCGAGTAGAGCTTCTTGAGCAGCGTGACGAACGCCAGCACCGTGCCGAGCCCGATCTCGCCGATGATGACGAGGTAGCCGCCGACGCCGAACACCACCGCCGGCCCCAGGTCTTCGAAGAGCTTCATGAGCATCTGAAACCAGCGCCCGACCAAGTTCTGCTTGAGGGAGGCCGCTTGCAGCTCGCGCGCCTTCTCGCGAAGACGCTCGGTTTCGCGCTTGCGCGCGCCGAACACCTTGATGAGCAGCACGCCGGACACGCTCAGCGTCTCCATCAAGATGCCGGTGAGCTCCGCCATGCGTGCCTGAGTTTGTTTCTTCAGCTGCTTGCGCTGCCGCCCCACCCTGCGCGCCGGGAGCACGAAGAGGGGCAATGCGGATAGCGCGACGAGCGCGAGCCGAAAGTCCAGCGCGAAGACGAGCGCGACGGACACGCTCAGCGTGAGCGCGTTTTGCATCAGCTTGACGAGGTTGTCCTGCAGCGCCTGACCGATACCCTGCACGTCCGTGAGCACGCGCGAGATGACCTCACCCGGCTTCGCATTCGCGAAGAATGCCAACGACTGGCGCTGCACGTGGGCGAACAGCTCGAGCCGGAGGTCGTACATCACCTGCTCGCCGATCCACGCCGCCAAGTATTTGTGGGCGACGCCGAGCAGCCCCGCCAGGAGCGGCCCCACCACCATGCCCGCGCAGAGCCAGGCCAGCTCTTGATAGTGCCGGCCGGGGATCGCATGGTCTACGATGCGCTTGATGAAAAGTGGGGGCAGCCCTCCCGCCAGCGCCGCGAGAGCGATGCTGGTCGTCACCAGCAGCACCTGCTTCCGGTAGGGCCTGAAGTAGAGAAAGATCCGCGAGAGCGTGGCTCGCTCGATCGGCTGCGGAATCTCCTGCGGCATGTGCTCGCCATTGTACCCGCGTCGTGACTGAAGCGATCACAACTGGGGCGCTTTTGTCACGCACGGCACCACTCGTAGGCTCAAAACACGGCGAATTTGCGATCGAGCGGGTTGGACGTGCTGGCCCACGCCTTGCTCTAGCGACTGAGGACTGGAGCTAAAGATGAACCTCAAATTGACCGGCCTTGGCTTGCTCGTTGCCGCTTGTTTGGCGGCTCCGCTCACCTCGAGCGAGACCGCGCGTGCGGCGACCACCGCTGAGGCCTCGAAAGCGGAGCTGCACCGCGCGCTACAAGAAGCCGTGACGCGTCACGTGTCGCAGAGCGGAATTGGGAGCTCGCTCCGCGGCTACGCGCTCGCTCCCGCGATCGTGCAGCTTCGACGCTACGCCGAGCCCGGCACGAAGCAGACGAAAGTCGTTTGCATCGTGAGCCTCGCGGTCAAAAACCAGCGTGAGGAGCTGGTCGCGGATGTGCGCGGCAGCGCCTCGGCCATCGGCGGTTCATCGCTGGACGCGGTAGACGCCGCCGCCAGCTCCGCCGTCTCGCGGGTGCCCGCCGTGTTGAGCAAGCTCGAAGGCGCACCCATCGAGCGCGTCGCCCGGCGTTGAACGGGAGTCATCGCTGAGCGGAGAGGTACGGCGGGTCACCACCCCCACCCACACCCCTCCGCTGCCGATGGAAAAGGACCGTTGTCGAGAGCGCGGCAATCACTCCGGTCCAGCAGACATTGAATCCGCGGCAGACGCGCCAGACGCGCCGACGCGCCAGACGCACAAACGCCAGAGCGGAGTGCGTCGCAACGGACCACCCGCGCGCGCGGCGACGTGAGCGTAAGGTGCGAGTGGTTCACGTCGAGCATTCGTCCCAATTTGAGGAAACGCGAGGCGTTTCTCCTGGCGCCCGTGCGAGCGAGAACCTCTTGATTCAAGTCCCGCCTGAGCCTACCGTTATCTAGTTTTGGACTGCGGCGCTCGCTGAGCTTCTTGGGCGAAGCGTCCGGTGCGGTCGAGGGAACATGTCAAAGGCTCAGGCTCTCGAGGAACAAGCCGCGGCAAGTCACGGAAGGGTGCTCTTGGTCGACGACCAACCGGAGCTCCGACGTCTATTTCGCCGCAGCCTCAACAAGGCCGGCTACGTCGTCATCGAAGCGTGGAACGGCCGCGTCGCGGTCGAGCTCGCTCAGCAGCTCTCGTTCGACGTCGTGATCAGTGACGTGCACATGCCGGACATGAGCGGGATCGAGCTCCTGGAAACCCTCGCCGAGCTGGATCGAGACTTACCCGTCATCCTCACTTCGGGCTCGCCGGGCCCCCACACCCCGCTCGAGGTCGGCGAGCACGAAGCCTTCGCCTACTTGGTAAAGCCGGTTCCGTTCGACGTCATGCACGAGACCGCTCGGAAAGCGGTGCAGGTGCGGCGCCAGCGGGCGGCGAGCCGGGAGCTCTTCGAGCCGTATGCGTCGGTCGAGCGGCTGCGGGTACCGCGTCCTCCGGGTGAAGACGACGAGCCGTCGTCAACGTAGCCCTAAAATCCAGCCTCTCACCGCACTGACCGCGGCCGCATCTATCCGCTCGGTTCCGAGCGGCGGTATCTGCAGGAGGAAGCCTCGCCTGGACATGAGCTCGACCAAGAGGCTGGCATCGGGGGCGCCAGGCTCGAACGCCGTACCCTGAGCGGTCCGATACGCGGCCGTGTCTTCCACCGCGCCGAGCTCCCCCGCGAGGTCTCGCAGGCGCAAAAGCCCCGGCTCCGTCTCCCGCGAGAGCTGGATCGCCGAAAGCCCGAGCGCGAAGCTCTTTCGTCCGTCACGCACCTCGGGCCTGTCTTCTCCGGTCTCCGAAAGCTTGTTCGGAAGCAAGTCCAGCCGCGAGCGGTCCGGTGTCGCGCACACGCCAAATCGACTGCAGCCGCAGAGCGAGAGGATGAACAGCGTGCAGGCAAGGAAGCTCGCCACGCCGCGCACGTGGTTGCACACCGACCAGCGCGCCACGAAGCGCTCCCAGAGCGCCGCCGCTTGCGGTGTGTCCGGCGCCAGCCGCATCAGCGCGTCATTGTACGGAATGTTTCCGACTCGAGTGACCACGACGCACCCCACCAAATAAAACAAGCTGCCCGCCAGCGCGAGCCGCGCGCTCGTCGAGGAGTCTGCCGTAGCGCGGAGCGCGAGCACGATCGAGCAAGCCGCGGTGCCCAAAAAGACGCCCAGAAACGAGCGATTGAGCACGACCACGTTGATGCTCTGCATCGCCGAGATGCCGTGAGCCGCCGGCAATCGCGCCAAAGCCGGCAACACGAAGCTGCTGAACGCGAAGAAGACCCCGGCGATCAGGCCAGAGCCGAGCGCCGCCACGACCTCAAGGAGGGAAAATGGCCGGAAGGACATGCCCCGGAGGATGCTCGGTGCATAGTTGCATCGCTACCTGGCAAACCTCACAGCTACGTTGCGATAATGCAAGGCGATGATGCTCCCCAGGGTGAGCGGGTCAGCCGCAGGTCAGCTTGGGCCGCACCAGGCCTTCGCGTTCGGCGCCCAGAGCTCGCGGTCGAAGCCGGTAATCCAATGCGTCGAGTAGTCACCCAGTTGCACGAGGTCCCTGCCGGCGACGCGTCCTGCCATGTCGAAATGGAGCACGCGCGCCTGCCCGACCTGAGCAACCACCTGCAGCTCGAACTCCGCGCCGTCTTGAGGGCGTTCGGGGGTGGGGACGCTGCGAAGGCTCGCCAAATTGTCGAGCGCGCGCTCCAGTCGTGCGGGTGAGACCTGACAGCCGTTTGGCCCGCTGACGACCCAGCCCCCCTCCTCCTTGCGGATGATTACCGCTCCCACGTGGGCCATGACTCGGAGGGTCGTGAGCTCGGCGCGCGCCTGGGGCGCGAGCGCAGTCGCCGTCGCCACCGGAGGACCGGGTGAAGGGGGGTGAGCCTCGCCGTGGCCCGATTCGTCCGAGTCGCTCGCGGCTGCGTGCGGCGCCCCCTGCGCGACGGCGGCCCCTCCGTCAGAAGGAGCCGCGCGCAGCTTGGGACGCCCGTCGCAACCCGCTACGAGCGATGCGAGCAGAGCCAGCGGGACGGCGACGTTCATGACGCCGCAAGCCTACCACTCGAGCGTGACGCCGCCGTTTACGATGTGAACGGTCTGCTGAACGTCGACGTAGCGGGACCCGGTCGCAGACGACGCGTCGGCGATATTGCGAGGGTCGAACGCGTAGTGGGCGTTGAAGTAGTCCAGCGCGAGGACGATTTGGTCGATTCGATGGAAAACGCCGGTGCTGATGCCGGTTTGGGTGCGCAGCAACGGGGCGGCGTCGACGGTCGAAACCGGGGCGTCGAGCGCCATTCTATCGAAGCGCGCCTGTCCGAAGCCGCCCATGACCCACGTGTTGCCGAACTTGACGGAAGCCTGCGCGAGGAAGCCGCGCGTCGGTCGGAACTTACGCTCGTAGTTCTTCACCTCGCGGCCGTTCACCTCCGAGCCGAGGCTGATGTAGATCGGGTTGAAGGTGAAGGTCGTAAAGCCGTCCATACCCTGACCGTTGTAGCCAGAGAGCCCCGCTTTGACGGGCCCGAGATTGGCCTGAAGACCTCCGCCGATACCGTACGCGCTTTGCCGAAAGTTCCGGCGCGCCGAGTTGTTCGTCATGGGGTCATTGTCGGGATCCACGGATTCGGTGGTCCCGATGCTCTGCTGGAAGCCGTTGGCCCACAGCTTGAAGCCCCAGCCCTCGCGCCAGCTGTAGTTGGCTACGGCCTCGGCTTCGAAGCGAGGCAGCGGGGTTTGGAACCACTCGTAGGTAGGAATCGAACGGGGGTCGAAGACGCCGACGCTGACGCTGAAGATCTTCGCGATCGTGGGCGTCGTGTACGTCAGTTGCGCGCGAAAGTCCGGCCAGAGCGTGCCGAACCCGACGTGACCGCACGAGCCGCCAAACATCTTGTCGTACGCGCAGGGGAACCCGAGGCCGTACGCGTGGCCGATCTCGTAGTTCATGAGCAGGTTTTGGCGCGGGAACAAGCTGAGGTCGCGGCCGCCCCGCACGCCTCCCCACTTGCCCGAGACGTCAAGGTACACCGAACGGGGATCCATCCACGTTGGGTCCGCGACGGCCGAGGGGTCGATGTTGGTGATCTGCATCCCCACCTCGACCCGGCTCGCGAGCTTCAGGTTCTCGCTGACCTCTTTTCGGAAGTTGAACGCGAGCGTCGAAGGCACGTAACCAGAACGAATCTTGGTCTTGCGCAGCTGGCCGGCCGCGTCCGCCTGCGAGGACGAAGTGGACTCGTTGAAGCCCACCCAGTTCAGGCTGTTCAGACCCTCCGGCCGATTGTCGCCCCAAACGTGCGACACGAACGCGTTCACGCGGCCATCCGTCGTAACGATCCAACCGCCGGCCTCGGCCAACTTCACTTCTGCGCGAGGCGCAGACGACCACAACGTCGCGATCGCCGCTAGAGCGAAGGCGCTCGCCTTCTTAGTACTGACCCACATCCATCGCCCTTTCGGTCTTCGCGCAGACGTTCTCCGGCGCTGGCGACCCCGCGACGAGCGGAGTGCGCCAGCGAGTGAAGCGCAGCGCTAAGGTGACTGTTACTTAATCAAATGCTCACGACGCACGGCCCACATGATGCCGCCGGTAATGTGCTTTTTGACGGTGGCGTCTTGAAACACGACACCATCGTGACCGATGGCCGTGTAAAACGAGCGGAAGTTACCATACTCGCGCGTCCACATGATGGGTTGACCATCCGCCGCCTTCTTGCCCAAGATCTTGAAGCCAGGCTTGGCGCTCCACTGCTGCCAAGAATTGAACTTGTACCACTCTTCGTTGCGCTGCCACGGGTTGGGCACGCCCTTCAGCGCGGGGAACTCCAGCATCGTTGACTCGAGCTGGATCTGATCCGCGGTGCCCGCGTTGCCGTGACCGTTGTAGTACTGACCGGTCACCTCCGAATAGAAAGCCCAGCCGTTCTCCGTGTCGGTGGCCGCGTGGACGCCGGCGAACGCGCCGTTCTTCTGCGTCATCCAGTCTTCGTAAGTCTTTTGCTGGGCGTCGTTGAAGATGTCACTCGTCGAGTTCAGGAAGAAGATGATCTCGAATTGGGCAAGCCCCTCGGGAGTGATGTACTTCGTGTTGTCCGCGTCCGTCTCCACTTGGACGATATCGAAGCCCTGCGCCAAACCGATTTCGGCGAGCATGGTCTTGCCGGTGCCGATGGCGGCGGCGTGACGGTACCCGCCCGGCCCCTGGCGCGAGTACACCATCATCTTGAAGGTGCCCGAACGCGGCGCGTAGGGGCCTGTGGCTCCACCACCGCTTCCGCCTCCGCCCCCCGTGCCCGTGCCGCCGCCAGTGGCGGCGCCGCCCGTGGTGCCCGCACCGGCGGAACCAGCCGTCGCGCTGCCGCTGCCGCCGCTACCGCTGCCTCCAACCGGAATGGCGCCCGAACCGGAGCTGCCGGCCGTGCCCACGGACGAGCCGCTCGTGCCATCGACGCTTCCGCTGCCAGACACGCTCGAGCTACCGCTGCTGGCGCCGCCGCCGGCGCCGTTCATCTGGCCGGCGCTGCTCGGCGGATTCTGGTTGAGGTCATCGGCGCTGGGCCCGTCCGCGCCGCATGCGCTCGCCCCGAGGAGGGCAAGGAGCAAAGAGACACTGAGAGTCGTGGTGGTTCGCATGGAGTTGGCCTTTGCGGGGGGTACGGTTCGAATAGAGCGGCAGAGTGTTGATGCTGATCAGGAGCGGTAGGCTTCGCGGCCTCGCCCCTGAACCGGAATGCCCTGCGCGGCCATGACCTCGGCCTGTAGGGCGTACATGCAGGCAGCCGCTTCGTCGACTTTGCGGGTAAATGCCAGCGAGCCCGCCAAAATGGGCTTCAATTTCTCTTTGTCCTGCGTGCGCGCGGGGCCGTACTCGTGCTCGACGATCAGCGGGGCACTGGTGAAGTCCAGCGAGAGGAGCTCGCGCGCCGCCAATTGGTGGTCGAGCCAGTCCACAGATCGATTCTGCAGGTACGCGAGCGGGTCGTGGCGCGCCGTACCCGGCAGCTCGTGCTCGCACAGGACGGTTTGCTTCTTCCACGCGTTCAGTTGGTCCGCCGGATTCTCCGAAGGCTTGCCGCCGACCCAGTCACCGCGGTTCATGGTTTGGCCGCCGTAGCCCCAGGCGGAAACGCCCTTGGCATCGATAACCTGACCTTTGACGTGGAAGCCGTCCACCAGAAACGCGTAGTCGTTGTCTTTGAGGAACTGAAAAATCGAGCGCGTGTCCTGCCCCATGAGGATCGCGTGCGAGGGGTCGTAGTGGACGCGCAGCTGGTCCCCCACCCCGTGCCGCTCGCAGATGCGATGGAGGGCGATCCATGCGCCCGGCGCGTAGCCGATGTTGTTGTGGAAGTTGTCGCCCGTCGTCCACCCCGGCATCGGGCACTGCTCCAAGCGGTAGCGGATGCCTCGCGCTTTGGCGTCTTTGAGCAGCGGCACGAAGATGGCCTCGAACGCCTCGAGGTTTTGGTCCATGCTCTTGGTCTGGTCGCGGCCGACGAAGCCGCACACCGCGGGCGCCCCGAGCAGCGCGGCCGCGTCGAAGACCCGTCGCATGAAGGCGAGCTTCTTCTCGCGAATGGCACGGTCGTCGTGGAGCAGGTTGTCGAAGTAGGCGATGTCGCTGATACCGACTTTGGACTCCTTGACCGCAGCCTCCACGCGGTCGCGACGGGCGGCGTCGAACGGCGCGCGAAGATCCAGCGTGTTGGCGACGGGGTCGAGCATGGCCTCGGCCGGTACGTCGCTCTCCGACGGGTGGAGCGCGGCCGAGAGCTGGAGCACGTCCGCCCCCACTTCGCGGCCGAAGTACAGCCAGTCTTCGATGGCACGATCCGGGTCGGGGTCGCGCACATTCCGGGGCGTGAGCTCCTGCAGCGCGGCCGTCAGCACGCCCACCTTCATGAATTTTGGCTCGAACTTGCGGACGTTCATGGCTGTTCTCCTCCGAGCGCGGCGCGACAGACTCACCCTACCTCGACATGCGATTTGGGTCTTGGATCGTAGCGGCGGAGATATGTAAAAAATCCGCATCTGGCACTTCGCGCCGCTCGCGGCTAGTGGGAAAAATCCGTCAAATCCGATCTTTTGCTTCCGGCAATCCACGCACGCGGTCGCCTGACATCCACGCCGCGTCGCGCCGTGAGACGTCGAGTGCACTGACCGCTTCGACTCGTGCCTACGCCGCGAGCGCGCGTGATTCGCGACCGCATAACGCATCTCGCGTATCGCACATCGAGCCGTGTTCCCACGACGTAGCCGAGGACACGACCGGGGCTCTCACGGCTTGACGCGGCACTTTCCCGATGGAAAAAGGACCGCGCAGGGGCAGCTGCGCCCAGCTTAGATGCCGCGAAGCGCCAAACTCTGGCCGGGACAACACCGGTTGCTCAGACCGCAACTAGGGCCGTGACAGCGAATGATGCCCCTAAACGGCGTGGACGCGTCGCCCCAGGGGCAGAGCGAGGGCTCGGCCACGTCGAGGGGGATACGGCGCCTGGAGCTCGCGACGAGAGCGCGCCCGCCCTGCGCCCCCACTGCGTTTCCTTGAAGGAAAGTCAGTACTGCTGGGGGCGCGAGCGGGCTTCAGATCACGTCCACAGCTCGGGCATCGTCTTACTGGTCCTGTCCCAGCTGCCCCAGCTCTCCACGTTCAAGCCCATGATTTGCTGCAGGGTGAGGACGAGCTCTGTCACTTTGCGTCCGGGGAGGCGAACGTGGCGATTGCCGGGGAGCTTGCCGCCTCCGTGCCCCATCAGAACCATGTGATAGTTCTTCATGACGTGATCGTGGGGCTCGGCGACTTCGCTGACGCCGTAGATGAGCGTCTTGTCGAGCACGGTTCCGGCGCCCATGGGAGTCGCCTTCATGACCTTCGCGAGATCCGCGTATTGGCTCATGATGTAGCGTTCGATCTTCCTCGGCTCCTGCCCATCGTCACCATGCGTGTATGCGTGGTGAGCGCCGTTGAGCTGGATGACCGGATAGGAGCTATCGCTACGGGGGCCGGACCACATGTGCGAGTAAACGCGCGTCAAGTTGCAGGAGAGCGCGGCCACGAGCAGACGGTTGATCGTCTGGCTCTTCGCGGTGATGTCCGCGAGGGTAACCGGGGGTGCTTCGGGAGGCGTGCACATCGTACCCGTGCTGCCCGTACCGCCTGCGCCGCCGGTACCGTTTGCGTTCGGAATGCGGTTTTCCAGCTCCCGAATGCCGTCCATGTGAGCGTCGATGCGCTTGGAGTCTTCTGCGCCAAGGGTCATCTTCAGCCGATTGGCGTCTTGCATGACCGCGTCGAGCACGCTTCGGCGGGTCTTGAAGGAGATGTCCGAGGGAACGCCGGCTGAGCCTCCAGCGCCACTGCCGCCGCCTCCGGGAGCCGGAGGTGCTACCGCCGAGAACAACTCGTCGAAAATGGCCTTTGGATCCCGCCTAGGCGCGAGGAAGTTGCTGGGGCCGCGGTGAGCGAGGTTGCTGCCAACGGTGCCCATGGCCACGTCGCCCGTGAACGGGATCATGCCCGTTTCGTACGACTTGAACGGCTCGTTCGTATGGAGGGCGTCGGCGATGGTTTGATCGACGGTAGGCTGATACTGCGTCTGCCGCGAGGTCTCGAACTGGTTGCCGCCCCGATCGATGTCGGACGTCAAGCTACACAGGTTGCCGTCGCCGCCCGCGAGCACGTAGGCCACGCCCCAACCGTGCCCTTTGAACTTGGCGTCGAGCATGTCCAGCCCGGTCACCAGCGTCATGGCGTCTTTGACTTCGGCAAAGTCTTGCAGGTTCGTGGGGAGCTGCCACGCGTCCCCGCTGCCGGCGGCCTTCGGCGTCCAAACGTCCGTGTGGATGCCGTTGCCCCAGAACCAGATGCCGAACGAAGTGGGGAGCGCCTCCCCTTGGGCGAACGCCGTGCCGTTGTTGTTACACATCGCGTCCAGCACGGGCAGCCACATGGCAACCCCGATACCGCCGAGCGCGCCGCGGAGCGCAAACCGCCGAGAAACCCTCAGTTTATTTAGCAGCTCCATGATCTTCTACTTAGTCCCCGCTGTTAGAGGCGCCGCGGGCGCGGAACGGAAGGCGTCGCTCACGACGAATTCGGCGACGAGGTCACGCCAGACGTAGTTCTTCGCGGCCAGGGTCAGTCCCAGCGCATCGATTTGGGCCGCATCCGCGTCCGCTTCCACGCGCCCGTTCGCCTCGGAGTAATAGTTCTTCATCATGCACCGCAGGGCGACCGCGCTCTGTCGAAGCGCCGCCCCCATCTGCGCGGCTCCGTCGAACGGCACTCCGTCCAGCGTTCCGGTGGCGTCGATGGTGAGGCCATGCTCCGTAGCACGGTACTTGCCGATCGAGTCCAAGTGCTCGAGCCCGAAGCCGAGCGGATCGAAGAGCTGGTGGCACCCCTTACAGGATGCGTCCGTTCGGTGCAGGTCCAACCTTTGGCGCTCGGTCTTGGTCGGATCCAGCGGCAGCGTCGTGATGACGCCGTCCGGGGGTGGAGGAGGCGTCCTGCAAAGAAAGTTCTGGGCGATGAACACGCCGCGACGGGTGGGCGAGTTGTGGTCGGGCTGCGAGTGGCCCGCGAGGACCGCGGCTTGGCCCAGGATGCCCGCGCGCCCCGTCTCGGGGGGCAACTTGATTTGAGCGAAACCAGAAGCAGGCGCGGTGACTTCGTAGATGGGCGCCAAGTTCGCGTCCACGAAGGTCTGATCGCTGTCGAAGAAGGATCGAACGTCCGCGCCGGGCGCGAGCACGATGTTCCTGATGAACAGCTGCGTGCCTTGCAGCATCGAGTTTCGCAGCGGAAGGTTGAAGGTCGGGAACATCTCTTGGCTCTTCTCGACCACCATTACGAGATTCGCCTGAGAGAATTCGTCGAAGAACCCCGCCATCCGTCCGATGGCCCGGGGGTCGTTCATGAGTGCGGCCGCCGCCGTCCTCACGCCCTCGACGGTATCGAGCTGGCCGGCTGCGGCCGCCGCGAGGAGAGCGTCGTTCGGGTGGGAGCCCGTGAGCAGGAAGGCCAAGCGCGTCGCCATGGACGGGCCGTCGTACTTGAGGCGGCCGATGCTCTCGTCCAGCTTGTTGATCTCTATTCGATACAAGAAGTAGGGGGATTGAAGCAGGCCGGAGACGATGGCGGAGAGGCCATGCGCCGCGCTGGTCGACAGTTGCGCCGCTTGCTTGCCCACGAGCAGCCACTGTTGGACCTCGTCCGCGGCCAACTCGCGCCGGAACGCGCGCCTGCCGAAGGTTTGGACGAAGGTAGTCACGCAAGCGTCGCTGAGGTCCACTTGCGGTTGGCAGCCGACGAGCGTCTGCCAACGCGTCGCGTCAGCGAAGACTTCTGCCGCCACCGCTCGGCTGGCGGTCTCGTAGAAAGCGACGGCCGGAGAGTTGATGGCCTTCTCCGAGCTGCCGATGGCGATGAAGCCAGCGGTCATCAAATCGTCCGGTAGGATGAGCTGTGTGGTTGTGGGCCCCACCAGGTCCGCCACGGCGGCCCGGTACTCCGCTTGGCTGAGGACCCGCAACTTAGGCCCGCCTAGGCCTAGCGGACCTGCGCCTCCGCCACCCCCCGTACTGGGACCGGCAGCTGCGCCGTTGCCACCCGCGCCGGGGGACCCCGCCGTTTGGCCTGCGGCACCTGACCCGGGCCCACCATCGCCATTCAGCCCGCCCGTGCAAGCGAGCGACGAAAGGCCCATGAGGCCCAGGACGGCGACTGCCGAGCATGTTCGAGCCACGCAAGGGACGAGGTTCATCTCTAACGGCAGTGCTCCGCGGCCGTGAATCTGTCATTAAATCGACAACGCCTCTCGCCAGACGCGATTGGAGGGCACGAATCAGTCAGCGACTGCGTGCATTTTACATTTTATCGCTCGGAAGCTCGGGACTCGCAGACGAGACGCTCTACGACGACGCCAGGTTCGAGCGTGCAACTTCGAGGTTGGCGGCGCGTCGAGCCGTGAACGTAGGAAGCGGCTTCAATCGTGCTCCGCGCGCATCGAGCGCGGTGTATCGATCGGCATCATCCGACTGAGCGCGATGCGCGACGTGAGCTGTGCGCTCGCGCCGCGATGCACCTGTGTCCGAGCGCGGCGCGGCATGCTGGAATTTTTCAGCGTGCGTGCGACTGCTGCCCCAAGCTCGAGGCTTTTTAGCAGCGGTCGGCGACGACACTCGCCACGACCACCGTGCGCCCGTGCGGTTTGCTGCGGGTGGGAACGACGTGACGCCACTCCCATTGGCCGGCGAGCACTGGGCGCGCCTGCAAGCGCGGCACTAGTGCGTTCAAGGTCGGCGCGCCGAGCAATGGGAGCTGGGTAGAGGCCTCAACCACGTTGCCAATCGCGTTCAGTGACGTGTATCGACTCGTCGTGTCGCTGCTGAGCGCGATGCAGGGCGCCGCCGCCAGCAGCGACCGGACGTGCGCCAGCTGCAGCCGGTGCGAGAACTGTCCGAGCGCGAGCTGAAACTCGCGGGTGTGCGTGCGCTCACTCGTTGGGAAGCGCCGAGCGAAGCGCTCGAGCACGTATTGCGTGAGGGGCGTCGCCAGCTGAGACAAGACCATGGACGAGCACGCGAAGTCGGGGGGGCCATCCATCGCGCCGTCCGGAAAGAGCCGCGGTGGCTCGTCGAGACGGTACTCGTGAAGGAGGCGAAGCAGCGCTTCGTAAACCTCGAGCTCTGCGTCCCTCCCGAGGGCGTCGCGCGCTCTCTCTACGAAGACGTCGTTGATGCCCGTGACGTCCGCTTGCACGAGGGACAAGCGCGCTTGAAGCCTCGGCTCCAGGCCGACCTGTTTGACACTGTCCGCCAAGGCGGCCGCGTCGATATCGACGAGCAGCAGCTGCTCGAAGCGCTCCGCCAGCTTGCGCAACGGAATGTCGTACAGCTTGCCAGCGCCGATCACGACTGCGCGCGCCCCGGCGGCGCGCTCGGCGGCTCGTACCAAGACCTGCCTGTTGTTCTCCGCGTGCTCTCGCCAAGCGGCGGAGTTCGAATCGCGAACCCGCGTGATGGAGGCGGACGTAGCCGCGTAGCCGAGCTCGGTGAAGGTGCTTTCCGCCACCGTTTCGTGGGTCGGCCACGCCGCGACCGCGCCCTCCCGAAGCTCGTCCAGCGCTTGAAGCACGTCCCCGACGTTCAGGAGCGCGGGCAGATCCGGTAAGGTCAGGCGCGCCAAGGCATAACCGAAAGCGCGGAGCGGCTCGTAGTGCTCGAAGCTCCACGGCTCCTGACCGCCAAAGACTCGCTCCAGCGCGGCGAGCTGGTGCTCACTGAGCTGCCCCTGGACGCTCATTCCCTGATCGGTGGCCCACGCGAGCACCTGGCGTAGCGGAGGAAGGGACAGGGGCGCCATATTCGCCGACTATAGCCTCTCTCGACGTCTGCCCGGGTTAGCTAGGAGCGCCGCGCGCCCGTTAGCCGACGCGCGTTTCTTACAAATGCCGGACGTCGGGGGGCGGGGCCCGGCAAGCGCTAAGAGCGGAAGCCGATACGGGCGTGTGTGCCGTCACAGAACGGCTTCGTCGCGCTTCCGCCGCAGCGGCAGAGCCGAGCCTGCGTCAGCCTCGCCACGACGCGACCGGTGCCGCTCGTGATCTCCAGGTTCCCACGCACCTGATAGGGCCCGTCCGGCTGCGGCTCGACCTCCAGCGGTCCGTCCCGCACCTCGAGCATGTCGGCCTGACCGGTGGGCGGCTCGCCCGTGGCGGAAAATCCGATCTCTTTGTGGGAGCCGTCGCAGTACGGCTTGTTTTTGGAAGCGCCGCAGCGGCACAGGGTCGCGCGGAAGCTGGTTGTGTCCCCCCCCACCGATAGGGCGCCGCGGACCGCGTAGGGCCCACTTTCGCGCACTGAAAGCAAGTTGACGGGGGGAGCCGTTTCGTCCGGCTCGCCGTCGCGTCGCTCGTAACGAATCGCCCCCGACGGGCAAGCGTGGGCCAGCTCTATGAGCCGAGGTGTGTCGATGCCGTCCGGATCGATCCACGGACCTTCGATATTGGCGATGAAGACCTTGGGCGCGCCCGTGACGCAGAAACGTGCGTGGATGCAGCGCTTGCCCTCGTAGACGAGCGTGAGGCGCTTGCTGTCGATGTAGTCGACGCCGTCTTCGCTGCGAGGTATCGGGATGCCGGCCTTCGTGCGCGCAGGCTCGCCGGGGGCTCCCGCCGCCGCGGCCGGTTTCGGCGGTGACGCGGCAGCAGCCGGGGCGACCACGGTATCCGTGCCTCGCGCGTTGGCCGCGGCAAAGCCTCGTTTGGCGCGCTCCAGGAGCGCTTCTAGCGCGCGCTGAGCGCGCACGGTGCGGTCGTCGCCGCTCTCGGCTAGTTGACGAGCAGCCGCCACCATCTCCTCGAGCCGCTCGACGAAGGCGTGGCGGGCGCCGGCGCTAGGTGGGAACGCGCCCGCGTCTCGGAGCGCGGTGAAAGAGACGCCGGCATGGCAATCGGGATTGGAGGGACCGGCCGGGAGACGCACCGCGCGCTCCGCGAGCAACGTGAGCGCGTGCATGAGCCCGAGCGACAAGTCCACGGCCAGCCCCTTTTCCGGATTGGGACGTGGCAAGAGATACGAGTAGGCGAGCAGCCGCAGCATCAGGGCGTACGCGGTGTTCGCCAAATCTACGGTGGATGCGGCGACCTCGTCTTCGATCCACACGCGACCTTCCGGCCGCAGCGGGCGGCGGAGCACCGGGTTGTGCGCGGCGGGAAACGCGGGACTAAACTTCGGATTTTCCGCCTTGAGCGCGGCAAGCTCTCGCTGAATGTCTCGAAAACGCGCGAAGTGGGAGGTTTCCAAGTGCTCGGCTGCGCCCTCACCCTGCTCGCGAATCGTGATGAACGCGCCGAGCGCGGTCTTCGAGCAGATCACGGGCTTGGCGCCGAGGAGCTGGACCTCGTTCTGCGACAGCTGGAGCGCCGCGTCTCCGCAGAACGCGACCTTCTCGCCGTGGTGCGTCGCGAACGCCTGTAGGCAATCCCCGAGCTGAGCGTAAAACTCACCCACGGTCTCGTAGTCGGTGACGCTCGGGGTGAGCCGCCTGCTCGGCAGGCCTCGCTTGAAGTCGAACATGGGCAGAAAGCCCGCGCCGTCCGGCTCGTTCGAGGAGACGGGCCGCTCCAGGTGCACGAAGTGCTGCAGCACGTCTTCCCCGAACGGCGCTAGCCGAACCACGATGCCAGCCGGCAAGAGGCCCGGGTCGAGCGGGAAGTTGTCGCGATTGAACCGCGGCGAGCCGCCGAGCGCGGAGCTGATGTTCCAGACCGCCGTGAGGTGACTCATCTCCTCGACCGCAATCTGCACGATGGTGCGTCGCCAGCGCGACACCGCGTCGGCCTCCTTCGCGCTGAGCCCGTCTGCTTCGCCGTCCTTCAGACTGAACGCGGCGTAGAGGTAGGTGCACATCAACGAGTGCTCCAGCTCCGCGGCTTCGTACAGGTTGAAGAGGAGCTGCTCGCGGCTCGGGAGTTTTGGCTCGGTCACGGCACCGCTGTACCAGCTGCGCCCACGCTCGCCAACCAGCTGAGCGGGTAGGTCCATAGAAAACGACGGCAAGCGAATTGCTCCTGTGGCTCTCGCCATTTAGCCTCCGCACGGAGCCTCTGCATGATCATCAGATTGGACCAGGATCCGCGACGCGGCGTGACCTCTCTGTTGCTTTTGAGTTTCGCCCTGGCTTGCAGCAGCGCGACTCCGAAAGGGCAAACCACGGACGGCGCAGGAGCGACCGTCGGCGGTGGCGGCACCAGTGGCGCTGGCGGCATGTCGTCGAGCGGTGGCAACCCGTCGTCACGCAGCTGCGAGACACCCGGCCTAGTTTGGAAAACCGCCCGCAAGACCTGGTACGAATCGTATCCAGACCCCGGCAGTGAGGAGTGCGTCAAGTACAACGGCTGCATGTGGGCCGGGCAATTCGCGGCCTGCGAAGGCAAAAAGCCGGAGGCGTGGGTGCAGGCGCGCAACATCGTGGCGGCGTTCCCCGGCTTCGACGCTCTTGCCCTTCACGACCTCTGCTTGAAGAGCGGCGACAAGACCATCGTCGTGACCGTGCTGGATACGTGCGGGGACGCCGACTGCGGCGGCTGCTGCACCAAGAACCAAGGCGACGCGGACGCGCTCATCGACCTCGAGAAGCACACCAACGAGCGCTGGGGCGTGCAAGACGGCCAAATCCGGTGGGCGGATCTCGGCCCCACGCGCGGCACCGGCTGCCAGTAGCTCCGAGCCGCGTCAGCGCGATCCCCAACGCTCGAGCAGCAAGTCCCAAACGACTCGCACGCGCGGCACGTCTCTCAGCGCGCGGTGCGTCACCAGGTAGAGCTCGTCCACGGGCCAATCTGCGGCCGCGGGCTGCAGCGCCTTACTCAGCTTCACAGGAACGAGGCCGAAGTGCTTGACGCTCGGCTCCGGCACGAGCGCTACGCCTACCCCGGCGCGAGCCGCCGCCAAGTGCAGCCGCATGCTGTCCGAGCGCACCACCGGCTCCACCCCCCGCACGTGTCTGGCGAACCAGCGCGCCACGTGGATGCCGGCGAGCGCCTCCCCCGGCCCGATCCAGGGCGCAGCCGCGAAGTCTCGCAAAGTGCCGAGCTTTTTGGCCAACCCCGGCGACGCGACTAGCACCCAGCGTGCGCTCGTGAGCCGTGTCATCACCAAATCCCCACTTTGCGGTCGCACCGTGCGCAGCGCGAGGTCCGCCTCGCGTCGCGTCAAGTCCAGCACGGATTCGCCAGGCATCAACGACACGCGCAGCCCCGGGTGCGTTCCCAAGAGCTCCTCCAACAGCGGCACCACCACGACCTCTGCCACGTCGGGCGGGCACGTTACCCGCACCAAGCCGGACGCTTCGCGCTCGAGCGAGTCTACTTGATTGGCGAACCGCGCCACCCCTTGTTCGATCTCTTCCGCGACCGACAAGAGCTGCTCGGCCGCTTCGGTGGGCGTTATGCCGTCGCGGCTCCGCTCGAAGAGCGCGGTGGCCAATGTTTCTTCCAACGCGGCTAGCCGCCGCGACACCGTCGAGGCATCCACGCCGAGCGCGCGCCCCGCCTTGCCCACCGTACGGCTCCGGCACAGCGCGAGAAAGAGCCGCACGTCGTCCCACTGCAGGTTCTGGAGCGCGTCCGCTTTACGTTGCATGAGCGCAATACTAAGCCCAATTTCGCAGCTTCGTGTGCAACCACGCCTGGCCACGCCGAAAGCCCGCTCACGTGCGAACTCTAACCGCCCGCCGTCAGCCGGGCTCCGCGGAGCCGCAAACTGGCGAGTAGCCCGGCAAACAGGACCGCGCCCAGCGCGAGCGGAACTCCCAGGTAAGAGCGCGCTCTCTCCAGCATTCGGTCCGTGAGCTCTCGTACGGCGCTGGTAGGCGTCGCGACCACGACGACGAGCCCGGTACGGCCGACGGGCGCGAAGGCGCCGAGGAGCGCCCGCCCCGAGACCGGATCGATGAAGTCTTCGACGAGCGGCCGCACGTTGGCGCGAGCCGTAAACTGAGCGCGCGGCGCGGGCGTGCAGCCGATGCGCTGGCAGATCTTGCGAGATAGTGCGATGTCCAGTGCTACCTCCTGCCCGGTGCGAAGCTCGGGCGCCGCGATGAAGCTGATGCCGGGAGGCTGCGGTGCGCCGGCGTCGTCGCGGTCGCGCGCCGCCAGCAGACCGGTCAAGCACGCGCCACCGCCGGCGCAGTTCATCTGCACGGCTCCGAAAGTCGAGCGGGCGGGGCGAGCACCGGCTGCGACCCCAATCCACTTGCCGTTGACATCGAACATGGGAGTGACGAGCTCGAGATCCAGGTGACCTGTCGTCTGGGACCGGATCACACGCGATACGTAGAGCTCCCGAAGGCCCTCACGGGCAAGACCGGCCGCGCCTTGGAAATAATCGCGGAACGAAAAGTCGTCCGTGCGCGGGCGGACCCGCAAAACTGGCCAGCGGGCCCTGGCGAAGCCGTCGGTCGAGAACACGATGAGGTTGTCGATGTCGGCCGTGGCGAAGCGACCGAGCTCCGGGCTGGGTACGTAGAGAGCCTCGCTAGCGGCCAAGGCCTGGACCTCCGGCTGCTTGGCCATGGTCATCAAGCGGTCGGCAAAGTCGCGCAGCTCGTTCATCACCGCGCCGGCCTGATGCAGCGCCGCGTTCGCGTTCTGCTCCTCCAGCACCGCTCGGCTCTGACCGAGCACGAGGAAGGGGACGAGCGGGAGGTACAAGAGCAGCAGGCTTAGCTCTACCCCGGCCAGCGCGAGGAGCTTGTGCCGACTCACCCAGAGAGCCAGTCGTCGGAGTGGCCGCGTGCTCTCGGACAGCAACGGACGCCCCGCCAGCGCGCGGCTCACCTCTTCCGCCAGCTGCGCCGCCGTTTGATAGCGCCGCGCCGGGTCTTTCTGGAGCGCTTGCCGGCAAATGCTCGCGCACTCCCCTTCGAGCTCGCGTGAAAGGCCCCGCGGCGCGATGCACGGCGGTGGTTCGAGGTACTGCACGCGCTGCTCGTAGTCGGGGCCCGTGCCAAAGGGGGGCTCGCGCGTAACGAGCCAATGCAAGATCACGCCAAGGCTGAAGACGTCCGAGGCGACGGTCAAAGCCGCCGGGCTGCCGTCGGACGGGGGCGAGCTGTTCGTGCTCAAACCGCGAGCCTGCTCGGGCGACATCCAACCTCGCGTTCCCCCCAGGGCCATGGCTTTCGACGAGCCCGGGCCCGCGAGCGGCTGCCCCACTCCGAAATCCGCCAAGTGTGGCCCTCCCTTCGCGTCGAACAGGATGTTGTCCGGCTTGAGGTCACAGTGGAGAACCGCGCGCGCGTGCGCGCTCGCGAGCATACTGGCGAGCCTTCCCACGAGCGCCAACCCGGAGCGACCGTCCGCGTACCTGCCGGCCGCGACCGCGTCCATGAGGCTGCCCCCTTCCATGAGCTGCAGAACGAGAAAATCTTCGCCGTCGTCGCTCCGCCCATGATCCACGACTCCGACGACGCCCGCGTCGCAGCCTTCCAGTCGGCGCGCGTTGTTCAGCTCGTTCTGAAACGCCAGGCCGGCGTGCTGCGCCTCGGGCCTAGCGAGCTTCAAGGCGAACAAGTCCCCGCGGCCGATGCGCTCGGCGAGATGCACCACCGCCGAGCCTCCTTGGCCGATTTCTCCCAATAAGCGGTAGTTGCCGACGACGCGGCCACCGGGACCGCTCATCAGTGAAAACCAGCACCCCGCGCAATCCAGTGCGTCGTCGTCGTCGTGGAGCGCGGCGCCGCAACGCGGGCACACCGGACCCGGTGCCGGCTCGTGTGAACCATCCATCGTCGCCTCCTTCAACGCCCGAACGCCGCTTCGCTTACCCACTCTTCGCACAGGCTCGTGCACAGCTGCCGCAGCTCGCGCTGAACTGCCTGCTCGCGTTCGCCTTCATCCGAGACTTCGTCGGGCTCCAACGTGTCCGCCACCGCTTCGTTCAGGCACTCTCGGAATTGCGTGCGCAGGTCGTAGATGGCTTTGCGCGTCGCGACGGCGGTTAAGCCCAAGCGGCGCGAGACGGACGCGATCTCCTCCAAGTTCATGTCCGGTCCCGGCAAGAAGTGACGCAAGGCCTCGAAGCGTTCGCGGTTGGAGGACCGGCTCCGCTGGAGTCGCGCCGCATGCTTGAGTGTGTCGATCGCGAAGGTGCGCAAGAGCTCGTGCTCCGCGGTGTAGGAAGTGCTCGGCTCCAGGATGTCGGAGCAGTCAGTGGCGGGCCCGGGGTTGCTCTTCGCCCACCAGCGCCTGCGGGCGTTGCAGATGTAGCTGTGCATGGCGCAGCTCAACCAGCCGCGGAACCGGCCCCGACCCTCGACGACTCGCGGCAGGTCCTTGAGGAGCTGCTCCAGGAACTCCTGCTTGGCGTCCTCGACCGTCAGGTCAGGTGGGCGCCGAGCGCGGCGCAGCGCGGCCTCGATGAAGGTGTCGTAGCGTCGCACCAGTTGCTCCAGCGCGGCCCGCGCCTCGGGGCCGCCGGCCTGAGCCCTGCGGATCACGCTCCAACGCGTCGAGTGACAAGAGGGCTTCGCTGTCATGTGCGGTAGAGAACCAATGCGCGTCGCGCGTTACCGAGGAAGGGGCGCTTTTCTTCTACGTCCGACGCTGCAGTCGTTGGTGCGGAACATGGCCCGCCACGTCCCGGGCGTAATTCCGTAGTGTGCCTTGAACACCCGACATAGGTACGCTTCGTCGCGGTAGCCGAGCTCCGAGGCGATCATACTCAATGACCTACCCCGTTCTAGCTCGCGCTGGGCACGACGGAGACGAAGCGCGTTCCAGCACTTACCGATACTCGTCCCGTAACTCTGATTGAAGCGCGCGCAGAGCCGCCACTGAGACAGCCCGCTCACTTGCTCGAGCTCTTCCAGCGTGGGGCGCCGGTCGAGATGGGAGGCGAGGTAGTCGTTGACGCGCCGCAGCCTATAGTCGCGCTCCGCGGAAAGGGAGAGCCCATGCGGCCGCGGCTGCTCACCCAAGCGCGTGATTACGTTCGTGAGCGCGTGGGTGCAAGCGTCAGCGACCGCGAGCGTCCCCTCCCCGCGCGCCACGGTCGCGACGAAGCGATCCAAAGCTTCGAAAACGAGCGGATCTTCCGCGGCGGGGCTACGGAAGTGAAAGTCACCTCGGTAGCCCAGCTCGCGTGAGGCGCGGGCGAGCAAAGTTGGGGAGAAGCGGATGACGTCGAAGTCAGCCACGCCGACGCGGGCGCGTACGCGTTGGGTCACGTGCACGTCCCCTGGCTCGATGAGCATCAAGCCGCCGCGCTCGGTGGAGAGGGAGCGGCAACGAGTCCGCCATTCGGCGACTAACTCGCCTTGCTCTCGATGAACGAGCGCGACGGTGAAGCCGTCGTGAGCCTCGCACCAGTGGCGGTGCGAGCCTTGTACCGAGACGATCTCGATGTCCGACTGCGGCCTGGTGACGGACATGCGCTCACCGGGGCGATCCGTCCCTTCCCAGACGCGGCCGTCGCTTCTCCGCGTCATGAGGCCCAAGGTAGCGTGTTATCCGACGCGGGAGCAACTGCGCCGCTTGCACTGGCTTGCTGGGTTGGACCGAGCTAGGGGGCTTTGCCGGGGTCGGCGTCACCCGGCGTCGAGTCGGCATCCGAGGGCGGGTCCGCAATGGCCTCCGGCGGCGGCGGCGGAGCGCCCGGGGCCGGTTCCGGTTGTGGAGCGACGGCCGGCAGTGGCTCGGCGGGGCGCGTCTCCGGCGTGCTCGCACTCCATGTCTCCGGCGATTCCGGGGGGCTTTGCGGGTCGTAGTCGTCGCCGTTCTTGAGCCGACTGCAACTGCTCGTGTTGACGAATCCATAGATGGCCGAGCTCACGAACAACACCATGAAAGCCGACCCCTAGCGCGACGTCCGCTTCTCGGCTGACGGGTGCGCTCGGACTGTCGTAGACGCTGTCCGAGGCGGTGGCCGCGAGCCCGGTGCGTACCAACTGCAGCGCACCGAACGCAGTATCGAACCCTGGAGCAAGCCTCGAGCTCGTGCAATCTGGGGAGCTCACCCGTGACACCACCCGACCCGTGGACGAGGTCGTTCGCTGGTTCGGCAGAGTATCGCGCGGTTGCCTCGTAGGTCATGGCACCCGCTTGCTGGATTCGAGTTCGTGGCGCGAGCCTCAGGGCTTCCACCACAGTAGGGTGCCGAGCAATGGGCCCTGCGCGAGAAAGATTGAGAGCAGCAATCCATGCAACGTGCGCAGTCGTCGGGGCCAGGCGAGGCTCAATGCTCGCAGCTGACGGTACAGGCGCCAGCTCCAAAAGGCCGCGAGTAGCGAGGCAAGCTCGCGCGCCGTGCCGGCACGGAACACGTCTTCGGGGCGCAGCGCGAGCAGCAGACCGAGCGTCGTCGGCAGCGCGACCGAAGCGACGGCCATATTGTGCAGCACCGCCGCCATCAACGGCGGTTGATCGGCCAGGAAGCGACGCAGATCGAGGCCACGAGAGCTCGCCAGCAAGAATGTCAGGGGCGGCTGCAGCACGTGCGACCACCCGATCCAACGAACCAGCTCGGTTTCGCTCATGCGCGTGACTCTCCGAGGGTGAGGAAGCGATCCCCGGCCGGGATTGACGCGAGCGGATCGATGCGCGCTTCGATGAGGACCGGGCCGGGGCCGCGAAGGCCTTCGGAGACGGCTCGCTGCAGCGTTCGAACGTCGGTGGCGACCACCCCGTGGGCCCCGAAGCTCTCCGCGAGGCGCGCGAAGCTAGGTGGTCGCCGCCAGCGCCACGCGGACTCCGGGACCTGCAGGCCCTGTTGCGCGATCCCGGCGCCGATGAACGCGCCCCCGCCATTGGCCCACACGACGACCACGTAGCGATCGAGCCCGAGCTCGACGGCAGTGTGGAGCTCGGCCGGAACCATCAGTTGGCCCCAGTCTCCCACCAGCGCCAGCGTTGGTAGACTGGACGCGAGCCGCACGCCCAAAGAAGCTAGAACCGCCTCGCCCATGCACGCGCTCTGCTCGACGCTGGAGAATGCTCGTTGCGCAGGCGTGAGGCGCCACTGCTCATAGCAGTAGAGCGCCGCGGAGGTGACGTCGAGGCAAACCCGAACGCGCTCGGGAAGCGCAGCTTCTATTGCCAGCGCGGCGTCCTCTGGGTGCATGTGCTCCGACCGAAGCGTGAGATGTTTGCCGCGAGCTCGCGGTGGCAGGGGGTCGGACCACGCCGGTCGCGCCCCGCGCAGGCCTCCGGTCAGCCGCGTACGCAATCGCGTCAGAATCTCCTCGATAGGCCCGACAATCGCGATTTCGGGCTCCCGCTTACGACCCAGGCACACGTCGCTGTCGATGACTTGAATGACCGTGCGCCCTGCGAGCCCCTCGCCGAGCCGGCACGTGAATTCGCTCAGGTCGCTCACCGCCAAGACGAGGTCGGCGCGCTCCAAGGTGTGCCGGGCGTGCGGCGACGCGCCGAAGCTATAGACCCCGCAAGATCGCCGCCCGTCAATCACCGACAGCGCATCAGGCGTAGTGGCCAGGGGGGCGCCGAGCAAGTCCGCGAGCTCCAGCAATACGGCGCGAGCGTTCGAGCCTTGGGGGCCCACGAGGATCACCGGTCGACTGGCCATGAGCAGCAACTCCACCGCACGCTCAATCATCGTCGTCATGGGCGTCATGGGGCGTCGCTCCTCTGCACGGCCAGCGGCACGTTGACGTGGACCGGCCTTTGGCTCGCCGCAGCCAGCGCGACGCCGCGCCGCAGCGCCCGTACGGCGAGCTCGGGCGTGGTCGCGTCGAAGCTCCAAGCCGTTAGTGCGCGCGTTACCTGAGTGACGGATGGCCCGTCCCAACCCTCTCCGGCCTGAACACTGCCACAGCCGACACCCGCGACCTCTCCGGAGATCACCACCACGGGGCGCCGATTCACGAACGCCGCGTGCAGCGCTTGCATCAGCCCGTAAACGCCTACGGAGGTGATGACCAAACACAGCGTGGGCCGCCCGGACTCCCAGGCGATCCCGTTCGCGAGAAACCCTGCCCCGAGCTCCGACCGCGTCGGAATCGGCCGATAGCCGAGCGCGTAGGCGGCTTCGAGCCAGGGCATGTCATTGCCCCCTGCGACGACGGGCATGAGGCTGTGGACTTGCGCGCGGACCTGATCGAGGGCCGCGAGCGCTACATTGCGCGGTCGACTCGCGACTTGCGTGGGAAGAGCGAGCGTCTTCGAGGCGACCGGCGTCGCTCGAGCGGTTGGAGGGACCATGCCGTATACAGAACCGCCACGAGGGGTCCGGTTACGCCGCAGGCAACGTCGATAAAAAGTGCTATCGGGTCGAGCATGACGCCCCCCGCCTCACTTCCGTCCGTCTTCGCTCCCGGTAACGTCGCGGTGATCACCGGCGCGGCGAGCGGCATTGGTTTGGCCGCAGCCAAAAGGTTCGTGCAGCTGGACATGTTGGTCGTCTTGGCGGACCTGCCTGGCCCCGCGCTGACGGGCGCCGCGCAGCAAGTTGCGGCGCTCGGCGACGTGCAAAACGTGCTGGCCATGCCGACGGACGTGACCCGCGCCGGGGACCTGCTGCTACTCCGTGAAGCGACGACCGAGCGGTTCGGCCCGGTGTCGGTGCTCATGAACAACGCGGGGGTGGGCAACAATCCAGGTTTGCCTTGGGAGAACGGCGCGGCGTGGAAGGCGCTCGTGGACGTGAACCTCTGGGGGGTAGTGCACGGAGTGGAGGCGTTCGTGCCGGCGATGCTGGCAGCGGACAAGCCGGCGCTCGTCATCAACACGGGCTCGAAGCAGGGCATCACGAGCCCGCCCGGCAACTCCGCCTACAACATGTCCAAGGCGGCGCTCCGCAACTTCACGGAGTCGCTGGCGCACGCGCTGCGCAGCGCGGCTCCCGGGCGTGTGACCGCTCATCTGCTGATTCCAGGCTTCACGCATACGGGCATGACGGGCGCGGTGGAGAAGCCGGCCGCGGCGTGGACGAGCGCGCAAGTGGTGGAGTTCATGCTGGAGAGCCTTTCGCGCGGCGACTTTTACATCCTCTGCCCTGACGGCGCCGTAGACCGCAAGACGGACGAGCTGCGGATGCAGTGGTCCATCGACGACCTGATCAAGAACCGGCCCGCCCTCTCGCGCTGGCATCCAGACTACGAAGCGGCTTTTGCCGAGTACATCGCGCGGAACACGGAGCAAGCGCGGTGATCCTGTACCACTTCACGACCTCCCCGTTTTCGCGGCGGGTGCGGCTCGCGCTCGCGCACAAGAAGCTGTCGGCGGAGTTGCGTGACGCCCGCGCCGTGGCCGAGCATCGCGCGGAGGTCAACCGCCTGAATCCGCTGCACACCGTACCCGTCCTGGTGGACGGCGAAGTCGTGGTCAGCGACTCCACCGCCATTCTCCACTACCTCGAGCGTAAGTTCCCGGATCCGCCGCTCTGGCCGGGCGGTATCACCGGCGCAGAGACGTTTGCCGTGATGGCGCTCTGCGATGCGGTCTCGAACATCTTGAGTGACTGCGGAATGCGCTATCACGCCCTCAGCGGAGACCCGCAATTTCCCCAGGTGCGAGACCTAGTCGTCGGTCGCGCTCAGCGCGCGCTCGAGGCGCTTTCGGCTCGCGTCGCGGCGCGCGGTCTCGGTCGCCCCCTGTGCGGGACCAGCTGGAGTGCGGCGGACATGTCCGTGTACTGTTTGGTCACTTGGCTGACGGGCCTTCCGGTGCGAGCCGCGAGCTTCGCTCCGGCCGCACAGGTGCTGTCGCTCGGCTGGTCGCTGCCGGTCGCGCTCACGGCCTGGGCAGAGCAGCACCACACCCGCTCGGACGTGGTCGCTTTAGGCTAAAAAAGCCGAAGCAATTTAGACGGTTAGGGGAAAGTTTCGAAATTCGAGCCGCGCGCTGTCGAGAATGGCGCGCCCGCTCCGACGTCTCAGCGAAAGAAGGTCCGAAATGAAGTTCATGTTGATGATGAATGCGCCGCGCGGTGATGGTGACTACGGCGTGAAGAACTGGACGATGGACGAGCTGAAGGCTCATGTCGGCTTCATGAAGGAGCTCAACGTCGACCTGCGAAAAGAAGGCGTGTTAGTCACGGCGGAGGGGCTGGCGCCGCCGGGGCAGGCTCGCTTGGTGCGTGCCTCCGCCAAGGACGGCTCTCCGGAGGTGACGGACGGCCCATTCGCGGAAGCCAAGGAGTTCTTGGCCGGCTACTGGATCGTGGACGTGGAGAGCCCGGAGCAGGCGTACGCGATCGCGGGACGCGTCTCCGGAGCGCCGGGCCCGGGCGGCAAGCCCATCCGGATCGCGGTCGAGGTGCGTGAGGTCATGTGCAGTCCGCCGGTGGAGCCGTAAGGTTGAGTGAAGTCGGCGAGCACTTGCTGCGAGACCTTGCGCCGCAGGTGCTGGGCGCCGTGGTCCGGCGCTACCGCGACTTCGAAGCTGCGGAGGATGCCGTGCAGGAAGCGCTCCTCGCGGCGTCCACGACGTGGCCGCGCGACGGCGTGCCGGAAAATCCGCGGGCGTGGCTGATTCAGGTCGCGGCGCGGCGCATCACGGACCAGCTACGCTCGGAGATCGCGCGGCGGCGCCGGGAAACGGTGCTCGCCGTCAGCGCCGAGGACGACTTCGCCCCCTCCCCCGATTCGGAGCATGAGCCGGAGAAGGAAGACACGCTGCTCCTGCTGTTCATGTGCTGTCATCCCTCGTTGACGCGCACGTCGGCAATCGCGCTCACGCTGCGCGCGGTGGCAGGCCTCACCACCGCCGAGATCGCGCACGCTTTCATGGTGCCAGAACCGACGATGGCTCAGCGCATCAGCCGGGCCAAGCAGCTAGTCAAGAAGAGCGGTGCGGGCTTCCAGATGCCGACCGCGGACCAGCGTGGCGAGCGGCTGAGCGCGGTGTTGCACGTGCTTTACCTCATCTTCAACGAAGGTTATTCCAGCAGCAGCGGGGATGCGCTTTCGCGCGTGGATCTCTCGAGCGAAGCGATTCGGCTTGCGCGCGGCGTGCAGCAGCTCTTGCCGAACGATCCCGAAGTCGCGGGGCTGCTCGCGCTCATGCGGCTGACGGACGCGCGCCGCCGAGCCCGTACGGGGCTGGACGGCGAGCTCATCCCGCTCGACGAACAAGATAGGAGCCTTTGGGACCGCGAGGCCATCGCGGAGGGCGTACAGCTGGTGACGCAGGCGCTGTCGCGAGGAGCGGTCGGCGCCTATCAGCTGCAAGCGGCGATCGCGGCGTGCCACGACGAAGCGGCGAGCACGCAGTCTACGGACTGGCCGCAGATCCTGGCGCTCTATGGATTGCTGGAGCGCGTTTCCGGTGACAACCCGATGCTCACGTTGAACCGCGCGGTAGCCCTCGCGATGGTGGAGGGCCCCCAAGCCGCGCTGCGCTTGCTGGAGCCGCTGAGCCTGGACGCGCGGGTCGCGACGCACCATCGCCTCTCTGCGGTACGCGGCCACCTCTGCGAAATGTCCGGCCAGCACGCGCTAGCGGTGACTCACTATCAAGACGCCGCTGCGCACACCGCGAGCACGCCGGAGCGAAACTACCTGCTGATGAAGGCCGCGCGCTTGCGCGACCAAGCACGCTGATCAGACGCCGTGAGCCTTGAGCCAAGCCGCCAGGCGCTTGAAGCCGTCCTCGGCGTCTTCCTTGCGGTAGCTCGGGCGGTAATCGGCCGCGAAGGCGTGACCGGCCTCGGGGTAGACGTGAATCTCGGCCTGCTTGGCGGCTGCGCTCCCGCTCTCGAGCGCGCTCTTCATTTGCTCGAGCCCTTCCACCGGAATGCCTTGATCTTTGCCGCCGTATAGCCCGAGTACGGGAGCCTTTAGCTCGCCCACGAGGTCGATCGGGCTTTTGGGATGCAGTGGATCCTTATCGCCGACGACTTTTCCATACCAGGCGACGCCAGCTTTGACCCTCGGTTGGTGCGCGGCGTACAGCCACGTGATGCGGCCGCCCCAGCAAAAACCCGTGATCGCAAGGCGCGAAGCGTCCGCTTCGGCTTGCCTCGACGCCCACGCCACGGTGGCGTCCAGATCGCCCGCGACCTGCGCGTCCGACGCTTGGGAGACAATCTGGGCCCGGAGCTGGCTGATGTCGGCGATTTTCGTAGCGTCCCCGTGCCGCGCGAACAGATCCGGTGCGATCGCCAGGTAACCGAGCTTGGCGAAGCGCCGGCACATGTCTTTGATGTGCTCGTGCACCCCGAAGATCTCGTGGACGACGAGCAGCACCGGCAGCTTGTTCTTCGGGCTGCCCTTGGGATACGCGCGGTAGGCGGGGATATCACCGGCCGCGGTAGCAATTTTTACGTCCCCTGCTTCCAAACCCTGGGCACTCGTGGCGAGCACCGTGGTGGCAATCGGAACGACCGCGAGCGCGAAGCCGCTGCTGAGGCCGTGCTTGATGAGGTCGCGTCGCGAAGCCACCATGGGCCGAGGTTAGCCCGCGCCGTCGAGCCATACACGGAGATTCACTCGCGGCGGAGCGCGTCTCCGGGGAGAACGTCGAGGTCCGCTAGCGGCAAGGGAATTGTCTTTGCCGAGAGAGGCAGTGGGGCCATACTTCCGCTCGGCTGCGGACTGGTCCTGACCGGCCGAGCCAGAAAACGGGAAGATGGGGCGCGATAGCTCTACCCAAGGACCGGCCGACGAGGTTCGGAAACTCCAAGATCGCTTGCGCGCGATCTCCGATGTAACCCGTCGCTTCGCGGAAGAGACGACGGACTACGCGCGCCT
Source organism: Polyangiaceae bacterium (assembly GCA_029266615.1). Classification (GTDB taxonomy): domain Bacteria; phylum Myxococcota_A; class Polyangia; order Polyangiales; family Polyangiaceae; genus PMG-095. The sequence continues at coordinate 86,798 of JAQSWN010000025.1, forward strand.
TCTGGACACGGTCGCCGAAACGCTGGGGGACACCCTGCGCGACAGCTGCATGGTGTTCCTGCTGGACGACTCGCAGCAGTCCGTCACGGCCGTCGCCATGCACGCGCCGGATCCGCACGTGCTGAGGGAGTTCCGAGACAGCTTCCGCGACCGAAAGATTCCGCTCGCCGCTCAGCCGTCATTCCATCGGGTCATCACGAGCGGTGAGCCGATCCTGGCGCCACGGCTTTCCGCTACCACCGAGTCGAGTCCGGAGCGGGCGCGCTGGCAGGAGAAGCTCGGGTTGCACAGCGCGCTGCTCGTTCCGCTGCAGGTGCAAGGTCGCTCGCTCGGCATCCTGTCGTTGGCTCGCTTCCGACCGGAGTCGCCGCCGTTCGACGAGCAGGATCAGGAGCTCGCGCAGAACCTCGCCGACCACGCCGCGCTCGCGCTCGAAAATGCCCGGCTGTTCGCGGCCGCCGAGCAGATGACGGCCGCCGTGCATCGGTCCGAGGAAGCCCGGCGCCAGTTCATCGAAGCGAGCCCCATCGCGCGCTTCGTGATCGCGGTCAAAGATTTCCGCGTCGTGGAGGTGAACGAAGCCGCGCTCGCACTTTACGGCTACACGCGAGAAGAGTTTCTGGCGCTGAGCCTGGATGACTTGCGACACCCAGACGATCGAGAGCGGCTGGTGGCGGCGCTGGATGCGGCGGGCGACGAGCATACCGCCGGGCTCGCCAAGCACCGACGCCGAGACGGGGCGGTTCTGTTCGTGGAAGGTAGCAGTCAACTCTCCACCTACCGCGGGGAGCCGGCCCGCTTCGTAGTGCTGTCGGATCAGACGAAGCGCGTGCGCGCGGAGCAGGAGCGCGACCAAACCGCGGAGCGACTGCGCACCACGCTGGACAGCATGAAAGAGGGGTACACGATCATGGATCGTAGCCTCCGCTATGTGTACGTGAACCGCGCCGGCGCCGAGCAAACGCACCTAACCCGCGAAGAGCTGCTCGGCCGCACGCCGGTGGACCTTTACCCGGGCTTCGAAGGAACCCCCATTCACCAAGCACTGCAAGGGGCGTTGGACACGGGGCAGCCCCAGCGGGTCGAGAATCGGTTCCTGCATAGCGACGGGGAGACCGGCTTTTTCGAGCTCAACATTCAGCCGGTTCCGGAGGGGTTGGTCGTGCTGTCCGTGGACCAGACCGACCAGCGCCGCGCGGAG